>NZ_JAUTAN010000001.1:2190202-2503088 GCF_030818655.1 Nocardioides zeae | reverse complement strand
GGCGACGCGTCCAGCGGGACGAACGACGACCCGGACAACACCGTCACGAAGGTGCGCCAGGGCCGGTCGATCGAGGACGAGATCACCGCGGTCTCGGGCTCCACGCGCCTCGAGGCGAAGAAGCAGCGCCGCCGCGAGGGCCGCGAGGCCGGTCGCCGTCGCGCCCCGATCGCGAGCGAGGCCGAGTTCCTCGCCCGCCGGGAGTCCGTCGAGCGGGTCATGGTCGTCCGCCAGAAGGAGGACCTGACCCAGATCGCCGTGCTCGAGGACAAGGTGCTCGTCGAGCACTACGTGGCCCGCGAGTCGCAGACGTCGCTCATCGGCAACGTCTACGTCGGCCGGGTGCAGAACGTGCTCCCCTCGATGGAGGCGGCGTTCATCGACATCGGCAAGGGCCGCAACGCGGTGCTGTACGCCGGTGAGGTCAACTGGTCGAGCCTCGGCCACAAGGACGGCCAGCCGCGCAAGATCGAGTCGGTCCTCTCGTCGGGCCAGACCGTCCTCGTGCAGGTCACGAAGGACCCGGTCGGCCACAAGGGCGCCCGGCTCACCAGCCAGGTCAGCCTCGCGGGCCGGTTCCTCGTCTACGTGCCGGACGGCACCACGAGCGGCATCTCGCGCAAGCTGCCCGACACCGAGCGCGCCCGGCTCAAGGCGCTGCTCAAGGAGATCGTCCCGCCGAGCGCCGGGGTCATCGTGCGCACGGCCGCCGAGGGCGCCACGGAGGAGGAGCTGACCCGCGACGTCGAGCGGCTCAAGGCGCGCTGGGAGGAGATCGAGGCGAAGGCGTCCGGCAAGGGCGGCGCCCCGCAGCTGCTCTACGGCGAGCCCGACCTCACCCTCAAGGTGGTCCGGGACCTCTTCACGGAGGACTTCGCCAAGCTCGTCATCGAGGGCGAGGACGCCTGGCAGACCGTGTCGACCTACGTCGACCAGGTCGCCCCCGACCTGGCCGAGCGGCTCGAGCGCCACGTGCCCGACCCGACGGCCAACATCAGCAAGGACGTCTTCGAGCGCTACCGCATCGACGAGCAGATCGCGAAGGGTCTCGACCGCAAGGTCTGGCTGCCCTCCGGCGGCTCGCTCGTCATCGACCGCACCGAGGCGATGACGGTCGTCGACGTCAACACCGGCAAGTTCACCGGCTCCGGCGGCAACCTCGAGGAGACCGTCACCAAGAACAACCTCGAGGCAGCCGAGGAGATGGTGCGCCAGCTCCGCCTCCGCGACATCGGCGGCATCATCGTCATCGACTTCATCGACATGGTGCTCGAGAGCAACCGCGACCTCGTGCTGCGCCGCCTCGTCGAGTGCCTGGGGCGCGACCGCACCCGCCACCAGGTCGCCGAGGTGACCTCGCTCGGCCTCGTGCAGATGACCCGCAAGCGGATCGGCACGGGCCTCGTCGAGGCCTTCAGCGAGAACTGCACCCACTGCCAGGGCCGCGGCATCGTGCTGCACGACCACCCGATCGAGCCCAAGGGCGGCGGGAACGGCGGCGGCAACGGCGGCGGCAATGGTGGCGGCAACGGTGGCGGTCGTGGCAACGGCGGTGGCAACGGCGGCGGTGACCAGGGCGACGGCGAGCGCCGCTCGGGTCGTCGCCGTGGACGCGGCCGCGGCGACGGTGACGCCTCCCCGGCCCCGACGCCGGCCCCGGTGGCGAAGCCGAACCCGGCCGAGATCGCCGCGGTCGCGCGCATCGCCGCGGCCTCCGGCCACGCCGCGCCCGTGGTCGACGAGCCCGTGGTCGACGAGCCCGTGGTCGACGAGCCCGCCGAGGAGACCGCCGCGGCGGTGGAGCCGGTCGAGCTGTCCGCGCCCGAGGCGGAGCAGCCCGAGCAGCCCGAGCCCGAGCAGCCCGTGGTGCGCTCGGTCCAGCGCACGACGCGTCGGGCGACCGTGGTGACGACGCGGGAGGCGGTCGTGCTGACCGTCGATCCCGCGGAGGAGGCCGCGGCACCGGTGTCCGCGCCGTCGGCTCCGGCCGTCACCGTGGTCACGCGCACCCGGCAGCCGGTCGCACCCCCGACGACCACCGAGGACTGACCCCCTCCCCGAGTCAAGGCCCCAGCGCAGCGGAAAACGCTGCGCTGGGGCCACGACTGCGTCAAGGCCGTTTCGCTGGGTGGGCACCCCGGAGACGGGCTGACAAACGTCATTAACTTGGTGCACATTGCCGGACGCCGCAGAGCAGCGGCCCTCCCGAAAGGTGCAGCCATGACCTACCGTCCCGAGACCCTCGCCGTCCACGCCGGGCAGGAGGAGCCGGACCCCGCGACCAACGCGCGGGCGGTGCCGATCTACCAGACGACGTCCTACGTCTTCGACGACACCGAGCACGCCGCGAACCTGTTCAACCTGTCGGTCCCCGGCAACATCTACACGCGGATCATGAACCCGACGCAGTCGGTGTTCGAGGACCGGATCACCCAGCTCGAGGGCGGCGTCGGCGCGCTCGCCGTGGCCTCGGGCTCGGCGGCGATCACCTACGCGGTGCTCAACCTGACCTACGCGGGCGACAACATCGTGGCGCTCTCGACCCTGTACGGCGGCACCTACGCGCTCTTCGCCCACACGCTCCCGCAGTTCGGCATCGAGGTGCGCTTCGTGGACGCCGACAAGCCGGAGGAGCTGGCCCAGCACGTCGACGCGAGGACCAAGCTCGTCTTCGCCGAGACGATCGGCAACCCGCGCCTCAACGTCGTCGACGTGCGCGCCTGGGCCGACGCCGCGCACGACCACGGCCTGCCGCTCGTCGTGGACAACACCACCCCGACGCCGTACCTCGCGCGGGTCTTCGACCACGGCGCGGACGTCTCGGTGCACTCGGCGACGAAGTACATCGGCGGCCACGGCACCTCCGTCGGCGGGGTCATCGTCGACGCCGGCACCTTCGACTGGGCGGCGCACGCCGAGCGATTCCCCGGCCTCACGCAGCCGGACGCGGCGTACCACGGTGTCGTCTGGACCGAGGCCGTCGGCAACCTGGCCTACATCATCCGGGCGCGCACGGTGCTGCTGCGGAACACGGGCGCGGCGGTCGCCCCCCTCAACTCGTGGCTGTTCCTCCAGGGCCTGGAGACGCTGCACCTGCGCCTCGAGCGCCACAGCGCCAACGCCCTCGCGGTGGCGCGGCACCTGCAGGACCACGAGGCGGTGGCCTGGGTCAGCTACCCGGGCCTCGAGGGCGACCCCTCGAAGGAGGTCGCGGACCGGATCTTCACGGGCAAGGGGTACGGCGGTCTCGTCAGCTTCGGCGTGAAGTCGGGGCGTGACGGCGGCAAGCGCTTCGTCGAGGCGCTCGAGCTGTTCAGCCACCTCGCCAACATCGGTGACGCGAAGTCGCTGGCGATCCACAACGCGACCACCACCCACAGCCAGCTCACCCCCGAGGAGCTCGAGGCGGCGGGCGTGCCGGAGGACCTCGTGCGGCTCTCGATCGGCATCGAGAACGTGGAGGACCTCATCGCCGACCTCGACCAGGCGCTCGCCCAGGTGAAGTGAGCCGAGGACCGGGCCTCGGCCTCGTCGCCACGCGGCACGCCGTCGTCGCGACGCCGGAGCACCCGCTCCGGCTGACCGGCGGCGGCGTGCTGCGGCACGTCGAGGTGGCCTACGAGACGTACGGCGAGCTCGCCGCCGCCCGCGACAACGTCGTGCTCGTCGCGCACGCCCTCACCGGCGACGCCCACGCGGCCGGCCACCACGGCGACCCGGCCCGCCGGGGGTGGTGGGACAACCTCATCGGACCGGGCCGCGCGATCGACACCGACCGGTTCTTCGTCGTGTGCCCCAACATCCTCGGCGGGTGCCGCGGCACGACCGGGCCGTCGTCCGTCGATCCCGCGACCGGCCGGGCCCACGGCCCGGACTTCCCCGAGCTGCACGTCGCGGACCTCGTCGCCGTGCACCGCCGGCTCCTCGACCACCTGGGGATCGGTGCGGTCCACGCGGGGGTCGGTGGCTCCCTCGGTGGCATGCAGGTGCTCCAGTGGCTGGCCGAGGAGCCGGAGCGGCTGCAGCGGGCCGTCCTCGTCGCCGCCACGGCGCGGCTGACGGCCGAGAACATCGGGTTCTCCTCCGTCGCGCGGGAGGCCATCACCGCCGACCCGGACTTCCACGGCGGGCGGTACGCCGAGCACGGCGTCGTGCCCGCCCGGGGGCTGAAGGTGGCGCGGATGATGGCCCACATCACGTACGTCTCGGCGCAGGGGCTGGAGGAGAAGTACGGGCGCGCCGGGATCGAGGGCTACCTCCAGCACCAGGGGGACGCGTTCGTGCGGCGCTTCGACGCGAACTCCTACCTCGTGCTGACGCGGCTGCTCGACCGGTTCGACCCGTTCGCCGACCCGGCGTTCGCGAAGGCCGTCGCGTCGGGCGACCCGCGGGTCCTGGCCATCAGCTTCGACTCGGACTGGCGGTTCGGCACGTCGCACTCGCGGTTCGTCGTCGACGAGCTGGCCGCGGCGGGGCTGGACGTCGCGCACCACGAGCTCGCCTCGCCCTGGGGCCACGACTCGTTCCTGCTCGAGCCGCCGGGCTACCACGCGCTGGTGGCGGAGCACCTGCGGTCGTGACCCCGGATTGGCCGTCGGCGCCGGCGTGGGGGAGGATGGCACCTGCGTCACCGGAGGCCCGGCCGCACCGTTTTGCCGAAGCGGCGTGGCTTCCGTAGTATCGACCCTCGGTGTGCTCGCTGCGCACCGTTCTCTGCGTGGCGCCGCCCTAGGCGTACGGCTCCCGGGTCCTCCGGAGGTCGCGCTGTGCGGTGCACCAGCAGACAGAAGCGTGAAGAAGCAATGACGAAGGAGACCGCGGTGTACGCGATCGTGCGCGCAGGCGCCAAGCAGCAGAAGGTTGCCGTCGGCGACGTCATCGAGATCGACAAGACCGAGGTCGCGGTCGGCGAGTCGCTGACCCTGCCGGTGGTGCTGGTCGTCGACGGCGAGACCGTGTCGTCGACCGGTCTGGACAAGGCCTCCGTGACGGCCGAGGTCGTCGGTGCCACCAAGGGCCCGAAGATCATCATCCAGAAGTACAAGAACAAGACCGGCTACAAGAAGCGCCAGGGTCACCGTCAGAAGTACACCCAGGTCAAGGTCACCGGCATCTCGCTCTGAGCGACCCGAGCCCCCACCGCTCTCCTCCACCGAAGGACTGAACTCATGGCACACAAGAAGGGCGCCGCGTCCACCAAGAACGGTCGCGACTCCAACGCGCAGCGTCTGGGCGTCAAGCGCTACGGCGGCCAGCTCGTCAACGCCGGCGAGATCATCGTCCGCCAGCGCGGCACGCACTTCCACCCGGGCAACGACGTCGGCCGTGGTGGCGACGACACGCTGTTCGCCCTCGCGGCGGGCAAGGTCGAGTTCGGCACGCGCCGCGGCCGTCGTGTCGTGAACATCGTCCCGGGCGAGTGAGCTGACGCTCACCCACCCCGCAGCATCCGAGTGAAGGGCGTCCCGGTCACGGGGCGCCCTTCCTCTTTTCTGGCACCACCCGTCCGCCGCCGTCTGCGGCGGCTCATCGAGGAGCACCCATGGCCGTCCCCACCTTCGTCGACCGCGTCACCCTCCACGTGGCGGCGGGCCGGGGCGGCAACGGCGTCGCCTCGGTGCACCGCGAGAAGTTCAAGCCCCTCGGCGGCCCCGACGGCGGCAACGGCGGTCCGGGCGGCTCGGTCATCCTGCGCGTCGACCCCGGCGTGACGACGCTGCTCGACTACCACCACAGCCCGAAGCGCCGCGCCGAGCACGGCGGTCACGGCGCCGGCGCGCACCGCAACGGCGCCCACGGCGGCGACCTGGTGCTCCCGGTGCCGGACGGCACCGTCGTGCGCGGCGAGGACGGCGAGCTGCTCGCCGACATGGTCGGCGCCGGCACCGAGATGGTCATCGCCCAGGGCGGCCGGGGCGGCCTCGGCAACGCGGCCCTCGCCTCGGCGAAGCGCAAGGCCCCGGGCTTCGCGCTGCTCGGCGAGCCCGGTGACGAGCTGACGATCAGCCTCGAGCTGAAGGTCGTGGCCGACATCGGTCTCGTCGGCTTCCCGAGCGCCGGCAAGTCCTCGCTCATCGCCGCCATGTCGCGGGCGCGGCCGAAGATCGCCGACTACCCGTTCACGACCCTCGTGCCCAACCTCGGCGTCGTCACCGCGGGGGACACCGTGTTCACCGTGGCCGACGTGCCGGGCCTCATCGAGGGCGCCAGCGAGGGACGCGGTCTCGGCCACGACTTCCTCCGCCACATCGAGCGGTGCGCCGCGCTGGTGCACGTCATCGACACGGCCAGCATCGAGCCGGGCCGCAACCCGGTGGACGACCTCGACGTGATCGAGAACGAGCTGGCGCGCTACGGCGGGCTCGAGGACCGGCCCCGGCTGGTCGCGCTCAACAAGGTCGACGTGCCCGACGGCTCCGACATCGCCGACATGGTGGTGGAGGACCTCGTGGCCCGGGGGCTCGACGTCCACCTCGTCTCGGCGGCGTCGGGCGCGGGCGTGCGCGAGCTGACCTTCGCGATGGCCCGGATCGTGCAGGACGCGCGTGCGGCGCGTCCCGTCGTCGAGGCCACGCGGATCGTGCTGCGCCCGGGCGGTGCCGACGGCGGCGACGAGTTCACCGTCACGGAGACGGGCGAGGGCTGGCGCGTGCGCGGCACGAAGCCCGAGCGCTGGGTGCGGCAGACCGACTTCAGCAACGACGAGGCCGTGGGCTTCCTCGCCGACCGCCTCAACCGGCTCGGCATCGAGGAGAAGCTGGTCAAGCTGGGCGCGGTCGAGGGCGACACGGTGCTCATCGGCCACCCCGACAACGCGGTGGTCTTCGACTTCAAGCCGGGCATCGACGCGGGCGCCGAGATGCTCGGGCGCCGCGGCGAGGACCAGCGCTTCACCGAGGAGCGGCCGGCGGCCGCGCGTCGCCGCGCGATCGACGAGGGCTTCGAGGACCGCGCCGAGGGCGAGGCCCGTGCCGACGTGGCCCGCCGTGTCGACGGCCCGGTGTCCTACGAGATCGGCGGAGCCGACGACCCGGACGCCGAGCCCGTGCCCGAGGACCTGGGGTGGAGCGAGGACGACCCGTCCCGCAGCGAGGAGCGGTGAGCCGGCCCGAGGTGACGGCGGCGCGTCGCGTCGTCGTCAAGGTCGGTTCCTCCTCGCTCACGACGGCGGAGGGCGGCATCGCGCCCGAGCGTCTCCAGGCGCTGGTGACGGCGCTGGCCGCCGTGCGAGCCCGCGGCGTCGAGGTCGTGCTGGTCTCCTCCGGCGCGATCGCCGCCGGTCTCGCCCCGCTCGGTCTCAAGCGCCGCCCGAAGGGCCTCGCCGCGCAGCAGGCCGCCGCGTCGGTGGGCCAGGGCCTGCTGGTGGCGCAGTACACGGCGGCGCTCGCGGCGTACGGCGTCACCACGGGCCAGGTGCTCCTCACCGTGGACGACGTGGTCCGGCGCTCGCACTACCGCAACGCCCACCAGACCTTCGCCAAGCTCCTCGAGCTCGGGGTGCTGCCGATCGTCAACGAGAACGACACCGTCGCCACCCAGGAGATCCGCTTCGGTGACAACGACCGGCTGGCGGCGCTCGTGGCGCACCTCGTGCACGCGGACCTGCTCGTGCTGCTGTCCGACGTGGACGGGCTCTACGACGGCAACCCCGCCCTGCCGGGCACCTCGCTGCTCACCGACGTGCGCTCCGACGCGGACCTCGCGGAGGTCGAGATCGGGTCGGTCGGCTCCGCCGGGGTGGGCACGGGCGGGATGGTGACGAAGGTCGAGGCGGCGCGGATCGCGACGGGCGCCGGGATCCCCGTCGTGCTGACGTCGGCGCCCAACGCGGCCGCGGCCCTCGCCGGCGACCCGATCGGCACGCTCTTCCACGCCACCGGTCGCCGCCGCCCGACGCGGCTGCTGTGGCTGCGCCACGCCACCGAGGGCAAGGGCGCGCTGCTGCTCGACGCGGGGGCGGTGCGGGCCGTGCTCGGCCGGCGCGCCTCGCTGCTCGCCGCCGGCGTGACCGGCTCCGAGGGCACCTTCCACGCGGGCGACCCGGTCGACCTCGTCGGGCCCGACGGCGTCGCGGTCGCCCGCGGGCTGGTCAACTTCGACGCCGAGGAGATCCCGCGGCTCGCGGGCCGCTCCAGCGCCGAGCTCGCCGCCGCCCTGGGCGCGGAGTACGAGCGGGAGGTCGTCCACCGGGACGACCTGGTCCTGCTCTGACGGAGCGGGACCCTCAGCTCCGGCCGGTCCTGATGGTGTCGACGCCCGCGGCGCCGTCGGGTCCCGCGGCGTACCCGTGCGGGACGTCGGCCCGCCAGGCGTGCGCCTCGCCCGGGCCGAGCGTGGTCGGGACGCCGTCGACGGTGACGACGAGGGACCCGCGGACGACGAGCACGTGCTCGACGGCGCCGCCGGCGTGGGGGATGGACGCGCGCCGTCCGCCGGGCGGCAGCTCGATCCAGTAGACCTCCGTCGTCGTCCCGGGATCCCGGTCGACGTGGAGCAGGCGGGCGACGAGCCCGGGGTCGCCGGGGTCGCCGGCGTCCGCCACGACCGCGCCGGGCGCGTCGCCGAGGAGCGCCACGAGCGGTACGCCGAGGGGTCCGGCCACGGCGTACAGCGTCGCGAGCGTCGGGTTCCGCCGCCCCTGCTCGAGCTCGGAGAGCGAGGCCTTGCCGATCCCCGCCGCACGGGCGAGCGCGCTGAGGGTGAGACCGCGGTCGGACCGCAGCGCGCGCACCCGGGCGCCGACGGCGGCGGCGGTGGGGTCGCGGGTCTCGTCCACCGGGACATCATGACGGAACCGGGTTGTTCCGTATACGGAACGAGGCGTACCGTGCGCGCGTGCCCAGCGTCGACCGCTCCCTGACCGCCCCCGTCCTCGCCGGCGTCGTGACGGCCGTCGTCGGGTTCACCTCGTC
The DNA here is from genome assembly GCF_030818655.1 of Nocardioides zeae. Taxonomy (NCBI): domain Bacteria; kingdom Bacillati; phylum Actinomycetota; class Actinomycetes; order Propionibacteriales; family Nocardioidaceae; genus Nocardioides; species Nocardioides zeae. The sequence continues at coordinate 2,494,176 of NZ_JAUTAN010000001.1, read as the reverse complement.
GTTCGCCGTGCTGCTGGCGGGGCTGCGGGCCGTGGGTGCGACGGAGCGCGAGGCGGCCTCCGGGCTGCTCGCCGTCACACTGGCCTTCGCGGCCGGCATCATCGGGCTGGCGCTGTGGCACCGCATCCCCCTCACGCTCGCCTGGTCGACCCCGGGCGCGGCCCTGCTGGTCGGCACGGGCGTGGTCGACGGGGGCTGGCCCGCGGCCGTCGGTGCCTTCCTGGTGACGGGGCTGCTGTTCGTGGCGACGGGGTACGTCGGGTGGCTCGGCCGGCTCGTCGCCCGGATCCCCACGGGCGTGGCGCAGGCGATGCTCGCCGGGGTGCTGCTCCCGCTCGTGCTGGCGCCCGTCGAGGCGGTGGCGGACGTCCCGGCGCTCGCCCTGCCCGTCGTGCTGGTGTGGCTCCTCGTCGTGCGGTGGGCGCCGCGCTGGGCGGTCCCGGCGGCCCTCGTCGCCGCCCTGGTCGTCATCGCCGTCCACCTGACGCGCACCGGCACCGCGGTCACCGGCTCCCTGGCGCCGGCCCTGGCGTGGACGACGCCCGCGTTCACGCCCGCCGCGCTCGTCGGCATCGCGCTCCCGCTCTACGTCGTGACGATGGCCTCCCAGAACGTGCCGGGCGTCGCGGTGCTCCGCTCCTTCGGGTACGACGCGCCCTGGCGCTCCACGATGACGGTGACCGGCGTGGGGACGGTCGTCGCGGCCCCGTTCGGCTCGCACGCCCTCAACCTGGCGGCGATCTCGGCCGCCCTGGCAGCGGGGGACGAGGCCGGTCCCGACCGGGACCGTCGCTGGATCGCGGCGGTGAGCGCGGGCGTGACCTACGTGGTGCTCGCCCTGTCCTCCGGGGCGCTCGCGAGCGTGACCGCGGCGGCCCCCGGCGGCCTGGTGGAGACCGTCGCGGGACTGGCGCTGCTCGGCGCGTTCGGTGCCGCGGTGGCCTCGGCGCTCGCGGACCCGGGGACCCGCACGAGCGCGGTGGTCGCCTTCGTCGTGGCCGCCGGCGGACTGGGCTTCGCCGGCATCGGTGCGGCGTTCTGGGCGCTGCTCGCCGGGCTCGTGGTGCGCGTCGCCGTCGAGCGCCCGGTCCGTGCCTGACCGGGAGGCCGGTGGTGGCGGCATCGCGGCGTACGCTTGTCCGCGCCATGCCCGCCTACCTCGACCACGCCGCGACCAGCCCGCTGCGCCCCCAGGCCCGCGACGCGCTGCTCGCGCACCTGGGCGCGACGGGCAACCCGGCGTCGCTGCACGGCGCGGGCCGCGACGCCCGCCGGGTGCTGGAGGAGTCGCGGGAGAGCGTGGCCGAGTCGCTCGGCTGCCGGCCCAGCGAGGTGGTCTTCACCTCCGGCGGCACGGAGTCGGACAACCTGGCGATCAAGGGCGCCTACCGTGCGCGCCGCGCCGGGGACCCCGCCCGCCGGCGGGTGCTCGTCTCCGCCGTCGAGCACCACGCCGTGCTCCACGCGGCCGCGTGGCTCGAGCAGCGGGAGGACGCCCGGGTCGAGCTGCTGCCGGTCGACGCCGAGGGACGGGTCCTGCCGGACGCGCTCGAGGCGGCACTGGCCGGTGACGACGTCGCCGTCGTCTCGGTCATGTGGGCCAACAACGAGACGGGCGTGCTGCAGCCGGTCGAGCGGCTCGCGGCCCTGTGCCGCGCCCACGGCGTCCCGTTCCACACCGACGCGGTGCAGGCCGTCGGCGCCGTCCCCGTGTCGTTCGCGGAGTCCGGGGTGGACCTGCTGACCGCGACCGCCCACAAGGTCGGCGGCCCCCACGGCGTCGGTGTGCTGCTGGTGCGGCGCGGCATCCAGGTCGCGCCGCTCCTCCACGGGGGCGGGCAGGAGCGCGACCTGCGCAGCGGCACGGTGGGCGTCCCGGCCATCGCGGGTCTCGCCGCGGCGTACGAGATCGCGGTGAAGGAGCAGGCCGCGGCGGCGCTGCGGCTCGAGGCCCTCCGCGACCGCCTCGTCGAGGGCGTGCGCGACCTCGTGCCGGGGGTGGTCGTCCACGGCGGCGGCGCCGACCGGCTCCCGGGCATCGCCAACCTCGGCTTCGGCGGGTGCGAGGGCGACTCCCTGCTCATGCTGCTCGACGCGCAGGGCGTCGAGGTCTCGACGGGGTCCGCGTGCTCCGCGGGCGTGCCCCAGCCCAGCCACGTGCTGCTCGCGATGGGGATCGACGAGCAGGAGGCCCGGGAGGCGCTGCGCGTCTCGCTGGGCCACAGCAGCACCGAGGCCGACGTCGACGCCTTCCTCGCGGCGATCGGGCCCGCGGTCGAGCGGGCGGGAGCCGCGCGGCGGGTGCGCCGGTGAGGTCCCGATGAGGGTCGTCGCCGCCATGTCCGGGGGCGTCGACTCGGCGGTCGCGGCGGCACGCGCGAAGGAGGCCGGCCACGACGTGACCGGCGTGCACCTGGCGCTGTCGCGCAACCCCGCGTCGTACCGCTCCGGCGCCCGCGGCTGCTGCACCATCGAGGACAGCAACGACGCCCGTCGGGCGGCGGACGTCATCGGCATCCCGTTCTACGTCTGGGACCTGTCGGCGGAGTTCCACGAGGACGTCGTCGAGGACTTCATGGACGAGTACGCCGCGGGCCGCACCCCCAACCCCTGCCTGCGCTGCAACGAGCGGATCAAGTTCGCCGCCGTGCTCGACCGCGCCCGCGCGCTGGGCTTCGACGCGGTCGCGACGGGCCACTACGCCGACCTGCGCCCCGGCTCCGGAGCCAGCGCCGGTCTCGTCGAGCTGCACCGGGCGGCGGACGCCGCGAAGGACCAGTCCTACGTGCTCGGCGTGCTCGACCAGGACCAGCTCCGGCACGCGCTGTTCCCGCTGGCCGGCACCCCGAAGCCGGAGGTGCGGCGCGAGGCCGCCGCCCGGGGGCTGCTCGTCGCCGACAAGCCCGACAGCCACGACATCTGCTTCGTCGCCGACGGCGACAACGCGGGCTGGCTCGCCGAGAAGATCGGCGACCGCTCGCCGCAGCCGTCGGGGGAGTGGGGCGGCGACATCGTCGACGACGCGACGGGCGAGGTGCTGGGGCAGCACACGGGCACCTACGGCTACACGATCGGCCAGCGCCGCGGGCTGCGCATCGGCCGCCCGGCCCCCGACGGCAAGCCGCGCTTCGTGCTCGACATCGAGCCGGTGAGCGGCACCGTGCGGGTGGGCCCGCGGGAGGGGCTGCGCATCGACGGGCTGAGCGGCATCCGCCCCCGGTGGTGCGACGCCGCGCCGGCGCGCGACGTGCCGCTGACCTGCACGGTGCAGCTGCGCGCGCACGGCGCCGAGCACGCGGCGGTGCTGACCGTGCGCGACCCCTCGGCCGAGGGTTCCGTCGAGGTGGAGCTGCTCGAGCCGGCCGAGGGCATCGCCCCCGGCCAGGCAGCGGTGTTCTACGACGGCACCCGCGTCGTCGGCTCCGCGACGATCGCGACGACGAGGCGGGCGGCATGACCTTCGCAACCGGTACCGGCTCCCACCCGGGGGCCGACCAGGCGGCGTACGACGAGGCGCTGCGCCAGGTGCTCGACGTGCTCGGCGGGGACGGCGACGCCGGGCCCGGTCTGCCGTACGTGCCCGAGGTGCCCGGCCGGGGCGCCGGGGCGGCGATGACCGGACGGGCCCTCGCCCTGCAGACCGGCCTCGACGTGGACCTCCAGCCGGCCGGCTGGCGGCTGACCGGCACCTCCGGGTCGCCCGGGGTCGATCAGCGCCGCGCGCGCAGCCTCCTCCTGCAGGATCTGGACGCGCTCGAGGAGCGGGTGCAGGGCTACGCCGGTCCGTTCAAGGTGCAGGTCGCGGGACCGTGGACGCTGGCCGCCACGACCGAGCGTCCCCGCGGGGACAAGGTGCTGGCCGACCACGGCGCCCGCCGCGACCTGGCGCAGGCGCTGGCGGAGGGCGTGACGGAGCACGTGGCCGAGCTGCGCCGCCGGGTGCCCGGGTGCACCCGGGTGGTCGTCCAGGTCGACGAGCCGGCACTCGTGGCCGTGCAGCAGGCCCGGGTGCCGACGGCCTCGGGCTGGGGCCAGCACCGGTCCGTCGACCGACCCGAGCTCGCCGAGGTCCTCGGCTGGGTCCTGTCCGCGGCGGCCGCCGCCGGTGCGGAGCCGTGGGTGCACGCGTGTGCCGCGGACGTGCCGTGGGCGCTGCTGCGGACCGCCGGGGCGCAGGGGCTGCTGGCCGACGCCGCCCTGCTGGGCGCGGGCGACCTCGACCAGCTGGCCGAGGCCCGCGAGGCCGGGGTCGCGGTCGGGCTCGGCGTCGTGCCGACCCACCCGGCACCGACCGTGGCCCCGGCGGAGAAGCAGCTCGCCGAGCGCGCCTCGCGCTGGCTCGACACCCTCGGGCTCGTCCCGGGCGAGCGGTTCGGTCTCGTCCCCGCGTGCGGGCTCGCGGGCGTGCCCGCCGCGGTCGCGCCCCGGGTGCTGCAGGCGCTGCACGACGCCGCGCGGCGGGTCGACGAGGCCTGAGCCGCCCCTTCGGGTCTCTGCCTAACCTCGAGGGATGAGCACCCAGGGAGAGCTGACCGGACGACGCATCGCGATCGTGGCAGGGGACTACTTCGAGGAGGTCGAGCTCACGACGCCGCGCGACGAGCTGCGCGCGAAGGGCGCCGAGGTGCACGTCTTCTCGACGACCGGCGAGTCCATCCAGGCGATGGAGGGCGACACGGAGAAGACGTCGAAGGTCGAGGTCGACGGTGACCTGTCCGGCGTCGACGTCGCGGGCTACGACGCGATCGTGGTGCCCGGTGGCACCGTCAACGCCGACCACCTCCGCACGGACGAGACCGCGCAGAGGATCGTGACCGACGCCCTCGCGGCGGAGAAGGTCGTCGCGGTCATCTGCCACGGTCCGTGGCTGCTGGTCTCGGCCGGCCTCACCCAGGGCCGGCGCCTCACGAGCTTCCCGTCGCTCGCCGACGACGTGCGCAACGCCGGCGGCGAGTGGGTCGACGAGGAGGTCGTCGTCGACGGCACCCTCGTGACCAGCCGCAATCCCGACGACCTCCCCGCGTTCGTCGGGGCGATCACGGCGCAGCTGGCCTGAGGGCCCACGCAGGACCCCGCGGGCTCCCTCAGTCCGCCTCGACCGGCTCGGTGATCCAGCCGGAGAAGGCGGGGAGGGGGCCCGCTGTCGTCCGCACGGTCGCCACGACGGCGTACGGGCGCGCGAAGCGGGCGGTCCCGTGGCGCACGCGGCCCCGGGCCGACATCCCGCCCGCCGCCCGCATCAGGGCGGTGACGGCAGCGGCCTCGAAGCCCTCGCGGGAGTAGCGGGCGACGCACTTCTGGACGGCACCGGTGCGGTCGGTGGGCGCCGTCGGCAGGAGGTCGGCCAGCGCCGCGAACGCGGCGTCGACCCCGGACGGCACCTGCTGGAGGTTCACCTCCGTGTCGGTCGCCCAGGCGGGCAGCAGCGCGTCGGTGCTGTCGCCGCCGAACCCGTCCTCCTCGACGACGCTCCACACGGGGCCGTCCCCGAGGGGGAGCTCGGCGAGCGGCACGTCCGTACCACCGCCGAGCGCCACCGTGTGCGCCGCGGCGACCACGTCGGCGGGCACGGCGTCCTCGCGCTCGGCGACGACGCTGAGCACGGTCATGTCGCCGCTGCTCGCGGCACGGTGCACCGCGTAGCGCTCGCCGTCGACGTCCACCGCCCCGACGGGGTGCTCCTCGGGGCTGCGCAGCACGCGCGCGACCGTGCCGGCCCAGGCGCCGCCGAGCTCGGCCGCGGGGACCGCGGTGAACGGCTCGGCCCAGGAGATGCGGGTCATCACCGCGCTCGCCAGGAGCACGCTGGTCGTCGGCGGCACCTCGGCGGGGAACCGCGGGATCATGCCGCCGGTGTGCTCGTCCGCCCAGGCGTCCAGCTCGGCCTGCGGGGGAATCGGACCGGTGCCCGCGGAGCGGGGCAGGCTGCGGGACCACACGTCGTACGCCGCGGGGTCGGCCCCGTCGCGCGCGGCGTCGGCGACCCAGGCGCCGACGGCGAGCCGCAGCTCCGCGGGGGCGGCGTCCACGAGCGCGCGGGTGGCCCCGGCGGCGTCGCGGGGATCGAGGCCCAGCACGTCGGCGATCCGCGCCTGCGTCTCCGCACGGGTCGCGGCGGTGCCCGCGAGGGCCAGCACGAGCCAGACGCCGAGGGGCGAGACCACGTGGTGGGTGCCGCCGAGGGCGCGGTGCAGGCGGTCGGCGTACGTCGCTATCGGACGCGCGAGGTCGACGTCGGGGCGGAGGGTTCTCGTGCTCTTCCTGGTCACCTCTCCGAGTCTGACAGCCCCCGGTGTGCCGCCGCCAGGAGCTCCAGCGAGCGCTCCCGCGCGAACGTGTTCCAGCGCGTGACGTGGGTGAACATGTAGTGCCCTGCGAGCCCCGCGCTCACGAAGGTGGCGTCGGCGCCGACGGCGGCCGCACGCTCGACGTACGCCTGCGACGCCCGCGCCGAGGTGATCCGGTCGCGGGCGCCGTGCATGACGCGGAGCGCACGGCCGGGCAGGGCGGCGACGCTCTCCCCGGGCGGGAACCAGGGGGCGAGGGCGACGACGCCCGCCACGGTGGGGTGGTCGGCGACGTGCACCGCCGTGCGCGCACCCATCGAGTGCCCGAGCAGCACCACGGGCAGTCCGGGGAGCTCGGCGTCGGTACGGCGCAGGGCGGCCTCGGCGTCGACCACCGGGGCCCCACCGTTCCAGCCCCGGAGCCGGTAGCGGAGCAGCCAGGTCGCGTAACCGGCCTCGGCGAGGGTCGGCGCGATGGTGCGCTGCATCGCCGCGGCACGTCGCCAGGACGCGCTGCGACCGTCGACGGCACGGTCCGAGTGCTCCTTGCCGCCGTGCAGCATCAGGACCACCCCGCGGGTCTCGCGGTCGTCCGGGACGTCGACGCGGGTGAGGGCGTGGTCGGGTGCGAGGTCGCGTGCGGTGTCCACGCTGTCCCTTCGTACCCGGCCACGCCCTCGGATGGGTCGGCCGACCTCAGCCGACGTGGACGCCCTCGGGGGCGTCCGTCGCGAGCTCCTCGTGCTTGACGTCGACGAACAGCCAGACGACGACGGAACCGATGAGGACGAGACCGGTGCCGACGAGGAACGCGGTCGTGCTGCCGTCGGCGAACGCCGCCAGCTGCGTCGCGCCCTGGGCGAGGGACGCGCCCTGCTCCGCGGGCACGCCGGCGCCGGCGACCGCCTGTCCGGCCTGCGGGCCGAACGTCTCGGCGCTGTTGGTGGCGACGTGGCTGGCCACCGTGGCGAGGGCCGCGAGACCGAGCGCGCCACCGACCTGCTGCATCGTGTTGAGCACGCCCGAGCCGATGCCGGAGTCCTCGGCGCGCACGTGGTGCACCGCGGTCAGGGTGAGCGGCACGAACGTGAGGCCCATGCCGAACGACATCAGCAGCAGGTAGGGCAGCATGCTCGACACGTAGTCGATGTCGACCGCGGAGCCGCCCGACGCGAGGGAGGAGACGACGTCGCCGGCGGCGAGGTCGGAGGGCAGCCGGGAGAAGCCGAAGAGGGCGATGGCGGCCAGGACCGTGCCGGTGCCGGCGATGAAGCGGGGGTCGATGCGGTTGACCAGGTTGGACGACAGCGTCGCGCCGACGATGATGCCGATGGAGAACGGGAGGAACGCGAAGCCGGTCTCCAGGGGGGGCTCCCAGCCGCCGAGGTTCTGCACGTAGAGGCTGAGGAAGAAGAACATCGCGAACATCGCGGCCGGCACCATCATCATCGCGACGAAGCTCGCGGCGCGGGTGCGGTTGGCGAAGATGCGGATCGGCATGAGCGGGTCCGAGACGCGGGTCTCGATGACGATGAACGCCGCGAGCAGCACGACGCCGGCGACGAGGGACGCGATGGTGCCGGTGTCGCCCCAGCCGTGGGCCTCCTCGCTGGCGCGGGTGAGGCCGAAGACGATCCCGAGCAGGCCGAGCGTGCCCGTGGCGGCGCCGGGGACGTCGAGGCGACCGGCGTGGCGGGCCGACTCGGGGAGGAAACGCGGCGCCAGCAGTGCGGCGACGATGCCGATCGGCACGTTGATGAGGAAGGTCATGCGCCAGCCCTCGACGTCCACGCCGAAGAACGAGCTGTGGCCGGTGAGCCACCCGCCGAGGATCAGGCCGAAGGCGGCTCCGATGCCGGACATGGCGGCGTAGATCGCGAACGCCCGGTTGCGGGCCGGACCGGCCGGGAACGTCGTCGTGATGAGCGCGAGCGCGGCCGGGGAGGCGAGCGCCGCCCCGAGGCCCTGGAGGCCACGGGCGCCGAGGAGCAGGCCCTCGTTGGTGGCGAGACCACCGAGCAGCGAGGCGACCGCGAAGATGACGAGGCCGGCCATGAGGACCCGGCGGCGACCGAGGAGGTCACCGAGGCGGCCACCGAGCAGGAGGAGACCGCCGAACGCCAGGGCGTAGCCCGTGACGATCCACGACAGGTTGGCCTCCGCGATGTCGAGGTCGGCGCCGATGTAGGGCAGCGCGATGTTGGCGATGGTCGCGTCGAGCACGACCATCAGCTGGGCGACGGAGATGAGCACCAGCGCCCAGCCGAGGTGGCGGGTGGCCGGCGGGGCGGCGTCCTCGCCCTGCGCGGGGGCAGGGGAGGCCGGGGACAGGTCGGTCATGGTGATCCTTGGGTGGGACGGACGGAAGGGCGTGGCGGGGGGGCCGGTCAGGGCGTGCGGACGGGGTCGTCCGCCCGGCGGGTGGCGGCCGGCAGGATGATCTCGTCGATCACGCGCACGACGAGCTCCCGCGTGGGGGGCTCGCCGAGCACGAGGGCCCGGTGCATGACGATGCCCGGGAGGGCGGGCTCGAGGAGGTCGAGGTCGAGGTCGGCCCGGATCTCGCCGCGCTCCTTCGCGCGGGCATAGATCTCGTGGCTGATGACGAGCTTCGGGCCGAGGAACCGCTCGCGGAAGCCCGCGGCCAGCTCCTCGTCCGTGGCGATGGCGGTGAGGACGCTCGAGAAGATCGTCAGCGCCTTGTCGTTGACGAAGCCCGTCGGGGCGCCGAAGGCGGCGATGAGGTCGCCGCGCAGCGATCCGGTGTCGATGGGCGTCTCAGGACCGGCCTTGAGGGTGCAGAGCGTGTCGAGCACCAGGCTGGCCTTGGTCTCCCACCGGCGGTAGAGCGTCGCCTTGGAGGCCTGGGCGGCCTTCGCGACGGCGTCCATGGTGAGACGGTCGTAGCCCACCTCCGCGAGCACCTCCGCCGTGGCGTCCCGGATCTCCTGCTCGCGGTCCCCCTCGACACGGGGGCGGCAGGCGGGACGGCGCAGGCTCATGGGTTCCTCGAGGTGGTGGATGAAACGGAACGGTTTCGTTCCGTCGAGGACTGTAGACCCCTTGTGCTATGAAACCAAGTCGTTTCATCGGTGGTGTGGGCCACGCTCGGGATGCGCCGAGTTGTCATGTACGGCGCGGCGGGGGCGTCGAGTTGGGTCGGACGGCGCGGCGGGCGCGTCGAGTTGGGTTGTACGGCGCGGCGGGGGCGTCGAGTTGTCATGTACGGCGCGGCGGGGGCGTCGAGTTGGGTTGGACGGCGCGGCGTGCGCGTCGAGTTGGGTTGTACGGCGCGGCGTGCGCGTCGAGTTGTCATGTACGCCGCGGCGGGCGCGTCGAATGGCCAGTTGTTGGCCTGTGGATTCGCGGTCGCGGGGGTCGGTGGACGGACGTAGAATCGCACACATGTTCGACCACCTTTCGCCTCGTGAGCTGCTGGATGCAGCGGCTGAGGCGGTGCGCGCCCGCCGCCTGGCGGAGGTGGCCGACCTGGAGGTGATCGCGGCGTGGGCTGCGGTGCACTCGGGTGAGCCGACCGATCCCGGGCGCCGGATGAATCCGTTGGTGGACGTGGGTGGGGAGGGTACGCCGCGGGTGCAGGACCACGCCCTCGGGGAGATCGCCCTGGCGCGGGGTGCGGGCGTGGTGGCCACGATCAACGCCCTCGCGGACGTGCTGGACCTGCAGCACCGCCTGCCGTTGACGTGGGCGGTGGTGCGGCAGGGGACCGCGGAGGTGTACGTCGCGCGGAAGGTCGCCCGGATGTCCCGGCATCTGCCGCGTGCGGTGGTCGGGATCGTCGACTCTGCGGTGGCGCGGATGATCGCCACCGAGGCACCCGGCCGCGTGCTGACCGTGGCCGAGGGCAAGGTGATCGAGGCCGACCCCGCCCTGCACGAGGAGCGGGTGGAGGAGGAGAAGCGCCGCCGCTACGTCGGCCTGGGACGCACCGACGAGTACGGACTCCGCACCTTGATCGCGCGTCTCGACGCCGGGGATGCGGCGTGGGTGCAGGCCACCGTCACCCGCGTCGCGGAGATCCTCACCCCCGGTCACCCGGATGCGACCGCGGACGAGGTCCGCGCGATCGCGCTGGGCTACCTCGCCCGGCCCGCCGAGCTCCTCGCCCTCCTCGTCGAGCACGAGACCGCCGAGACCGCTGTTCCCGCGCAGGCCGGTCCCGTCACCGACGACGAACCCCTCGCTCCCTCACGCGCGACCGCGCTCCCCGCCGCCGTGCTCGACAAGCTCCGCACCACCGACCTGACCAAGCTCCGCCCCAAGGCGGTCCTCTACGTCCACCTCCACGAAACCACCCTCCTCAGCACGAAGGGCGTCGCCCGCGTCGAAGAACTCGGCCCCCGCACCCTCGGCGCCCTCCGCCAGCTCCTCGCCACCACCCAGGTCACCGTCAAACCGGTCATCGACCTGGCCGGCGCGGTCCGCACCACCGCCTACGAACACCCCGAAGCCATCAAGGAACGCGTCCACCTCACCACCGGCGGTGACTACTGGCCCTACGCCACCTCCACCAGCCGCAACATCGACTACGACCACCCCACCCCCTACGACCCCAGCACCGACAACCAACAGACCGGCACCCACAACTCCGGCCCCCTCGTCCGCCGCCACCACCGCTGGAAGACCCACGCCGGCTACCAAGCAAGACAGAGAGCGCCCGGCCACTACGTCTGGCTCACCCCGAACGGTCTCGGCTTCACCACCGACCCAACCGGCACCCACCCCTGCTCCGAGAACGAGGCCCGCCTCTTCATCGCCCTCGCCGACCGACGCGGTCGTGGGTAGCGTTGCGGCATGCCGGACCCGATCTTCGACCATCCCCGACTGGCGCGGGTCTACGACGCTCTCGAAGGTGACCGCTCGGACCTGGACGCCTATGTCGACCTCGTCCGGGACGACGGGGCGCGGAGAGTGCTCGATGTCGGGTGCGGCACGGGCACGTTCGCCTGCCGCGTCGCGGCCGACGGCATCGCCGTCGTCGGTGTCGATCCGGCTGCAGCCTCCGTCGCGGTGGCCCGCGGCAAGCCGGGTGGGGACGCAGTCACCTGGATCGTGGGCACGGTGCCGGACGTGGCTGTCGACGCGTCGTACCGCGCCTGGTTCGATCTCGCCACGATGACCGCGAACGTCGCCCAGGTGTTCGTCGAGGACGTGGACTGGCTGACCACGTTGCGGGCGGTCCACCGCTGCCTGCGCCCCGGCGGGCTCCTGGCCTTCGAGACGCGCAAGCCCGCAGATCGGGCCTGGGAGCGATGGACGAAGGAGAGGTCGCACCAGGTCGTCGACACCGCGGAGGATGGCGCCGTGGAGGACTGGGTGGAGGTCACCTCGGTGGACGGGGCGCTGGTCACGTTCGAGTCGCCGACCGTCTTCCGCGCAGACGGGGAGCGCATCGAGTCGACGAGCACCCTGCGGTTCCGCGACGAGGACGAGCTGTGCGCCACGCTCGTCGCCGCAGGCTTCGTGGACCTCGACCTCGGGGACCTGCCCCGGGCCCCCGAGCGCGGGTGGCTCGTCCGCGCGCGCTCGGCGCCGCGACCTGGGGCCTGAGCCCCCAGACCTGTCGCACCCGCACGGCAAGATGGTCCCCATGAGCGATGCCGAGGTCCCCGAGCCCGCGCCGGTGACGCCTGCGTCGGAGGACGCCCGGGAGCGTCACCGTGAGCTGGCGGAGCAGGTGGAGGACGCCCGCTGGCGTTACTACGTGCTGGACCAGCCGACCCTCTCCGACGCCGACTTCGACGCCCGCATGCGCGAGCTGGAGTCGCTGGAGGAGGCACACCCCGAGCTGCGCACGCCCGACTCGCCCACCCAGCGCGTCGGCGGAGCGGTCTCGACGGAGTTCACGGCCGTCGACCACCTCGAGCGCATGATGAGCCTCGACAACGCGTTCACGCTCGACGAGCTGGCGTCGTGGCACGCGCGTCTGGGTCGCGACGGCGTCGAGTCGCCCGCGCTGCTCTGCGAGCTGAAGGTCGACGGCCTCGCCATCAACCTGCTCTACGAGGACGGTCGCCTGGTGCGGGCCCTCACCCGCGGTGACGGGCGCACGGGCGAGGACGTCACGCCCAACGTGAAGACGATCGACTCGATCCCGCACCGCCTGACGGACACGGACGAGTTCCCGGTGCCGGAGCTCGTCGAGGTGCGGGGCGAGATCTTCCTGCCGGTGGACGCCTTCGAGCGCCTCAATGTCGCGATGACCGAGGCGGGCAAGCAGGTGTTCGCCAACCCCCGCAACGCCGCCGCGGGGTCGCTGCGCCAGAAGGATCCCCGCGTCACCGCCACCCGGGCGCTCGGCATGGTCTGCCACGGCATCGGCGCGCGCCGCGGCTTCGAGCCGGTGACGCAGTCGCAGGCCTACACCGCGCTCGCCGCCTGGGGTCTCCCCGTCTCCCCCCGGGTCGAGGTGGTGCCCGACCTGGCGGGTGTGCAGAAGTACGTCGAGAGGTACGGCGCGGAGCGGCACTCCGTCGAGCACGAGATCGACGGCGTGGTGGTCAAGGTGGACGACGTGGCGCTGCAGCGCCGCCTCGGGTCGACCAGCCGTGCGCCGCGCTGGGCGATCGCGTTCAAGTACCCGCCGGAGGAGGTCAACGCCAAGCTTCTCGACATCCTCGTCAACACGGGTCGCACAGGTCGGGTCACCCCGTTCGGCCTCATGGAGCCGACCCGCGTGGCCGGGTCGACCGTCGAGATGGCGACCCTCCACAACGCGCACGAGGTGCGCCGCAAGGACGTGCGTCCCGGAGACACCGTCATCCTCCGCAAGGCGGGCGACGTGATCCCCGAGATCGTCGGCCCGGTCCTCGACCTCCGTCCGCCGGACCTCCCGGAATGGGTGATGCCGACGAAGTGCCCCGCCTGCGGCACCCCGCTCGCCCAGCAGAAGGAGGGCGACAAGGACCTCCGCTGCCCCAACCACGAGAAGTGCCCCGCCCAGGTGCGCGAGCGCGTCTTCCACGTCGCGGGCCGGGGTGCGTTCGACATCGAGGGGCTGGGATACGAGGCGGCGATCGCGCTCCTCGGCGTGGACGGGTTCACCAACGAGGGCGACGTCTTCCGCATCGACGAGGCGCTGCTGCTGCGCACCGAGCTCTTCACCCGCGCACCGAAGAAGGGGGAGGAGGGGCGTCAGCTCACCGCCAACGGCGTGAAGCTCCTCGCCAACCTCGACAAGGCGAAGGACGTGCCGCTGTGGCGCGTGCTCGTGGCGCTGTCGATCCGCCACGTCGGGCCGACGGCGGCCCGGGCCCTGGCCACGGAGTTCGGCTCCATGGAGGCCATCCGCGCCGCGAGCCTCGAGGACCTGGCGGCGGCCGAGGGCGTGGGTCCGACGATCGCCGAGGCCGTCATCGAGTGGTTCGGCGACGCCGACGACCCCGACAACTGGCACGCCGCGATCGTGGACACGTGGGCCGCCGACGGCGTCCGCATGGCCGACGAGCGCGACGAGTCGACGCCCCGCACGCTGGAGGGCCTCACGGTCGTCGTCACGGGGTCGCTCGTCGACTTCAGCCGCGACTCCGCGAAGGAGGCGATCCTTTCCCACGGCGGCAAGGCCGCGGGCTCGGTGTCGAAGAAGACCGACTTCGTCGTCGTGGGCGAGAACGCGGGCACGAAGGCCGAGAAGGCCGAGCAGCTCAAGGTGCCGATCCTCGACGAGGACGGCTTCAAGCAGCTCCTCGCCGAGGGCCCGGGTCCGTTCCGCGCCTAGCTCACCCGGCGTTCACCACATCGGGCATGACGACCATCCCGTCGATCCGGTCGAGGCCGTCGAGCAACGTGGTGCACCCGGAGGCCCGGCACACGACGACCGTCGAGCCCGCCAGACCGAGGAGACCCCCGTCGGGCGTCCACGACGTCGGCGAGGTCGCGACGTCGAGCGGTGTCTCCGTGCCGGTGGCCACGTCCACGAGCACGGCCTCCCGGGCGGAGCCGTCGGGCGTGCCGGGGACGTAGAGCGTGCGGCCGTCGGGGGAGAGGCTGACCTCGCCGGCACCGGACCCCACGTCCACGCTGCGGACGACCTGCCCCGTGGCCTGGTCGACCGCGGCGTACTCGGCCTGTCCGGCCCCGCTGCTTCCCTGGTAGGCGAGTCGCAGCCGTCCCGCCACCTCCGCGGGCGCCTCGCCGACGGGGAGCAGGTCGCCGGTCCGCCACTCGAGCCAGCGGGACCCGCCCAGGGTGCCGTCGACGAGCAGCGCGTCGCCGCTCAGCTCGAGGGGGCGGCCCTTGCCCTCCTCGGCGGCCGGCGGCACCGCGCCGCGGCCGACCTCCTGGTCCGTCTCGACGTCCCACACGTGCACCTCGCCGCCCTCGGGGGTCTCGTCGACCCAGGCGATGTACGGCGCGTCCGGCTGGGAGGCGAGGGACCCGGCGTCGATGGAGGCATCGAGGTCGGTGGTCGTCCCGTCGGGTCGCACGAGCACCACCCGCCGCTCGGACGTGGCGGTGGCCTCGTAGGTCGTCAGCACCACGGCCCCCGCCGAGGTCTGGGCGACGTAGGAGACGTCCCGCCCGATCGTCACGGCCCGGTCGCCGCCGATGATCACGTCCTGGCCGACCGTGAAGGCGCCGTACGTCGCGTAGAGGGTCGCCGCGTCCGCGGCCGTCGACCGGTCGGAGGTGCTGGCCGGAGGCGGGTCGGGCTCGGGCCGCAGGTCGCCCACGAGCACGCCACCGGTGCCCACCGCGAGCACCGCGGCGGCCGCGACGAGCGCCGTACCGGCACGGCGGCGGCGGCGCAGCGCGCGGCCACGGGCGAGCACGGCGGCGGGGTCGGGGGCGGGCACGCGGACGGCATCGGCGTCGGCGTGGAGCAAGGTGGACAGGTCGTCAGGCACGGGAGTCCTCCGGGGTCGAGGGGGCCGAGGGCGTGGGAAGGCTGGCGAGGGTCGCGGGCAGCGCGGCCCGGAGCTTGTCGAGCGCGTGCGAGGTCTGGCTCTTGACCGTGCCCTCGCTGATCCCGAGCACCGCGCCGGTCTCGCTGACGGAGAGGTCCTCGTAGAACCGCAGCACCACGACGGCTCGCTGCCGACGGGGGAGCGTGGCCAGGGCGGCGACGAGGTCGAGCCGCTCCTCGACGCGGCCGTCGGCACCGGCCTGCTCGGGGAGCACGTCGGTGGGGGTCTCGCCGCGGAAGCCGCGACGACGGAACCACGTGGTCGCGGTCGTCACGACGACCCGGCGCGCGTACGCCGGGGCCGCGGCCACGTCGCGCACCGAGCCCCACCGGGCGTAGGTGCGCGCGAGCGCCGTCTGCACGAGGTCCTCGGCCTGGCCGTGGTCGCCCAGCAGCAGGTAGGCGGTGCGGTAGAGCGACGGCCACGCGGTGCGGACGAGGTCGCTGAACTCCTGGTCGGACGGTGCCCGAGACGTCCCTGGTGGCATGGGTCCCCCTTCGTCGACGATCCTCGTGGATCGACAGGGAGGACGACGTGCCCCCGCCGTTCGGTTGCACGTCGGCGCCGTCACTAGGATGACGGCCATGCCCGACACACCTCCGTCGCTGACGCGTGAGGACGTGGCGCACCTCGCCGACCTCGCCCGCATCGACCTGTCCGACGCCGAGCTCGACCACCTGGCGCCCCAGCTCTCCGTGATCCTGGAGTCCGTGGCGTCGATCCAGGGCGTGGCCGGCGACGACGTGCCGCCGACGTCGCACCCCATCCCGATGACCAACGTCTTCCGCGAGGACGTCGTGGTCCCGGGCCTCACGGCCGAGCAGGCGCTCTCCGGCGCGCCGGCCGTGGAGGAGCAGCGCTTCAGCGTGCCGCGGATCCTGGGGGACGAGCAGTGAGCGCCGCGACCACCGACTGGACCCGCCGTACCGCGGCCGAGCTGGCCGACGCGCTGGCCGCCGGCGAGGTCACCTCGGTCGAGCTGACGCAGGCCCACCTCGACCGGATCGCGGCCGTCGACGGCGACGCCTCCTCGGGTGTCCACGCCTTCCTCCACGTCGACGCCGAGGGCGCCCTCGCGCAGGCCCGCGCCTCCGACGAGCGCCGCGCGGCGGGTGCCCCGCTCCACGCCCTCGACGGCGTGCCGATCGCCGTGAAGGACGTGCTCGCGACCACCGGCCTCCCCACGACGTGCGGCTCGCGCATCCTCGAGGGCTGGGTGCCGCCGTACGACGCCTCGGTCGTCGCCAGGCTGAAGGCCGCCGGCCTGCCGATCCTCGGCAAGACCAACATGGACGAGTTCGCCATGGGCTCCTCCACCGAGCACTCGGCCTACGGCCCGACCCGCAACCCGTGGGACCTGACCCGCATCCCGGGCGGCTCGGGCGGCGGCTCGGCGGCCGCGGTCGCGGCGTACGAGGCCCCCCTCGCCATCGGCACCGACACCGGCGGCTCGATCCGGCAGCCGGGCGCGGTCACGGGCACGGTGGGCGTGAAGCCGACGTACGGCGCGGTGTCGCGCTACGGCCTCGTCGCGCTGGCCAACTCGCTCGACCAGGTCGGTCCGGTGACGCGCACGGTGCTCGACTCGGCGCTGCTGCAGGACCTGATCGGCGGCCACGACCCGCGCGACTCCACGAGCATCCCGCAGGAGCTCCCCAGCCTGGTCGACGCCGCCCGCCAGGGCGCCACCGGCGACCTGACCGGCCTCAAGGTCGGCGTCGTGAAGGAGCTGAGCGGCGACGGCTGGCAGCCCGGCGTGAAGGCCCGCTTCGACGAGACCGTCGCGCTGCTGGTGGACGCCGGTGCCGAGGTGGTCGAGGTGAGCTGCCCGAACATCGTGCACGCCATCGCGGCCTACTACCTGGTGCTCCCCGCGGAGTGCTCGTCCAACCTCGCGAAATTCGACGCGATGCGCTACGGCCGGCGCGTGCTGCCCGAGGGCGTCGATGCGCCCAGCGCCGAGGAGGTCATGCGCGCGAGCCGCGACGCCGGCTTCGGCGACGAGGTGAAGCGCCGCATCATCATCGGCACCTACGCGCTGTCGTCGGGCTACTACGACGCCTACTACGGCCAGGCGCAGAAGATCCGCACGCTCATCGCCCGCGACTTCGACGCGGCGTTCGAGCAGGTCGACGTGCTCGTCAGCCCGACGGCGCCGACGACGGCGTTCAAGCTGGGCGAGAAGCTGGACGACCCGCTGGCGATGTACGCCGGCGACCTCGCCACGATCCCCGCCAACCTGGCCGGCATCCCGGGCATCTCCGTGCCCGCCGGTCTCGCCGACGAGGACGGCCTGCCGGTCGGCTTCCAGGTGCTGGCGCCGGCGATGGCCGACGACCGGGTCTACCGGGTGGGGGCGGCGGTCGAGGCACTGCTGGCACGCACGTGGGGCGGGGCCTTGCTCGCGCAGGCCCCCGAGCTGGAGGAGGTCGCCCGATGAGCGCCGACACCCTGGTCGACTTCGACGAGGCGCTGACGCGGTACGAGCCGGCGCTGGGCCTCGAGGTCCACGTCGAGCTCAACACGGCGACGAAGATGTTCTGTGGCTGCCCGGCGACCTTCGGCGGCGAGCCCAACACGCAGGTCTGCCCGACCTGCCTCGGCCTGCCGGGCGCCATGCCCGCGGTCAACGGCAAGGCCGTCGAGGCCGCGATCCGGATCGGTCTCGCGCTCAACTGCGACATCGCGGAGTGGTGCCGCTTCGCCCGGAAGAACTACTTCTACCCGGACATGCCGAAGAACTTCCAGACGTCGCAGTACGACGAGCCCATCGCCTTCGACGGCCACATGGACGTCGACGTGGACGGCGAGACGTTCCGGGTCGAGATCGAGCGCGCCCACATGGAGGAGGACACCGGCAAGTCGACCCACGTGGGCGGCGCGACGGGCCGCATCCACGGGGCCGACCACTCGCTGGTCGACTACAACCGCGCCGGCATCCCGCTCATCGAGATCGTCACGCGGCCGATCCTGGGCGCGGGCGACAAGGCCCCCGCGGTGGCGCGGGCCTACGTGCAGCAGCTGCGCGACCTCATCCTGGCGCTGGGCGTCTCCGAGGCCCGGATGGACCAGGGCAACCTGCGTGCCGACGTGAACCTCTCGCTCGCGCCCGCCGGCTCGGGCACGCTCGGCACGCGCAGCGAGACGAAGAACGTCAACTCGTTCCGCTCGATCGAGCGGGCCGTGCGCTTCGAGGTCTCCCGCCACGCCGCGGTGCTCGACGGCGGCGGCACGGTCGTGCAGGAGACGCGTCACTTCCACGAGGACACCGGCATCACCACGTCGGGCCGCGAGAAGTCGGACGCGGAGGACTACCGCTACTTCCCCGAGCCCGACCTGGTGCCGGTCGCGCCCAGCCGGGAGTGGGTGGAGGAGCTCCGTGCCACGCTGCCGGAGAACCCGACGGCCAAGCGCGCCCGCCTCCAGGGCGAGTGGGGCTTCACCGACCTCGAGATGCGCGACACCGTCGGCGCCGGCGCGTTCGGCCTCGTCGAGGCGACGATCGCGGAGGGTGCCGCTCCCCAGGCCGCGCGCAAGTGGTGGGTCGCCGAGCTCGCCCGCCGGGCGAAGGACGCGGGCGTCGAGCTCGCCGAGGTCGGCGTGACGCCCGCCCAGGTCGCGGCCACCCAGGCGCTCGTGGACGCCGGCACGATCAACGACAAGCTCGCCCGCCAGGTCTTCGACGGCCTCCTCGCCGGCGAGGGGACGCCGGAGGAGGTCGTCGCGGCCCGTGGCCTCGCGATCGTCTCCGACGACGGCGCGCTCGGCGCGGCGGTCGACAAGGCGATCGAGGCGAACCCCGACGTGGCGCAGAAGATCCGCGACGGCAAGCACGCCGCCGCGGGTGCCCTCATCGGTGCCGTGATGAAGGAGATGCGCGGCCAGGCCGACGCCGGCCGGGTCCGCGAGCTGGTGCTCGAGCGGCTGGCCTGACCCCACCCGCGCGGACGGGTCCTCTCAGCCCGATCTCAGCTACAGTGACGAGCGCCCGCCGGTCGGCGGGCGCTCGCTCACGTCGCGTGCAGGGGAAGCCGGTCCGAATCCGGCGCTGACCCGCAACCGTAGGCCGGCTCCTCCGGGGTCCGGCGAGCCGGAACACCTGCCGCGAGGTACCTGACACCACGCTGTCGCGGAACGCGGCGGGGGTCCCCCGGGGGTCTCCGTGCGCTGCAGCGGAGAGGAACCCATG
Organism: Nocardioides zeae; assembly: GCF_030818655.1. Classification (NCBI taxonomy): domain Bacteria; kingdom Bacillati; phylum Actinomycetota; class Actinomycetes; order Propionibacteriales; family Nocardioidaceae; genus Nocardioides; species Nocardioides zeae. The sequence goes on along the minus strand of NZ_JAUTAN010000001.1, from coordinate 2,474,773 downwards.
TCCCTGCGTCACCTGATCGGCCCCCGAGCCGGCGCGCTCGCCGTCGCCGCGGTCGCGGCCACGGCCACCACGGCGGCCCTGCTGCCCCCGCTCACGGCGTCCGCCGCCACCCCGGCGGTCACCGCCGTCACCGAGGACGGCTACGACACCGCGCCCGCCGAGGCGGCCGCCGCCTGGCTCACCGCCCAGCTCGCCGAGGGTGACGGGGTCCTCCAGACCAGCTACGGCCCCAACACGAGCGCCACGGTCGACGCCGGCCGCAGCTTCTACTACGCGGGCGACGACGAGGCGGTCGCCGCGGTGACCGACGCCGTCGAGCCGCTCGCCGCGTCGTACACCGGCGACAACGGCTTCGGCACCCTCGTCAGCGCGGGCGGCACGGCCAAGCTCCTCACGCTGGTGCAGTACGCCGGGGGTGACGCGACGTCGTACGGCGACGTGGACCTGGTCGAGCGCCTCGAGGGCCAGGTCACCGTCGACGGCCCGGCCGAGGGCCGCATCTTCGACACGTTCGACCCCGAGAACGAGTTCGCGGCCGACTACGCCAACGGCTTCGGCCAGGCGTTCGCGGTCGAGGCGCTGAACAGCGCCGGCAGCGACCTCGCGCCCCTCGCCACCGCGTTCCTGCTCGAGCAGCAGTGCGCCGACGGCGGCTTCCGCCTCTACTTCTCCGACCCGGCCGCCGCCGACCAGTCCTGCGACGCCGCCGGCGGGGAGGGCAGCACCGACGTGACGGCGCTCGCGATCCTCGCGCTGCTCGACCAGTCCGCGGACGAGGTCAACCAGGAGGCGATCCTCGGCGCGGTCGACTTCCTCGCGGCCACGCAGGGTGACGACGGCGCGTGGGGCGACGGTGGCGAGATCGGCGCCAACGCCAACAGCACCGGCCTCGCCGGCCTCGCGCTCGGCGTGCTCGGCGAGCTCGACGAGAACCCCGCCGGCATCGGCTTCGAGCCGGAGGCCGCGGCCGCCTGGCTGCGCCAGCACCAGGTGAACGAGATTGCCTCGTGCCGCTCGCAGCTGAACGGCGACCAGGGCGCGCTCGCCTACGACGACGCCGCGCTCGCGGCCGGCCGCACCGACGGCATCACCGAGGACACGACCTACCAGTGGCAGCTCGCCACCGCCCAGGCGTTCCCGGCGCTGCAGTGGACGCTCGCCGCCGAGGGTCGTCCCGGCATGCGCGCCGACTCGGGTCGTCAGCGCTCCGGCGGCACCATGTCGGTGCTCGTCGCGGGGCTCGCCCCGGGCGAGACCGGCTGCCTCGTCGGTGGTCAGCAGCCCGTGTTCGTGACGGCCGACCTCGACGGCCAGACCACGGCCACCGTCCGCGTGCCGGTGGGCACCGCGCTGCGCAACCTCTACCTGGGCACCACCGGCCGCTCGTCGGTGAAGATCTCGTACTGGTCGCTCGCCGCCAAGCGCTTCGGCCTGACGTCGACCGCGACCGTGCGCCAGAACGGCCAGGTGGCCGTCAAGGTCAGCGGGCTCGCGCCCGGCGAGCCGTTCACGCTCAGCTACCACGGCCGCGTCCGCGGCACCGGCAAGGCGGACGCCAACGGACGCGCCTCCTTCGCCTTCCGCGGCGGCAGCACGCTCGGCCGGTGGGAGTTCGCGATCGTCGGCCAGTACGCGGACCGCTTCGTGAAGTCCACCTTCACCGTCGTCAGGTGAGGTTCGCCCGCTTCGTCGCCGCCACCGCCCTCGCGGTGGCGGCGACGCCCGTGCTCGGCGGCGTCACCGCCGCCCCCGCCGAGGCCGCCGGGTGCACCGGCGCCGGCGGGGTGACGGTCGTGGTCGACGGCACGACGCTGCCCGCGGGGGGCGGCGTCGACGCGCGCTGCGTCGGCTCCGGCGGCAACGCCGACGACCTGTTCGCCTCGGCGGGCTTCTCGATGGGCTTCCACCCGGGGCAGCCCGGCTACGTCTGCACGGTCGACGGCGCCCCCACGACGCGGTGCGGCGACGACCAGCGGGCGAAGAACTACTGGAGCCTGTGGTGGTCGGACGGCTCGTCCGGCTGGCAGTACTCGGGCGTCGGCGTCACGGGGCTCAAGGTCCCGGACGGCGGCTACGTCGCGTGGACCTGGCAGAACGCCGGGTCGATGGACCGGCCGCGGATCGCCGCGACCGACCGTTCGGCGGGCTCCGGCAGTGGCTCCGGCTCCAGTCCCTCGGCGCCCTCGAACCCCGGCAGCGGCTCGGGCGGCGGCGCGGCCGGCTCCCCGAGCGGCGGCGCGTCCCGCGGCACGGCCCCCGCGACCACGCCCGGCGGCGATGGTGCGCCGAGCAGCGGCGTACCGGGGTCGGCGACGACCGACCCGACCGACGGCCCGTCGGGGACGCCCACGACGGGTGCGACCACGGAGGCCGGTGCGCCGACGACGGAGCCCACCGCGGCGCCGACCAGCGGTGCGCCGAGCGCGGGGGAGACGCTCGCCTACGACGAGGGCGCGACCGTGGCCTCCGAGGGCAGCAGCGACGCGGCCGACGAGGCCGCGGGCGGCAGCGTGCCGTGGTGGGCGCTCGGGCTCGTGGCCGTGGTGCTGGCCGCGGGTGGTGGCGGTGTCGCCCTCGCCCGGCGGAGGAGGTCGGAAGCGGGTCCGCTGCTGTGAGCGGGCGGGCGGCGGTCGCCCGCCTGCCCCGTGAGCTGCACCCGCTCGCGTGGTGGGGCTGGGCCGTCGGGCTGGCCGCGGCGGCGTCCACCACGTCGAACCCCTACCTCCAGCTGCTGCTCGTCGCGGTGGCGTGCGTCGTGGTGGTGGCCCGACGGACCGACCACCCGTGGGCACGCGTCTTCCACCTCTACCTCGCCGTCGGGGCGCTCATCGTCGTGCTCCGGGTGCTGTTCCGGCTGCTCGTCGGGGGCGCCTACGGCACGCGCGTGCTCGTCGACCTGCCCGAGATCCCGCTGCCTGACGCGGTCCTCGGCATCCAGCTCCTCGGGCCCGTCACGCAGGAGGCGCTGCTCGGCGGGCTCTACGACGGCCTGCGCCTCGCGACCATCGTCATCTGCGTCGGCGCCGCCAACGCCCTCGCCAACCCCAAGCGGCTGATGGCCTCGATGCCGGCGGCGCTCTACGAGGTCGGCACCGCCCTCGTCGTCGCCGTCAACGTGATGCCCCAGCTCGCGCAGTCGGTACGCCGCGTGCGCGCCGCCCAGCGCCTCCGCCCGTCGCCCGCGGGCCGGGCGCGGCGGTGGACGAGCATCCGACGGGTGCTCGTGCCGGTGCTGGAGGACGCGCTCGACCGGTCCCTGGCCCTGGCGGCCGGGATGGACACGCGCGGCTACGGCCGGTCCGGCACGGCGACCCGGGCGCAGCGCCTGCGCACCGGGGCCCTCATGCTGGGAGGCATGGTCGGGATCGGCGTGGGCGTCTACGGGGTGCTCGACCTCACCGCTCCCCGCTGGCTGGCGCTGCCGATGCTGGCGCTCGGCGTGGCGCTGGCGGTGGCCGGCATGGTCGCCTCGGGACGGCGGGTGGGACGCACGCGCTACCGACCGGCGCCCTGGCGGTGGCCCGAGGTCGTCGTCGTGGCGACGGGCGTCGCCGTGCTGGCCGCCTTCCTGGTGCTGCGGGGCACCGAGCCGCGCGTGCTCGAGCCCGACCTGCTCGCGGCCCCCGTGGTGAGCGTCGCGGCCCTGGCGGCCTCGCTGCTGGGGCTGGTGGCGCTGCTCGCGCCGCCACCGCCCGGTCCCGACGGGGGTGCGCGGTGATCGAGCTGCGCGGGATCACCTTCACCTACGACGACGCGTCCTCCCCGGTGCTCGACCGGGTGGACCTCGAGGTCGACGAGGGCGAGCTCGTGCTCGTGGCCGGGCGCACCGGGGTCGGCAAGTCGACGCTGCTGGGCGTCGTACCGGGGCTCGTGCCGCGGTTCACCGGCGGCACCCTCACCGGTGACGTGCTCGTCGACGGGGAGAGCATCGTGGACCTGCCGCCGCGCGAGCGGGCGCACCTCGTGGGCTACGTCGGGCAGGACCCCGTCGCCGGTTTCGTCACCGACACGGTGGAGGAGGAGCTGGCCTACGGCATGGAGCAGCTCGGGCTCACGCCGGCGACGATGCGACGCCGCGTCGAGGAGACGCTGGACCTGCTCGGCATCGCCGACCTGCGCGCGCGGGACCTGCGGGCGCTCTCCGGCGGGCAGCAGCAGCGGGTCGCCATCGGCGCGGTGCTCGCCGCCCACCCGCGGCTGCTGGTGCTCGACGAGCCGACGTCGGCGCTGGACCCGACGGCGGCCGAGGAGGTGCTGGCGAGCCTGACCCGGCTCGTCCACGACGTCGGCCTGTCGGTGCTCCTCGCCGAGCACCGGCTGGAGCGCGTCGTACCGTTCGCCGACCGCACCTGCCTGCTCACCGGCGACGGCCACGTGCGCGTCGGCGACACCGCCGACGTGCTGCGCGAGGCCCCCGTCGTGCCCCCGATCGTCGAGCTCGGCCGCCGGCTGGGCTGGGAGCCGCTGCCCCTGACCGTGCGTGACGCGCGGCGACGGGTGCGCGGGCTCGGGCTGCCCGCCGCGCCGACCGGCCCCGATCGTCCGCCCACGAGCGCCGGGCTCACGGGCCGCGGCGTGACCGTCGCCCACGGGCGGCGGGCGGTCGTGCGCGAGGTCGACGTCGACTTGCCGGGCGGTGTCGTGACGGCGCTGATGGGACGCAACGGTGCCGGCAAGTCGAGCCTCATCTGGGCGCTGCAGGGCTCGCGGAAGCGGTACGCCGGCCGGGTCACCGTCGACGGCGTCGACCCGGCGGCGGTGTCGGCGGAGGAACGGGTACGGCGCGTGGGACTGGTCCCGCAGACCGCGGCCGACCTGCTCTACCTCGAGACGGTGCGCGAGGAGTGCGCCGCCGCCGACGCCGGCGCCCGGGTCGACGCGGGATCGTGCGCCGCGCTGCTCGCCACGATGGTGCCGGGGATCGACCCGGAGCAGCACCCGCGCGACCTCTCCGAGGGCCAACGGCTCGCGCTGGTGCTCGCGATCGTGCTCGTCGCCGAGCCCCCGGTGCTGCTGCTGGACGAGCCGACCCGCGGTCTCGACTACCCGGCGAAGGAGGCCCTCGCGGTGACGCTGCGGCGTCTGGCCGACGCCGGCCACGCCGTGCTGGTGGCCTCGCACGACGTGGAGTTCGTCGCGCGGGTCGCCGACCGCGTCGTCGTGATGGCCGAGGGCGAGGTGGTCTCGGCCGGCACCGTGCGCGACGTGCTCGCCGAGTCGCCGTCGTTCGCCCCGCAGGTCGCGAAGATCACCGGCGCGGGCTGGCTGACGGTCGACGAGGTCGTCGCGGCGGCGGAGCGATCGGCAGGGGAGACCCCGTGAGCGCGGTCGGCACCCCGGTGCCCATCGGCCGGCGCTCGGCACTGGTGCTCGGCGCCGCCTCCGTCGCCGGCCTCATGATGCTCGTCTGGCCATTGCTCGTGCAGGCGGAGGCCGGGGCGCGGGTGCAGCCGCCCTTCCTCTTCCTCGTGCTGCTGCCCGTCGTGCTCGCCGTGGTCGTCGCGGAGCTCAGCGAGGGCGGCCTCGACGCCCGGGCGCTCGCCGTGCTGGGTGTGCTGACGGCGGTCAACGCCGTGCTGCGCGGCATGGGCGCCGGGGTCGCGGGGCTCGAGCTCGTCTTCTTCCTGCTCATCCTGGCCGGCCGGGTGTTCGGGCCCGGGTTCGGTTTCGTGCTGGGGGCGCTCTCCCTCTTCGCGGGAGCGCTGCTGACGGCGGGCGTCGGACCGTGGTTGCCCTACCAGATGCTCGTCTCCGCCTGGGTCGGCCTCGGCGCCGGCCTGCTGCCGCGGCGGGTCCTGGGCCGACCGGTGACCGGGCGGTGGGAGATCGCGCTGCTCGCGGCGTACGGCGTCCTCGCCGCCTACCTCTACGGCCTCCTGCTCAACCTGCAGGGCTGGCCCTACCTGCTCGGCATCGGCATCCCGGGCGTCGACGGCCAGGGGCTGATGTTCGTGCCGGGGGACCCGCTGCACGAGAACCTGGGCCGCTTCCTCGTCTACACGCTCGTGACCTCGACGACGAGCTGGGACACCGGCCGCGCCCTCACGACGGCGCTCGCCCTCGTGCTGCTCGGCCCGTCGGTGCTCGTGACCCTGCGCCGGGCCGCGCGCCGCGCGCGGGTGGTCCGGGCCTGAGGCGCCCCGGCCCGCACCGGCCCGGGGTCGCGAACTGTGCACCTGGGGCAGGGTCCGGCCGGCACTGACCCGCACCAACCGCACAGTTCCGCGCCTCTGGCACCCACCCCGCCGCCCGCGGCGCGCTCGTGTCCTGAGGGAGGAGCGGCCGCGTCGGAGGAGCGCAGCGGGGGAGGCGTGGTCGGGATCGACCGAAGGGCGGGAGCCTGCAGCGCCGCGGGCACGGCCGAGCGGAGCGAGGCCCGAAGGCACCGCGACGTGTTCTGCGGAACGGATGCATCCTGCCCGCTCGCCGGAGTGCGTCCGTTCCGCAAGATCGGCCGGGGTCGCGAACTGTGACCCTGGGGCAGGGTCCGGCCGGCTCTGACCCGCACCAACCGCACACTTCTGCACCCCTGGCACCCCCCCGACGCCCGAGGGAACGCACCGGCCGAGCGGAGCGAGGCCAGAGAGCGCAGCTATCCCAGCCGCAACCGCACGACCCGGTCGTCGCCGTCGCGCGGCGTGACGCGTCCGTCGGTGTTGTTCGTCAGCAACCACAACGTCCCGTCGGGCGCGGGCGTGACCTGGCGCAGTCGCCCGTAGTCGCCCTCCAGGTACGCCGTGGGCTCACCCACCACGGCACCCCCGTCCGCGGCCAGGTCGATGCGCCAGAGCCGCTGCCCGCGGAGGGCGGCCATCCAGAGCGAGCCCTCGGCGTACGCCAGCCCGGAGGGCGAGGCCTCGTCGGTCGTCCAGGTCGCGACGGGGTCGACGAAGCCCTGGCTCTCGCCGCCGGTGCCTTCGACCTCGGGCCAGCCGTAGTTCCCGCCGCCCTCGATGAGGTTGAGCTCGTCGAACGCCTGGTCGCCGAACTCGCTGGCCCACAGCCGCCCGGCCTCGTCGAAGGCGAGGCCCTGCACGTTGCGGTGCCCGAGGGAGTAGACGGGGGAGGCGGGGTCGGGGTTGTCCGGGGCGGGGTCGCCGTCGGGGGTGATGCGCAGGATCTTGCCCGCGAGCGAGTCGGGGTCCTGGGCGAGGTCGGGCTGGCCGGCGTCGCCGGTGGCGACGTAGAGGTAGCCGTCGGGGCCGAACTCGGGGCGCCCGCCGTCGTGGCGGTTCGAGCTGGGGATGCCCGTCAGCACCGCCTCCTGCTCCCCGAGGGTGCCGTCCTCGGTGAGGGTGCGGCGCACGACGCGGTTGTCGTCGGCGGTCGTCAGGTAGAAGTACAGCTGCCGGTCCTGCGCGAACTCGGGCGAGACCGCCACGCCCAGCAGGCCCGCCTCGTCGGGGCCCTCCGCCTCGGGGAACTCGCCGGCCTCGACGACGGTGCCGTCGTCGTACACGATCTTCACGAGCCCCGTGTCGCGCTCCGGCACGACGGCCGCGCCGTCGGGCATGAAGGCGACGTCCCAGGGTGCGTCGAGCCCGGTCGTGACGTCGCCCGCGGCCTCCGGCACGCGGGGCGTCGGTGGCGTCGTCGCGGTGGACGTGGTGGGCGCCGGTGCCGAGGACGAGGAGGACGGCGCGGACGGCGACGGTGCCGCCTCCCCGTCCGCGTCGGGCTCGTCCGTGCCGCAGGCGGCCAGCGCGAGCAGGGCGGAGGCGGTCACGACGGCGGCGGTGCGGCGCATGGCCCCACCGTACGCACGCGCCCGACAGCGCTCCCGTCAGTCGGACCCGTCGGTCGGACCCGTCAGCCGGGCCCGTCAGCCGAGCCCTCGCGCTCCGCCACCCGCGCGAGCAGCTCCCGCAGGAGCCGGTGCACCTCGGCGGGCTGCTCCATCGCGATGAAGTGCGAGCCGCGGAGCTCGACGTACGTCGCGTCCGCCATCCGCTCCGCCGCCGAGCGCATCGCGTGGGAGCCGGCGAGGATGTCGGCCGAGCCGGCGACGAACAGCGCGGGCGCGTCGATCGTGCTGAGGGAGACCCGCTGGTGGCGGGCGGCGTGGAGCGCCAGGTGGAAGTACCAGTCGAACGGCGTCGTCAGGAACTCGCGCACGGCCACGGCGGCGTTCTCGCGGTCCTCGATGGGGAACATGAACCCCGTGCGGCCGAGCACCGAGATGGTGCGCGGAGTGACGGGCACGGCCTGCGCGACGGCGCTGATCGCGGGCCCGAGCAGCCGGGCGACGCGGGTCGTGCCGACGGCGAGCCCGCGGCGTACCGGCGCCGGCAGGCGCGTCGGCTCCAGCATCGTGGAGAAGGTCGCCCCGGGCACCCCCGCCAGCGCGAACAGGCCGGAGACCCGGTCCGGGTGCAGCGTGGCCAGCTCGAACTGGGTGTTGACGCCCATCGACCACCCGATGGTCGGCGCCCGGTCGAGACCGGCGTCGTCCATGACGGCGACCGCGTCCTCGACGAGCGAGTCGATGCCGATGTGGCAGCGGTCGACCGGCCGCTCCGAGCCCCCCACGCCGCGGTGCTGCCAGGACACGACGCGGATGTCGCACGCCGGGTCGAGGAGGAACGGCCACGTGTAGGGGTTGGTCCCCAGCCCGTTGCACAGCAGCACGGTGGGGCCGGGGAGGGCGCGGTCGGGGTCGTTGGTCCAGGCCCGCAGCCGGGTGCCGTCGGCACTCGTGACGTCGTGGTAGGTCAGCCGGACGGGGCTCTCGGACGGGCTGGCGTCGCCGTCGACGGCCCGGAGGGAGGGAGGCACAGCACCCGATTGTGCACGACGTGTCGACTGTTCACCTCGCCGTTCACCTCTCCGTCGCCCGGGTGGCCGGCGCCCGTCGACCGCGGGGCGTGGGCTCGGGAGCCGTGCACCCATCTCGGAGAACTGTCCTGGGGGCCGGCGCCGTCCTGGCGCCCGCGCTCGCCCTGCCCGCCCTCCCCGCGTCCGCCGCGGCGAGGCCCGATGCGCGGCCGACCGCCGCCGCTCGCACCCCGCTCGCCGACCCGTTCACCCTCGGCGTCGCCTCGGGCGACCCCGCGCCCGACGGGTTCGTCGCCTGGACCCGCCTGGCCACCGAGCCGCTCGCCGCCGACGGCGCGGGCGGCATGGCGTCGCGCCGCTTCCCCGTGCGCTGGGAGGTGGCGCAGGACGCCGGCTTCCGCCACGTCGTACGGCGCGGGACGGTCAGCGTCGGACCGGAGTCCGGGCACGCCGTCCACGTCGAGCTGACGGGTCTGCGGGCGGGCCGGGAGTACTGGTACCGGTTCGCGCTCGGTCCCCACCGCTCGCCGGTGGGCCGCGCCGTGACGGCGCCCGCGCCGTGGGCCCTGCCCCGCGAGCTGCGGATGGCCTTCGCCTCCTGCTCGAACTACCCCGTCGGGTTCTTCACCGCCTACCGCCACCTCGCCGACGAGCAGCCCGACCTGGTGCTCCACCTCGGTGACTACCAGTACGAGGGCGCGGCCAACCCGGCCCACCTCCGTCCCCACGCGGGACCCGAGACGACGACGCTGGCCGGCTACCGGCAGCGGCTCGCGCAGTACAAGACCGACCCCGACCTGCAGGCCGCCCACGCCGCGGCGCCGTGGCTCGTCGTCTGGGACGACCACGAGGTGGACAACAACTACGCGGCCGGGGTGCCGGAGAAGCCCGCCGAGCAGGGCGGGTTCCTCGAGCGCCGCGCCGCGGCGTACCGCGCCTACTACGAGAACATGCCGCTGCGCCGCACCTCCGTGCCCCGCGGCCCCGGCCTGCAGCTGTTCCGCCGGGTGACGTGGGGGCGGCTGGCGAGCTTCCACATGCTCGACACGCGCCAGTACCGCTCCGACCAGGCCCAGGGCGACGGCTGGAAGGAGAGGGGCGGCGGCTATGACGACCCGGCCCGCACCCTCACCGGCCGGGCCCAGGAGCGGTGGCTGCTCGACGGGTTCGCCCGCTCCCACGCGCACTGGGACGTGCTCGGCCAGCAGGTCTTCTTCGGCGGCCGGCGCAACGCCCAGGGGGCGCGGGAGACGGTGTCGATGGACTCGTGGGACGGCTACCCGGCCTCCCGCGAGCGCATCCAGCGCGGCTGGGTCGACGCCGGGGTGCGCAACCCCGTCGTGCTCACCGGCGACGTCCACACCCACTGGGCGGGGGATCTCTACCTGGACTACGACGCGCAGGACGCACCGATCGGCTCGGAGCTCGTCACGACGTCCATCACGTCGGGCGGCAACGGCTACGACGAGCCGTCGGGCAGCCACCCGTGGTTCTACGACAACCCGAACCTGAAGTTCTGGAACAGCCTGCGCGGCTACGTCTCGACGACGATCACGCCGGACGCCCTCACCGCGGACTTCCGCTGCGTGCCGGCGGTGACGACGCCGGGGGCCGACGTGTTCACGCGGCGCTCCTACGTGATCGAGGACCGGGTGCGCGGTCTCCAGCAGGTGGCCGACACCCCGCTCGCGGGCGCCGGCCCGGGGATCGCGACCCGGCGGGCGCGCCCCAGCGACGCGCAGATCGTGGAGGACACGATCCGGGAGGAGACGGGCTCCTAGCGCGACCGCGCCGCGGCGCCTCAGTCCGGGGCGGGCCCGGAGTGCACGGGTCCGCCCCGCGACGTCGCGGTCGCGCCGGCCACCGCCGCAACGACGCAGGCGATGGCCGCGACCTGCAGCGCCGTGAGCAGCTCGCCGAGCACGACGAGGGCGGCGACGGCGGCGGCGGCCGGCTCCAGGCTCATCAGGATCCCGAACACCGACGGGGGCAGGGTCCGGAGCGCCACGAGCTCGCAGCTGTAGGGGATCACCGAGCTGAGCAGCCCCACCGCGAGCCCGACGAGCAGCACCCGGGGGTCGAGCAGCACGTCGCCGTGGACGGCGAGCACGTGCGGCGTCAGCGGCAGCACCGCGACCAGGCTCGCCACGGCGAGCCCGTCGAGACCCTCCCAGCGCGCGCCGGTGCGGGCGCTCAGCAGGATGTACGCCGCCCACGCGGCCCCGGCGAGGAGCGCGAACCCGACGCCCACCGGGTCGAGGTCCGCCGGCTCCGCCCCGAGCAGCACCACGCCGGCGGCCGCCAGGCCGACCCACACGAGGTCCCGGACCCGACGCGATCCCAGCAGGGCGAGGGTGAGCGGCCCGACGAACTCGATGGTCACCGCGATCCCGATGGGGATGCGGGCGAAGGACTGGTAGATGGCCCAGTTCATCAGCCCGAGGCTGAGCCCGAAGCCCACCACGACGTACCAGTCGGCCCGGCTCCGTCCCCGCAGCGACGGGCGGATCCACAGCAGGAGCACGAGGGTGCTCGTCAGCAGCCGCAGCCAGACGATGGTGGTCGGCGACACCTCGCCGAAGAGCCCCTTGGCGAAGGCGGCGCCGATCTGCACCGACGCGATGCCGACCAGGACCAGACCCACCGCACGTCGCACGCGCCGATGCTAGTGCGGTGGGTCCGGTGGGCTCAGACCGGCAGCTCCTCGTCCGGGCCGACGACGGGGCTCGGCACGCCCGCGGTGATGACGGTGCCGTCGGCGCGGTGGCCGCCGATGAGCGGCCGGTCGCCGAGCAGGCCGTCGATGCGCGGGCCCTGGCCGTCGAGGTCGACGACGACGTCGTGACCGGGGTGGGCGACGTGGTCGGTCCCGCGCACGCGGAAGGGGAACGTGCCCTCCTCGCCGCGGACCGCGACGGTCATCGTCTCCTGGGTGACGGTGATGTCCGCCGTGACGTCCTGCCAGCGCAGCGGGAACGACAGCGACGGCCAGTCGACCGGCAGGCGCGGGTCGAAGGAGAGCCGTCCGCCGTGGTCGCGCATGCCGCCGAACCCGCACACGAGCGTCTGCCACACACCGCCCATCGACGCGACGTGGAGGCCGTCGACCGTGTTGCCGTGCAGGTCGGCGAGGTCCACGTAGAGCGCCGAGCGGAAGTACTTCATCGCGGCCTCGTGGTAGCCCACCTCGGCCGCCATCACCGACTGCACGACCGCCGAGAGCGTGGAGTCGCCCGTCGTGATGGGGTCGTAGTAGTCGAAGTCGGCCTTCTTCTCCTCCGGCGTGAACCGGTCGCCCTGGAGGAACAGCGCCAGCACGACGTCGGCCTGCTTGAGCACCTGGAACCGGTAGATCACCAGCGGGTGGTAGTGCAGCAGCAGCGGACGCAGCTCGATCGGCGTGCGCGAGAGGTCCCACACCTCGCGGTCGAGGAAGTGCTCGTCCTGCGGGTGGATGCCGAGGGTCTCGTCGAACCGGGATGGTCATCCCGGCCGCGCAGCGGGCCCACTCCTCGACCTCGTCCGGCTGCAGCCCGGTCCGCGCGACGATCTGCGTGTACGCCGCGGGGTCGCTCACCGCGACCTCGCGCACCGCCTGCACGGCCTGCTCCAGGTTGTAGCGCGCCATGACGTTGGTGAACAGGTTGTTGTTGACGACCGTCGTGTACTCGTCGGGACCGGTCACACCGTGGATGTGGAACGACGCGGCGCCGTTGGTGCGCCAGAACCCGAGGTCGGCCCACATCCGGGCGGTCTCCACCAGGATGTCGATGCCGTCGCGCACCAGGAACCCCGAGTCGCCCGTGGCGTCGACGTACTTGCTCAGGGCGTAGGAGATGTCGGCGTCGATGTGCACCTGGGCGGTGCCCGCGGCGTAGTAGGCCGACGCCTCCTCACCGTTGATGGTGCGCCAGGGGAAGAGGGCGCCCTCCTGCGCCATCTCGCGGGCCCGCTCGCGCGCGGCGGGCAGCATCCGGCAGCGGAAGTGCAGGGCGTTGCGGGCCGCGTCGGGCTGCGTGTAGGTGAGGAACGGGAGCACGTAGATCTCCGTGTCCCAGAAGTAGTGCCCCTCGTAGCCCGACCCCGTCACGCCCTTCGCGGGGATGCCCTGCTGGTCGGCGCGCGCGCTGGCCTGCGCCAGCTGGAAGAGGTTGAAGCGGATGGCCTGCTGCAGCTCCGGGTGCCCCTCGACCTCGATGTCGGCGTCCGCCCAGAAGCGGTCGTACCAGGCGCGCTGCTCGGCGTGGAAGTGGGGGATGCCGATGCGGCGGACCCGGTCGAGCGTGCGGTCGCAGCGGTCGGAGAGCTCGCGCACGGGCACGCCGCGCGACGAGTGGTAGGCGACCGCCTTCTCCAGCGTCACCGTGTTGCCCTCGGTGGCGTCGACCCGGACGACGTACTTGGCCGAGTCCTCCTCGGCGCTGTGGATGATCTCGTAGGTGTCGTCGCACGTCAGCACGTGGTCGGCGGCGACCGCGACCGTCATCCGCGACCGGGCGCACACGTAGCCGAGCATCATGCGCTGGTCGGTGGAGTAGTGGGCCCGGGGGAGCAGCACGCGGTGGTCGAAGCCGGCGGCCTTGCGGGGGTCGATGCCCTCGCCGAGCGCGGCGTCGGCGACGTGGTACTCGTCCTTGCCGTCCTGGCGGTTGAGCATCTGCGAGGAGATGACGATCGGCGCGTCGCCGTCGAGCATCGTGACCTCGAGGCTGAGCAGCGCCAGGTGGCGCTCCGTCATCGACACCATCCGGGTCGAGACGACCCGCACGCGCTTGCCCGCGGGGGTGCGCCACACGAGGGTGCGGCTCAGCACGCCCGACGCGAAGTCGAGGCTGCGCTCGTAGTGCTCCAGGTCCGCCGTGCCCAGGTTGAGCGGCTCGTCGTCGACGTAGAGCTTGAGCACCTTGACGTCCGGCACGTTGACGATCGTCTGACCGGTGCGCGCGAAGCCGAAGGCGCTCTCCGCGTGCTGGATCGGCCAGGTCTCGTGGAAGCCGTTGATGAAGGTGCCGTGCGCGTGGGCGTCACGGCCCTCGGCCGGGTTGCCGCGCATGCCCAGGTAGCCGTTGGAGACGGCGAACAGCGTCTCGGTCAGGCCGAGGTCGCCGGGGTAGTGGTCGGTCTCCACGAACCGCCACGGGTCGACCGGGAACCGGCCGCGGTCGAGCGGGTCCTCGGGGATGTCCTTGGTCATGGTGGCCATCAGGCGTCGCCCTCGCCGTCCGCCGAGCCGGGCACGAGCTCGGCCAGGTCGTCGACCACGAGGGTCGCCCCCGCGGCCGTGAGCGCCTCGGCGCCGGCGCCGCGGTCGACGCCGACCACGTCCGCGAACCGTCCGGTCGCGCCGGCGCGGACACCGGAGACGGCGTCCTCGATCACGACGCTGGTGGCGGCGGTCGCGCCCAGCACCTGCGCGGCGTGGAGGAACGTGTCGGGCGCGGGCTTGCCCGGCAGGCCCAGCTCGTGCGCGACGGCACCGGAGACGACCGTCTCGAACCGGTCGAGGAGCCCGGCGGCCTCGAGCACCGCCGGCGCGTTCGCCGAGGAGGAGACGACGCCGAGCCGCACCGGCAGGGTCGCCAGGTGGTCGAGCAGCGCCACGGAGCCCGGGTACGCCGTCACCCCGTCGCGCTCGAGCACCGCGTTGAAGGCGTCGTTCTTCCGGTCGCCCAGCCCGCGCACCGTGTCCGTCTCGGGACCGTCCGACTCCTCGCCCTCGGGCAGCGGGATGCCGCGGGAGGCGAGGAAGTCGCGCACCCCGTCGTACCGCGGCTTGCCGTCCACGTGGTCGAAGTAGTCCTGGTCCGTGTAGGTCGCGGTGTCGCCCTCGCCCTCCCAACCGGCGAGGAAGTCGTTGAACATGACCTCCCACGCCCGCATGTGGACCTCGGCGGTCGGGGTGATCACCCCGTCGAGGTCGAAGAGCACGGCGGCACGGTCGCCCCAGTCGATCTGTCGCGTCACGGCTACAGGCTAGGGGCCCGGTCGGGCGGGCGGGGGAGGTGCGTCGTAAACGACCGGTGACGACCGCATCTCACCCCCGCCCCGGCTCAGATGACCCCGAGCGCGAGCATCGCGTCGGCGACCTGGATGAAGCCGGCGATGTTGGCGCCCGCGACGTAGTCGCCCGGCGTGCCGTAAGCGTCGGCCGTCGTCAGGCAGCGCTCGTGGATGCCGCGCATGATCTCCGCCAACCGGGCCTCGGTGTGCTCGAACGACCAGGAGTCGCGGCTCGCGTTCTGCTGCATCTCCAGCGCGCTCGTCGCGACGCCTCCCGCGTTGGCCGCCTTCCCGGGGCCGAAGGCGACCCCCGCCTCCCGCAGCACGTCGACGGCCTCGGGCGTGCAGGGCATGTTGGCGCCCTCCGCCACCAGCAGGCAGCCGTGGTCGGCGAGCCGCCGGGCGTCGGCGGCGTCGAGCTCGTTCTGCGTGGCGCAGGGCAGCGCGATGGTCGCGGGGACGCTCCACACGGAGCCCGGTGCGGTAGTCCAGGCCCCGTTCCTCGGCGTACGCCGCGAGGGAGGCGCGCCGCTGCTCCTTGACGTCGCGGAGGAGGGCGAGGTCGATGCCGGCCTCGTCGACGACGAAGCCGCCCGAGTCGGAGCACGCGACGACGGTGCCGCCGAGCTGGTGGACCTTCGCGATGGCGTGGATGGCGACGTTCCCCGAGCCGGAGACGACGACGCGCCGGCCGTCGAACGACGTGCCCCGGTGGGCGAGCACCTGCTCGGCGAAGTGGACGAGGCCGTAGCCGGTCGCCTCGGGACGCACCTGCGAGCCGCCCCAGGTGACGCCCTTCCCGGTGAGCACGCCGGACTCGTAGCGGTTGGTGATCCGCTTGTACTGACCGAAGAGGTAGCCGATCTCGCGGCCGCCCACGCCGATGTCGCCGGCCGGGACGTCGGTGTGCTCGCCGATGTGGCGGTAGAGCTCCGTCATGAAGGACTGGCAGAACCGCATGACCTCGCCCGGCGTCCTGCCCTTCGGGTCGAAGTCGGAGCCGCCCTTGCCGCCGCCGATGGGCAGGCCGGTGAGCGCGTTCTTGAAGATCTGCTCGAAGCCGAGGAACTTCACCGTCCCCGCGAGCACGGTCGGGTGGAAGCGCAGGCCGCCCTTGTAGGGGCCGAGGGCCGAGTTGAACTCCACCCGGAAGCCGCGGTTGATCTGCACGCGGCCCGCGTCGTCGACCCACGGCACGCGGAAGACGATCTGGCGCTCCGGCTCGCAGAGGCGCGTGAGGATGCCGGCGTCGGTGTACTCCGGGTGGCGCCCCACGACCGGCCCGAGCGAGCCGAGGACCTCGCGCACGGCCTGATGGAACTCCAGCTCACCGGGGTTGCGGCGCAGCACCTCGGCGTAGGTGTCCTGCAGGTGCGGGTCCAGCTCGTCCGTCACGGTTCGTCCTGTCGTCGTCGCTCGTCCGGGGGTTCGGATCGGCGGTGACGCTAGCGAAACGACGAAACCAGGGTTTCAGCGGGGCGGTCGGTCCCGCGGGACGCCGTACGACGCGGGAACCGCCGGGTCTACCCTTGCGCCATGACCGGTGGCACGCCCTCGACCCCTGCCGCGCCCGCGGCTCCCAGCACCCCCGACATCAAGCCGCGTTCCCGCGACGTGACGGACGGCCTCCAGGCGACCGCCGCCCGGGGCATGCTCCGTGCGGTCGGCATGGGGGACGACGACTGGGTGAAGCCGCAGATCGGCGTCGCGTCGTCGTGGAACGAGATCACGCCCTGCAACCTGCCGCTCGACCGCCTCGCGAAGGCCGTGAAGAACGGTGTGCACGCGGCCGGCGGCTACCCGCTGGAGTTCGGCACCATCTCGGTGTCCGACGGCATCTCGATGGGCCACGAGGGCATGCACTTCTCGCTCGTCTCCCGCGAGGTCATCGCCGACTCGGTCGAGACCGTGATGATGGCCGAGCGCCTCGACGGCTCCGTGCTGCTCGCGGGCTGCGACAAGTCGCTGCCCGGCATGCTCATGGCCGCCGCGCGCCTCGACCTGGCGAGCGTGTTCCTCTACGCCGGCTCGATCATGCCCGGCAAGGTCGACGGGCGCGACGTCACGATCATCGACGCCTTCGAGGCCGTCGGCGCCTGCCTGGCCGGCAAGATCTCGCAGGCCGAGGTCGACAAGGTCGAGCGCGCGATCTGTCCCGGCGAGGGTGCGTGCGGCGGCATGTACACGGCCAACACCATGGCCGCCGTCGCCGAGGCCCTCGGCATGTCGATCCCCGGCTCGGCCGCGCCGCCGGCCGTCGACCGCCGCCGTGACGGGTTCGCCCACAAGTCGGGCGAGGCCGTCGTCGAGATGCTGCGACGCGGCATCACGGCCCGCCAGATCATGACGAAGGAGGCGTTCGAGAACGCCATCACCGTCGTCATGGCGCTCGGCGGCTCCACCAACGCGGTCCTCCACCTCCTCGCCATCGCCCGCGAGGCCGAGGTCGACCTGACGCTCGACGACTTCAACCGCGTCGGCGACAAGGTGCCGCACCTCGGCGACCTCAAGCCCTTCGGCAAGTACGTGATGTACGACGTCGACCAGAAGGGCGGCATCCCCATGGTGATGAAGGCCCTGCTCGACGCGGGTCTCCTCCACGGCGACTGCCTGACCGTGACCGGCAGGACGATGGCGGAGAACCTCGCCGACATCGCCCCGCCGCAGGTCGACGACGACGTCATCCGCAAGATCGACCGCCCGATCCACGCCACGGGCGGCCTGACGATCCTCCACGGCACGCTGGCGCCCGAGGGCGCCGTCGTGAAGTCGGCCGGCTTCGACGAGTCGGTCTTCGAGGGCACGGCCCGCGTGTTCGACGGCGAGAAGGCCGCGATGGCGGCGCTCGCCGCGGGCGAGCTGAAGCCGCGGGACGTCGTGGTCATCCGCTACGAGGGCCCCAAGGGCGGCCCGGGCATGCGCGAGATGCTCGCCATCACCGGTGCCATCAAGGGCGCCGGCCTCGGCAAGGACGTCCTGCTCCTCACCGACGGCCGGTTCTCCGGCGGCACGACCGGCCTCTGCGTCGGCCACGTCGCGCCCGAGGCCGTCGACGGCGGTCCCATCGCCTTCGTCCGCGACGGCGACCCGATCACGCTCGACGTGGCCAACCGCCGCCTCGACGTCGCCATCGACGACGAGGAGCTCGAGCGCCGCAAGGTGGGCTGGGAGCCGCTGCCGCCGAAGTACACGCGCGGCGTCCTGGGCAAGTACGCCCGCACCGTCGGCTCGGCCGCCCACGGCGCGGTCACGGGCTGATCCGCTGCCGACCCGCTCGGCCGCCCCGGAGGAGCACCCCCCGTCCGCGGCCGAGCTCGACGCGTGGCACCCGCTCGCGGCGCTGGTCCGTCCCCGTCCCGGTGACGACCCGCTCCGCGGGCCGGTTCCGCGCGCGCCCGCCCGGCTGGCCCGGCCCCCGGCGGAGGCCCGGCGCCTGATGGTCGGGGCCCGTGGTCGGCGGTGACCCGACCCGGTAGAAAGAAAACGCGGACGCATCCGGGCCCGGACGAGGAAAACGCGGACCTCTCAGCACCTCCGGTCCGCGTTTTCCTCACCCGGGTGCCCGGACCCGGCCGGGCCCCGGGCGCCCAGGCCTACTGAGCAGCCCGCTCCGACGCCCCACCCGCGCGCGCGAACGCCGGCCGCGCGAAGAACAGCACGAGCACGACCCCGAGCGCCATCGCGGCCGCGGGCAGCAGCACGGCCTGGGCCATCGCGTCCGAGAACTGCGCCGCGACCTCGGGCGGCATCGCCCCGGTGCCCGTGCGGACCTCGTCGACCGAGCCGCCCGCGCCGGGCAGGTTCGCCGTGAGCCGGGCCTGGATGAGGGCTGCGACGGCGGCACTGCCCAGGACGGCACCGATCTGCCGGGTCGTGTTGTAGACGCCCGACCCGGCGCCCGCCGACGACAGCGGGAGGTTGCGGGTGGCGGTGGCCGACAGGGGCGCCCAGAGGAACGCGCTGCCCGCACCGAAGAGCGCGAGGGGCAGGAGCACCTGCCACACCGGGCTGTCCGGCGTCATCACGCGGCTGAGCCACGCGAGCGCGACGGCCGAGAACAGGAACCCGGCGGCGGTGATGCTGCGGGGGTGGACGCGGTCGACGAGCCGGCCCACGAGCGGAGCCAGGAAGCCCGTGGCCAGGGCCATCGGCACCAGGAGGAGACCGGTCTCGGTGGGGGACCAGCCGCGCGCCGCCTGCGCCCAGAGCGTGACGGGGAAGCTGAACGCCGTCACCGCGAACGCCACGAGCGTGATGCCCCCGTTGGCCAACGAGAAGTTGCGGTCGCGGAAGAGGCCGAGCGGCACGAGCGGCTCACGCTCGATCCGCGCCTGCCAGCCGACGAAGACGGCGAGCACGACGAGGCCGCCGACGATGAGGAGCGGCACCGAGATGATCCCGGTGATGGTGCCCCAGTCGTACTTCTCGCCCTCCTGGATCCCGAACACCAGCAGGAACATCCCGACGGCGCTGAGCGCCACCCCGACCCAGTCGAAGGTGTGCGCGTGGGTGGGCAGCGCGGGCACGAGGCGCAGGGCGAGCACGAACGCGACGACGCCGACCGGCACGTTGATGAAGAAGATCCACTCCCAGCCGGGGCCGTCCACCAGCACGCCGCCGAGGATCGGTCCGACGAGCGTGGCGACGCCGGCCGTCGCGCCCCACAGCGCCATGGCCGGTCCGCGTCGGGCGGCCGGGAAGGTGCGGGTGATGACGGCCATCGTCTGGGGCGTCATCATCGAGGCGCCGAAGCCCTGGAGCACCCGCGCCACGATGAGGCCCTCGATGGTCGACGTCAGCCCGCACCACAGGGAGGCGAGGGTGAAGACGCCGAGCCCGACGAGGTAGATGCGCTTCGGGCCGACCCGGTCGCCGAGCCGGCCCGTCACGAGCAGCGGGACGGCGTACGCGAGGAGGTAGGCGCTCGTCACCCAGATGACGTTGTTCACGTCGGTGTCGAGACCGGTCATGATCGCCGGTGTCGCCACCGACACGATCGTGGTGTCGACCAGGATCATGAAGAACCCGATGACCATGGCCCAGAGCGCCGGCCAGGGATTGGTGTCGGGGGCGTCCGTCGTGGAGGTGGGAGAGGCGGTCACGTCGGCCATGGCAGATCTCCGTCGGTGAGTCGGGTGATGAGGGTGTCGAGCCAGGCGATCTCGGCGCGACGCAGGTGGAGCGCGCGGTCCGCCTCGATCCAGTAGGCCTCCAGCACGTCGTGCTCCCGCACCGAGGCGATCAACCCGGCGAGCACGGCGGCGTCCGCCCGGAGGGCGTCGAGCTGCTGGGACAGGTCCGCGAGCACGTCGACCCGCGGCAGGTTGTGGGCCTCGGCGAGGCCGAGGGCCGCCTCGGGGTACGCCGCGGCCGGCGCCCGCAGCAGGTCGCGGAGCCGCGCGGTGAGGGCGCCGCGGCCCGTGTCGGTGATCCGGTACGTCGTGCGCTCGGGCCGGTTGCCGTCGCGCTCGGTGCCCGCGACCTCCGCCAGCCCGGCGGCGGCGAGGCGTTCGACGGCGTGGTAGAGCGAGCCGGGCCGCACCTTGACGACACGGTCCTCGTGGCGGTCGAGCAAGGTCTGGAACATCTCGTACGGGTGCATCGGACGCTCCGCGAGCAGCGCGAGCGCGGCGACGGCGATGGGGGTGAGTCCCATGGGTTCTCCTTTGTCCCGCGCCGAATATTCCGCACGGAACAATAGGCCGCGATGAGCGCGTCGTCCAGCCCCGGTCCTCAGGGGCGGGCGAACACCACGTGGTTCTGGGTGTAGCGCCCCGCGGCGCGGTCGTAGGGCCCCGTGCACGTGATGAGCCGCAGCTGGTCGTCCGCCGTGGCCCCGAAGACGAGCTCGGTGGGGAACCGGTCCTGCTCGACGGCCTCGGCCCGCTCGACGACGTAGGTCACCGCCCGTCCGTCGGCGCGGTGGACGACGACCGTGTCGCCCGGGTCGAGCGTCGCGAGGTCAGCGAACACCGCCGGCCCGTCGGTGGCGTCGACGTGGCCGACGACCACCGTGGGGCCCCGCTCACCGGGGCGACCGCCGCCGACGTACCAGCCCACGTCGTCCGGGTCGGACGGCACCTCGAGCTCACCGTCGTCGCCGATGCCGAGGTCGATCGGCGCCGCGTCGACCCCGAGGGCCGGGATCTCGACGCGGACCGGTCGCGAGCCGTCCTCGGACGGAGCGGACGGGGTGCCCGAGGTACCAGCCGAGGCCGACGGACCGGCCGAGGTCGACGGGGGAGCGGTGGGCGGCGCCGAGGACGCGGCACCGCCCCCGCCCCCGCCGCAACCGGCGAGTGCCAGCGCGGCGAGGACGAGGGCGAGCGACCGGTACGGCGCGGCGTGCTCAGGCACGCCGGCGCGCGATCACGAGCCCCCCGCCCGCGGCCGCGACGGCGATGCCCGCCAGGCCGGCCACCGCCAGCGCCGTACCGGTCCCGTCGGTCCCGACCTCGGTCACCGTGCCCCCCAGGCCGGTGTCGACGCCGCCGACGGGGATCTCCTGCAGCTGGCCGCGCACGGCGCCCGCCGTGAACGCCGCCGTGTGGGTGTCCGCCGAGAAGGACGACGGGTCGGCCTCGAGGTCGGCCAGCGTGAAGCCGGTGCCCGTGTCGTTGCCGTCGTCGCCCTCGATGCCGGTCGTGAACGGGCCCTGCATGCAGCCGCTGGACGTGCGGGTGTCACCGTCGCCCTCCGGGTCGGGGAACGCGATCCGCGGCGGTCCGCCCTGCCCGGCCGGCGCCGCGTGGATGTGGGTCGCGGTGCGCGCGGGGCTCTCGTACTCGCCCGTCACGCCCGTCAGCGTGATGTCGTAGCAGATGACGTCCTCGTCGGCGTTGACCATGAACGTGAACGTGCCGGTCGCCCCCTCCTCGCCCGGGACGGACGCGCCCTCCGCGTTGATGATCGTGTCCGGGGTGGCCATCACGGTGTAGGCGCTCGTGAACGACGCCGGCCGGGGCACCTCCTCGTCGGCGGCCGCGGGCGCGACAGCCGCGGCCAGCCCCAGCGGGGCAGCCACGGCGAGGGCGGCGAGACGGATCGGCGTGCGGTTCGTGCTCATGCGTGCTCCTTCGTCGGGGGCGCCCACGCAGCGCCCGTCACGAGGGGGTACGTCGTCCGCGGCGGCTCCGTTCACCGCGATCGAGAATTTCTCGGTACGGCGCTGAACGGGCCCCGCTCGCGCGTCGTACCCCCTGTCATGACGACGGCTAGGGTCGGTGCGATGTCCGACCTCGACCTCGCGGAGGCCCACCGCCTGCACGCGGGCGAGCTGCTGGGCTTCGCGGTCAACGCGCTGCGCGACCGCGGCGCGGCGGAGGAGTGCGTGCAGGACACGTTCACGCGGGCCTGGCAGGCCCGCGCCACGTACGACGCCACCCGGGCCTCGCTGCGGACCTGGCTGTTCGCGATCGCCCGGAACGCGGTGGTCGACCACCTGCGGGTCCGGGAGCGGCGCCAGCGGCGGGCCGCGGCGGCGGCCGACCAGGTGGGGCTCGAGGCGCGGGTGGTGCCGCTCCACCGGTCGCCGGAGTCGGCGGCGGTCGAGGACCGCCTCGAGCTGGCCTGGGCGCTCGCCCAGCTCAGTCCCGCGCACCGCCGCGTCGTGGTCGCCGTCCGGCTGGAGGGGCTCACCTACGATGCCCTGTCCGCCCGGGACGGGGTGCCGGTGGCGACGCTGCGGACGCGGATGTACCACGCCCTGCGCGCACTCCGCGCGCTGCTGGACCCGGAGGGGGAGTCATGAGCACGTCGTCGGAGCGTCGCGCCGAGCTGATCGCCGGTGCCGTCACCGGCCACCTCGACGAGGTGGAGCAGGCGGAGCTGGACGCGCTCGTCCGCGCGGACCCGACGGTCGCGGTCGAGATCGAGGAGCTGCGGGCGGTGTCCGAGCGGATCGGCGCGCTCGGGGCCTGGGAGGAGGCCCCGGCGCCCGCCGTCGCGGGTGCCCCGCGGCGGCGACGGCTCCTGGCCGCGGCCGCGGCCGCCCTGGTGGTCGGCACCGGCCTCGGTGTGGCCGGCACCCTCGTCGCGCAGCAGGCGGGCGACGGGCCCGACCCGTCCGACCCCTCCGGCCCGCCCGGAACCCTCGGCGTTGCCGAGCCGGTGCGGTTCGAGCCCGTGGCCGGGAGCCCGGCCGCCGAGGCCGAGGTGCGCGCCGAGGTCATCCCGCACACGTGGGGCACGGAGGCCGTGCTGGACGTCGACGGGCTCGCCGTCGGGCAGACCTACGACGTGCTGTTCCTCGACGCCGACGGCTCCCCGGTCAGCGCGGGCGCCTTCCTCGGCTCCACGGTGGAGATCCACTGCAGCCTCAACGCCGCCGTCCTGCGCGAGGACGTCGTGACGCTGCAGATCGTGGGTCCGGACGGGGAGCTGGTGCGCTCCGCCGACCTGCCGACCGTCGCGGGCTGAACGAGCGGTCCGGCAGGGCCCGGAACGGCCGACGGCCGCCGCCCCCGAGGGGACGACGGCCGCCGGCGCTGGTGCGGGTCGTGCTGGTGGTGCGTCAGCCCACCGCGGGGATCGGGACGATCTCGCCGCGGCGGCCCGGCGCACCGTAGAGGTGCAGGACCAGGGCGTCGGCACCGCCGGCGCCGAGCAGGTCGATCGTGGCCCCGTCGGTGTCCTCGAACACCGGGCCCTCGGTGCGGATGCGGGGGGTGCCCGCGTCGTACTCGACCTCGCCGGTCGCGTCGGTCGTGTCGCCCACCGCCGCGTCGTACACACCCGCCACGTAGGTGATGGGCGCGCTCGTCGTGCCGTTGGTCGGGAGGCCGATGGCCGCCTTGCGCACCGGGAGCAGGACCACGTCGGTGTCGAACACGTTGGTGTCGACGTCGGCGTCGAAGAAGTTCACCGGCTGCTGGTCGACGGTGTCACCCGACTCCAGGTCGACGGTCACCGAGTACAGGACGTCCGAGTCCGGGAAGAACTGGAGGTACGTCTCGTAGTCGGGGGTGCCGTCGCCGTTCACGTCGTAGTCGACGAACGGGATGCTGAGGCGGCCCATGGTCGCCCAGTCGCCCCAGGTGTCGATGCCGAACCAGAGGTGGGTGTTGGAGGACCCGGCGCCGACGGACTGGAGGTCCATCCCGCGGTCCGAGCCCTGGTCGACGCAGCCGACCGTCTGGGTGCCGGTGCAGATCGGCATCTGGCCGCTGCGCGCGCCCAGCTCGAGCACCGAGACCACGGAGCGCTGGCGCGCCGTGCCGTCACCCTGGTCGACCCCGTTGCCGTCCAGCACCAGCTGCTGGTTGGCGACCGAGGCCGTGGTCGTGGAGTTGACCCGCGCGACACCGTGGACCGGGACGCGCAGCGGCGTCTTGTTGGGTGCCGTGATGGTCAGGCGGCCGGAGGCGGCCGAGACGAACTGCCGCGGGGTGTCGAGCTGCTCGACGTCCATGGTCGGGTCGATCTGGCGCTGGACGGCGCTGGGCGTGACGACCATGGTGAGCGTCACCGACCGCTCCGAGCGGGCGGGGACGGTCACCGAGGTGGCCGACAGCGTGTAGCGGACGCCCGGCTGGTTCGTCGCGCCCTGCCAGCCCAGCTTGTAGGTGACCGAGGTGGACGAGTTGTTGCGCACCGTCACCGTCTTGGAGCGGGTGGCGTTGGCGGAGCCGGCCGCCACGTTGACGACGCCGAAGGTGGCGGAGACCGGGTTGTTGGTGCCGTTGGTCCACGCGAGCGTGGTGGTCTCCGTCGCCGAGCGGGCGTCGATGCGACCGGCGCCGACGCGGGCCGGGCCGTACTTGGCGCCCGTGCGGCCCTCGTCGGTGAACAGGTCGTTGGTCGCGGTGTTCATGACGGCGGCCTTGACCTGCAGCGGGGTCCACTCCGGGTGCTTGGCCACGACGAGCGCGGCGACACCGGCGGTGACCGGGGCGGCCATCGACGTGCCGGAGAGCGAGGCGCTCCGGCTGCCGGTGCCGACCGCGGCCGAGCTGATGGTGTCGCCGGGGGCGGCGACGTCCGGCTTCACGCCGTTGTAGGTGCCGTGGCCACCGCGGGAGGTGAAGCCCGAGACGGTGTCGGTGATGGCGTCGTCGTAGGTCGAGATGCTCTGCGCGAGGTCGCCGTCGAAGGTGATCGCGAGGGTGCCGGCGGCCGCGGCCGAGCGGAGGCGCTCGGTCTCGGTGCCCGTGAGCTGGATGACCGGGATGTCCGGGTCGCCGGAGATGCCGGCGCCGAAGACGTCGAGCTCGCTGGTGAAGATGGCGCCGATGGCGCCGGCGGCCTTCACGTTCGCGGCGCGGGCGATGGAACCACAGCGTCGCGTGGCGTCCACGTCGTCCCACTCGAGCCAGGCGATCTTGCCGTTCACCTTGGCGGCGTCCGCCGTCGAGAGCGCCTGGCACCCGTCGGCGTTGCTGCCGGGGATGGCCGCGACCGTGCCCGAGACCGGCGGCTCGCCGGCGAAGTCGTAGGCCTGGGAGAACTGGCCCGCGGCGGGGCCGGCGAGGGCCGACGGAGCGGTGACGGTGACCGCGTCGCGGCGCTGCATCGAGTCGACGCTGCTGGCGACGGCGAGCGAGCTGGTCGCGCTGCCGGGCGAGCCGCCGGCGTCGGTCAGGTCGCCCTCGTTGCCGTTGGAGGCGACCGTGAGGACCCCGTGGCGGGTCAGCGAGTCGATGACCGTGTTCTGCGGGTCGTCGGCGGGCACGAACGCGGAGCCGAGCGACAGGTTGATGATGTCGAGGCGGTCGGAGAAGTCACCGTCGCCGTTGGGGTCCAGCGACCAGTCGAGCGCGGCGATGACCTCGTTGGTGCTGCCGCCGCAACCGAACACGCGGAGCGCGTAGATCTCGGACTCGGGCGCCATGCCGGGACCGATCTCGAGCGCGCGGAGCGTCTTCGGGCCGACCGAGGCGTAGTTGCCGGCGAAGGTGCCGCCGCCGGGCAGCACGCCGTACCCGCCCGCGCTGCCGGCCACGTGCGTGCCGTGGCCCTCGCAGTCGAGGGGGTTGGGGTCGGGCGCGGTGACCGGGTTGTAGGTCGGCGACGTGGGGTCGGCGTTGTAGTCGTCGCCCACGAAGTCGTAGCCGCCCGCGATCTTGGCCTGGCCGCGTGCGGGGAGCGCCTCGCGCCAGCCGTCCTCGGTGGACGCCGCGTTCGCCGCCTCGAAGGCCTCGACCGTGCCGGGGCCGCCGAAGGTGGAGTGGGTGTAGTCGACGCCGGTGTCGATGACGCCGATCTTCACGCCCTTGCCGGTGTTGGCGCCGAGGTTCCAGACCGTGTTGGCGCGGACGAGCGCCGCGGCGCTCGAGTTGTCGAGCGTGCGCTCCGCGATGCGGGAGACCTTCGCGACGCCGGGCTCGGCGGCGAGGGCCTCGATGGCGGCGGTCGTGCCCGTGATGGACACGCCGGGCACCGCGTTGCTGACGGTGAACGACGAGGTGGCGCCCGAGTCCGCCGCCTGCGCGACGTCGAGAAGGTCGTCGGCGGTGGCCTCGACCTGCGCGCGGCGCTGCGTGGCCTGCGTGCGGGCGGAGCTGCCCGAGCGCTGGGCGGCCGCGTCGGCGGCGCCCGCGCCCGTGATCTGCACGAAGACGGTCTGGCGTGCGTCGGTGTCGAGGTCGACACCGGGGGCGATCTTGGCCCGCTCGACCGAGGGCGCGGTGGCCTCCGGGATCGGCAGGGGCGCGTCGCCGTCGCCGGGGGCGGCTGACGCGGGGGAGATGGTGAGCATGGAGGCGCCGAGGGCGGCGACGGCGAGGCCGACCCATCGACGTGGTGGTGTGAGGTGCACCCGAGATCTCGCTTTCCGAGCCCGACCCGACGCGTCCACGGGCCCGATCCCGCGGCCGGAAGACGTCCGGTGGTGCGAGCACTGTAGGTCCGAACGGCGTCGTCGACCACGGGTCGCGACGAGGAATTTTCCAGACCGTGACCTGCGCCGACGCGCCGTGACCCACGCCGTGCCGTCCGCGGGCCCTCGTCCTCGTCGGTGCCGGGTGCTGTGATGGGGGCCATGAGCGAGAGCAGCAGCACCGACCCCCGCGCCCTCCTGGGCGGCGACGACGTCCTGGCCGCCGACCTCCCCGACTGGCGCCTGCTGCTGCGGTCGTTGCACGCGCGCTTCGAGCTGGAGTACGGCGCTGCGCTCGCCCTCGTCGCGGCGATCGGTGCCCACGCGGCCGAGGTCGACCACCACCCCGACATCGAGCTGCGCTACGACGCGGTCCGCGTCGTGACGCAGAGCCACGACGTCGGCGGGGTGACGGCGCGCGACGTGGCGCTCGCCCGCCGCGTCTCGGAGCTGGCGCGCGAGCACGGCGCCCGGCCGGCACCGGCGAAGGTCCAGGCCCTGGAGATCGCGCTCGACACCCCCGACCTCGCCCGGATCAAGCCGTTCTGGCGCGCGGTGCTGGGGCTCGCGGACAACCCCCGCGACGGCGACGAGCTCGCCGATGCGCTCGGCACGGGGCTCCCGGGGTTCTGGTTCCAGACCAGCGAGCCCACGGAGGAGGACCGCGCGGGCACGCCCGCGGGCCGCATGCGCTTCCACCTCGACATCACGGTGCCGCACGACGTGGCCCTCGACCGGGTGGAGGCCGCGCTCGCGGCCGGCGGCCGCCTCGTGACCGCCGAGCACGCCCGGTCCTTCTGGGTGCTGGCCGACGCCGAGGGCAACAAGGCGTGCGTGTGCACCTGGCAGGACCGCGGCTGAGCGGAGCGGTCCGGCGACCGTCATGCGAGACCGACGTACCAGGATGTGGGACTCGATGGCAGACTGGTTGACGTCGTCCGGTCCTGACGGCGACCGTAGGCGCATGCGCATTCTTCTTGTACGCACGCGACGCGTGGACTGAGCCCGGAACCACTCCGAGCGCGTCCCCGCGTCACCCCTCGTCGCCATCAGGCCCGAGGGGTTTTTTGTTGGGCCGAGGCAGGTGGCGGACACTGTTCCCGCCGGTCACGGGCCGACGAGCCGCAGCGCACGACCGATCGAGACCGCACCCGCGACGACGCGGGAGCAGACAGGGAAGAACCGAGCCGATGAGTGAGCAGAGCGAGGCGTCCACGCCGACCGTGACCGGGGCGCAGAGCCTCGTCAAGTCGCTGGAGAGCGCCGGGGTCGACACGATCTTCGGCATCCCGGGCGGGGCGATCCTCCCGGCCTACGACCCCCTGATGGACTCCACGCAGATCCGCCACATCCTCGTGCGCCACGAGCAGGCCGGCGGCCACGCCGCGCAGGGGTACGCCGTGGCGACCGGCCGCGTCGGGGTCTGCATGGCCACGTCGGGCCCGGGTGCGACGAACCTCGTCACGCCGCTGGCCGACGCCCACATGGACTCGGTGCCGCTCGTCGCGGTCACGGGCCAGGTCGGCGCGTCCATGATCGGCACGGACGCCTTCCAGGAGGCGGACATCCGCGGCATCACGATGCCGATCACCAAGCACAACTTCCTCGTCACCGACCCCGCCGACATCCCGGTCAAGATCGCCGAGGCGTTCCACATCGCCTCGACCGGCCGCCCCGGCCCGGTGCTGGTCGACATCGCGAAGTCGGCGCTGCAGGCGTCGACCACGTTCCGCTGGCCGACGGAGCTCCACCTCCCCGGCTACCGCCCGGTGACGCGCCCCCACGGCAAGCAGATCCGCGAGGCCGTCAAGCTCATCCTCGAGTCCCGCAAGCCGGTGCTCTACGTCGGTGGCGGCGTCATCCGCTCGGGCGCCTCCCGCGAGCTCCGCCGCCTGGCCGAGTTCACGGGCATGCCCGTCGTCACCACCCTGATGGCGCTCGGCGCCTTCCCCGACAGCCACCCGCAGCACATGGGCATGCCCGGCATGCACGGCACGGTCGCGGCGGTCGCGGCGCTCCAGAAGAGCGACCTCATCATCAGCCTCGGCGCGCGCTTCGACGACCGCGTCACCGGCAACCTCGACTCGTTCGCGCCGAACGCCAAGGTCATCCACGCCGACATCGACCCGGCCGAGATCGGCAAGAACCGCCACGCCGACGTGCCCATCGTGGGCGACGCGCGCGAGGTCATCGACGAGCTCCTGGCGCTCCTGACGTCGCAGGCCGACGCCGGCCACACGGGTGACTACGAGGGCTGGGCCGCGTTCCTCTCCGGGGTCAAGGGCCGCTACCCGCTGGGGTACGACACGCCCCCGGACGGCGCCCTCGCGCCGCAGTACGTGCTCGAGCGGCTGAGCGACATCGCCGGTCCCGACTCCATCTACTGCTCGGGCGTCGGGCAGCACCAGATGTGGTCGGCGCACTACGTGCAGTACGAGCACCCGCGCACCTGGATCAACTCCGGCGGCCTCGGGACGATGGGCTTCTCGGTGCCCGCCGCGATGGGCGCCAAGGTCGGCCGTCCCGACACGACCGTCTGGTCCATCGACGGCGACGGCTGCTTCCAGATGACCAACCAGGAGCTGGCGACCTGCGCGATCGAGGGCATCCCGATCAAGGTCGCGGTCGTCAACAACGAGTCGCTCGGCATGGTGCGCCAGTGGCAGTCGCTGTTCTACGAGGGCCGCTACTCCAACACCGACCTGCACTCGAAGCGCATCCCCGACTTCGTGAAGCTCGCGGACGCCTACGGCTGCGTCGGCCTCTCCTGCGAGACGCCCGACCAGGTCGACGCGACCATCGAGAAGGCCATGGAGATCAACGACGTGCCCGTCGTCGTCGACTTCCGCGTCCACCGCGACGCGATGGTCTGGCCGATGGTGGCCGCCGGCGCCAGCAACGACGAGATCAAGTACGCGCGGGACCTCGCGCCCACCTTCGACGAGGACGATCTGTGATGAGCGACAAGCACACCCTGTCCGTGCTGGTGGAGAACAAGCCCGGTGTGCTCGCGCGCATCGCGGCCCTGTTCAGCCGCCGCGGCTACAACATCGACAGCCTCGCGGTGGGCCCGACGGAGCACCCCGAGATCTCCCGCATGACGATCGTCGTCGACGTCGAGACGTCGCCGATGGAGCAGGTCGTCAAGCAGCTCAACAAGCTCGTCGAGGTCATCAAGATCGTCGAGCTCGACCCGACGAACTCGGTCAACCGCGAGCTCGTCATGGTCAAGGTCCGCGCCGACGCGGAGACCCGCGGCCAGGTGCTCGACACCGTGCAGCTCTTCCGCGCCAAGGTCATCGACGTCGCCCCCGACGCCGTGACCATCCAGATCGCGGGCAACGCGGGCAAGATCGCGGACTTCCTCCGCGTGCTCGAGCCCTTCGGCATCCGCGAGCTCGTGCAGTCGGGCATGGTCGGGATCGGCCGCGGTTCGCGCTCCATCACCGAGCGCACCGTGCGCCCGGTCCCCGTCCCGGTCCCGGCCCCGGCGGCCGGCTGACGCCACCCTCGGGGGCGCGGGTCCTCGCTCGCGCCCACCAGCGACGTACCACTCGAGAAGTCAACCCAGAAGGAGTAGCCCCCAGTGGCTGAGATCTACTACGACGACGACGCCGACCTGTCCCTGATCCAGGGCAAGAACGTGGCCGTCATCGGCTACGGCAGCCAGGGGCACGCCCACGCCCTCAACCTGCGCGACTCCGGGGTCGACGTCCGCGTCGGCCTCGCCGCGGGCTCGAAGAGCCGCGCCAAGGCGGAGGAGGAGGGCCTGCGGGTCCTCGACGTCGCCGCCGCGGTCGAGGAGGCGGACGTCATCGTCATCCTCACGCCCGACCAGGTGCAGCGCCACGTCTACGCCGAGTCGATCCAGCCCCACCTCGCCGCGGGCGACACGCTGGTCTTCGGCCACGGCTTCAACATCCGCTTCGGCTACATCCAGGCGCCCGAGGGCGTCGACGTGATCCTCGTGGCCCCGAAGGCCCCGGGCCACACCGTGCGCCGCGAGTACGTCGCGGGCCGCGGCATCCCGGACATCATCGCCGTCGAGCAGGACGCCTCCGGCGCTGCCTGGGACCTGGCGAAGTCCTACGCGAAGGCCATCGGCGGCACCCGCGCCGGCGTCATCAAGACGACCTTCACCGAGGAGACCGAGACCGACCTGTTCGGTGAGCAGGCCGTGCTCTGCGGTGGCGTCTCGCACCTCGTGCAGGCGGGCTTCGAGACCCTGACCGACGCGGGCTACCAGCCGGAGATCGCCTACTTCGAGGTGCTCCACGAGCTCAAGCTGATCGTCGACCTCATGTGGGAGGGCGGCATCGCGAAGCAGCGCTGGAGCGTCTCCGACACGGCGGAGTACGGCGACTACGTCTCCGGTCCCCGCGTCGTCGACGCCGGCACGAAGGAGCGGATGCAGGGCATCCTCGCCGACATCCAGGACGGCACCTTCGCCAAGCGCTTCATCGGCGACCAGGACAACGGCGGCGAGGAGTTCCAGCGCCTGCGCGAGGAGGAGGCCGGTCACCCCATCGAGAAGACGGGCAAGGAGCTCCGCGCCCACTTCTCGTGGCAGCAGGCCGACGCCGACTACACGGAGGGCTCGGCCGCGCGCTGACCCCCTGAGCGGTACGACGAGACCCCCGGGACCGTGTGGTCCCGGGGGTCTCGTGCGTCAGGAGGCAGCCGGTCGGTCCGGCCGTCTCACTTCACCTCGGAGCGCCGCAGCAGGAGCAGGCCGACGGCGAGGGGGAGGAGGAGCCACGGCACCGAGGCGGTGGCCAGGTGCGCCCACTCCTGACCGGTCGGCCAGTCCTCGAAGAGCGCCGTCTGGGCGTAGTTGAAGTCCAGCCAGGGCTGCAGGTCGGCCCACCAGTCCTGGTAGGCGGCCAGGGTGTAGCTGAGGGTGCTGAGCACGAAGGAGTAGACGAAGTAGCCCACGATCGCGGCCGGTGAGCTGCGCAGGAGGACGCCGAGCATGAAGCCGACGGCCATGCCGAGCAGGTTGGCGATGACGATCGAGGTGAACTGGGCGACGGTCACGTCCCAGACGGGGTCGATGCCCGCGACGGCGGAGCCGAGCAGGGTGCCCACCGCGCCGACGCCGAGGGCGACCAGCATGGAGACGACACCCACGACGGCCGCCACCGCCGCCTTCGCCCCGATGACGCGACCGCGCTGGGGCACCATGGTGAACGTGGTGAGCCCGCTGCGCTGGCTCCACTCGCTCGTCACGGACAGGATGGCGAGCACCGGCAGGATCACCGCCATGGGCGTGCCGATCGCGCCGGCGAACTGGCCGTAGTCCAGGTCCGCCTGCGGGGCGAAGGCGATCACCGCGCCGGTCGCGACGAGCGCGAGCAGCACGATGCTGACGCAGAGCCACAGCCCCGCCCGGGTGTCGAACGTCTTGCGGGCCTCGACGACGACGAGGCGGCCGAACGAGGGGCGTCGCAGGTCGGCCCGAGCGGATCGGGATGCGCGGGCGGGGGCGGTGACGGGGCCGGCGTCGACGGTCGTGCTCATGCCGCCCTCCCTTCGGTGGTGGTGGCGGCGGTGGTGGCGGGGGTCTCCCGCTGGGTGTCGGCGGTGAGCTGCAGGAACATCTCCTCCAGCCCGGTGCCGCCCGCGGGCTGCAGCTGGGCGAGCGGCACACCGACCTGGTGGGCCAGCCGCCCGACGACGGGGCCGTCGGCCTCGACGCGGAGCGACCCGTCGCCCTGACGGGTCACCGCCAGCCCGGCGGCGGTGCAGGCCCGCACGAGGGCGGCGGCGTCGGAGGTCTCGGCGGGCGCCACGACGGTGCCGGCGCGCTCGAGGAGCGACGCCTTCGTGCCCTCGGCGACGATGCGTCCCCGGCCGATGACGACGAGGTCGTCGGCGATGACCTCGATCTCGTGGAGCAGGTGGCTGGACAGCAGCACCGTGCCGCCGTCCGCGGCGAACCCGCGGAGCAGGTCGCGCATCCACCGGATGCCGGCCGGGTCGAGCCCGTTCGCCGGCTCGTCGAGCACGAGCACCTCCGGCTCGCCGACGAGGGCGACGGCGATGCCGAGCCGCTGGCGCATGCCCAGCGAGTAGTTGCGCACCCGGCGGTCGGCCTCCTCGTCGGTGAGGGACACGAGGTCGAGCATGGCCGTGGCGCGGCTGCGCGGCAGGCCGGCCGTCATCGCGGCGAGCGTGAGGATCTCGCGACCGGTGCGACCGGCGTGCTGGGCGGAGGCGTCGAGGAGCACGCCGACCTCGCGGGGCGGGTTCGGCAGGTCGGCGTACGCCGCGCCGCAGATCCGCGCGGTGCCCGAGGTCGGGGGCGTGAGGCCGACCATCATCCGCATGGTCGTGGACTTCCCGGCGCCGTTGGGGCCGAGGAAGCCGGTGACGCGGCCGGGGCGGGCGGTGAGGCTCACGTCGTCGACGGCGCGGTGCGCGCCGTACGTCTTGGTCAGTCCGTTGACGTCGATCATGGTCCGAGCCTCGCCCGATCGGGTGCCGGGCGGCATCGGGGACGGACCCTGGGGCGACCCTGGCCGACCCCTCGGCCCGGCCAGGGTCGGGGGCGGGGAATGGGAGCGGTCCCCTCGGGGTTCAGAGCGGCGTGCGCATCGAGATCTGGTCCGACGTCGTGTGTCCGTGGTGCTTCATCGGCAAGCGCCGGATGGAGACCGCCCTGGCGTCCTTCGAGCACGCCGACGAGGTCGAGGTGGTCTACCGCTCCTTCGAGCTGGACCCCACGGCGCCGCGCAACGGCACGGAGCGCACCGTCGACGCGCTGACGCGGAAGTACGGCCCCCAGGCGCCCCAGATGATGGCCCAGGTCGACGGCATCGCCCGCCAGGAGGGGCTCGACTTCCACCAGGACCGCACGGTGCACGGCAACACCGTCGACGCCCACCGCCTGCTCCACCTCGCGCTGGCCGAGGGCGGCCCGGCGCAGCAGGTGGCCGTCAAGGAGGCGTTCCTGTCGGCGTACTTCGAGCACGCCCGCAACCTGTCCGACCCCGCCGAGCTGCGAGCCGTCGCCCTCGAGGCGGGGCTGCCCGCCGAGCGGGTGGACGAGGTGCTCGCGAGCGACGAGTACGCCGACGCGGTGGCCGCGGACGTGCAGCAGGCGCGCGCCTTCGGGGCCACCGGTGTGCCGTTCTTCGTCGTCGACCGCGCCTTCGGGGTCTCGGGGGCGCAGTCGGTCGAGGTCTTCACGCAGGTGCTGGAGCGGGCGTGGGCGCAGTCGCACCCGTCGCTGGTGCAGGTCGGCGGGGACGACGCGGACGCGTGCGGCCCCGACGGTTGCGCGGTGCCCGGGGCCTGACGCTCCTCCGGGCCGCGCGGGTCAGCGCGGTCGGGACGGCCGACGGCTGCTGAGCACGCGCCAGGCCCAGCGCAGCCGCGCGGGTCGGAGCACGAGGCGGCGCGCCACCCGGGCGAGGTCGGTGACGCGGGCGGCGAGCAGGGCGACGGGACCGATCGGTCGCGGGTCGATGCGGACGTCGAAGCGCTCGAGGACGGTGGGGGACACCCGGATGCCGTGGACGGCGTTGACGAGGTTGTCCCCGTGGATGTGCTGGATCCACATGGGCGGTCCCTCCAGCTGGCGCACGGGGGCGACCTCGCCGGCCCGGGGATGGCGCACGGCGTAGACGGTGGTCGCCTCGTCCCGCCGCTCCGTGCGGGTGAGAAAGGCGTTCGAGGGGTCGCGGAGCCGGTGGACGGCCCCCTCCGCCGTCACCTGCAGCCCGGAGGCGAAGTTGAGGAACTCGGCCGTGGGGCGGAGGGCCGCGCGCGTGCGGGCGACGAAGTCCCGGGCGAGGGCGTCGTCGTTGTCGAGCCGGGTGGTGGCGACCCAGGTACCGCTGCTGTGGCGGCGGACGTGCTCGGCGTAGACCGACATCGGCACCTCGCCGGGCAGCCACACCGGCTCGAACATGCCTGCCCCGAGCTCGTGCACGACCTCGCGCAGCCAGCCGGGGCTCCCGCTGTCGAAGAACACGAGCCAGCCCGTCGGTGGCTCCGACTGGCCGGCCACGGAGGGCAGGCAGACGCGGGTGAAGAGGCGTACCCGCTCCCGCAGCCAGGGGTCGCCCGCGGTGCGCCCCCGACGCTTCACGTTGAACCTCGTCAGCAGGAGGAGGTCGATGGGCGCGGCGTGGTCGGGATGGGGCTCGGTCACCCGAGCACCATATATAAATGCACATTACGAGATGGTCATCGTGGCGCGATCCGCGACAGGAGCAGGCCGAGGTCGCGCGCGGTCGCGAGCGTGACCGTCAGGCGGTGCCGGGCGCCCTCCGTCTCGCGCACCTCCACCCAGGTGGTCGTGCCGCCGACGGGGCGCATGACCTGGATCACGAGGTGGGCCGGCTCCTCCTCGAACTCGGTCGGCACGGCCCCGTGGGCGAGGAAGCCCGCCAGGGTCGTGCTCGCGCCGCGGTGCACGCGGTCGTCGGGATGGTCGTCCTGCCGGTGCTCCGCCACGCACCAGTGCGGGCACGGCTCCCTGAGCCAGGTCGGTCGTTCGTCGTGCATCGGC
This sequence comes from Nocardioides zeae, assembly GCF_030818655.1. Taxonomy (NCBI): domain Bacteria; kingdom Bacillati; phylum Actinomycetota; class Actinomycetes; order Propionibacteriales; family Nocardioidaceae; genus Nocardioides; species Nocardioides zeae. The sequence goes on along the minus strand of NZ_JAUTAN010000001.1, from coordinate 2,439,665 downwards.
AACCCCCGTCGTCGGTCTGCTCGGAACCTAGGTGCCACCACCGACGACCTCGCCGCGCGACGGGACGTCCTCCACAGGCCCGTGGTGTGATCCCGAGATTCACATATATTGATGGTCGTAGCGAGGTGGCCGCGCGGCGATGGTGGAGCGGTGATGGAAGACGAGTGGAAGACGTTCTCCCGCGAGGTGGGCGTCCGGCTGCAGCAGGCGCGCCAGCGCAAGGGCCTCAGCCAGGAGCGGGTGGCGCACCTGGCCGGCGTCGCCGGGTTCACCTACCAGAAGTTCGAGAAGGGCGAGTCCCGACCGGGCGTGGCCATGAACCCGCGCCTGCAGACGCTGCTCGCGGTCTGCGAGGTGCTCGAGATCGACGTGGCGACCCTGCTCGAGGGCGCACCCCGGCTGACCTGACCGCGGGGGCGGTCGGGAGCTGGTCGGGGCGGGATCATCGGAAGGCTGCTCCTGGTCTCGACGGCGGTCCGGGTGCTGCCGGAATCAGCACCATTTATAAATGCCCACCAAAGGGTGGTCAAGCACCTGTGTCGTGTCCCGCACTCCGGCGGTGGCCGTGGCCGGGGCGGCGGGCTCTTGGTCAATTCTTGCCGGTCAGGTGAGGTGAACCTAACTCAACGGGTCTATATTCAGCGCTCGTGCTCGCCAGCTACCTCATCGGTCTGCGGGAGGGGCTCGAGGCGGCGCTCGTCGTGAGCGTCCTCGTGGCCTACCTCGTCAAGACCGGCCGCGCCGCCCTGCTCTGGAAGATCTGGGTGGGCGTGGGCCTCGCCGTCGCCGTCAGCCTCGCGTTCGGCGCCGTCCTCACGTTCGGCCCCCGTGGCCTCACCTTCGAGGCCCAGGAGGCGATCGGCGGCAGCCTCTCGATCGTCGCCGTCGGCTTCGTCACCTGGATGATCTTCTGGATGGCGGGCAACGCCCGCTCGCTCGCGGGCGAGCTGCGGGGCCGGATCGACTCCGCGGCGGGCGGCAACCCGGCCGCCCTCGTCGTCATCGCCGTCCTCGCCGTCGGTCGCGAGGGCCTCGAGACCGCCCTGATCGTCTGGTCGACGACGCGCTCGGTCACCGGGACGGGCACCGTCGACGGCCTCCCCACCTGGGAGCCGCTGGTCGGCGTGGCGCTGGGTCTCGCGACCGCCGTCGTGCTGGGCGTGCTCATCTACAAGGGCGCCGTCACCCTCAACCTCACCGTCTTCTTCACCTGGACCGGCGCCTTCCTGGTGCTCGTCGCCGGCGGCGTGCTGGCCTACGGCGTGCACGACCTCCAGGAGGCGCGCTTCCTGCCCGGCCTCCACGACCTCGCGTGGGACGTCACGAGCTGGTACGACGCCAGCTCCGTCTACGCCGCCGTCCTCAAGGGCGTCTTCAACTTCTCGCCGCAGACGACCTGGCTCGAGGCGACCGTCTGGGTCCTCTACGTCGTCCCGGTGATGTTCCTCTTCCTCCGCGCCGTCCGTCGGCGCCCGACCGGTGCCGTCCGCCCGGCCGACCCCACTCCCACGAAGGAAACCGCATGATCCGCACCCTCTCGTCCCGCCGCGGCCGCGTGCCGCTGGCCGTGCTGGCACTGGCGCCCCTCGCGCTGGCGGCCGCGTGCACGGAGAACGCCGACCCGAGCGACAGCGGCGACCCCCGGGTGCTCGCGGTCGCGTCGTCGGCCGACGGCTGCGAGCTCTCCTCGACGGAGGCGCCGGCGGGCACGCTCACGTTCGACGTGACCAACGCGGGCGACGACGTGACGGAGTTCTACCTGCTCGACTCCGACGGCCTGCGCATCCTCGGCGAGGTCGAGAACGTCGCGCCCAACACCAGCGCGAAGCTGACCGTCAACGTGGCGGCCGGTGACTACGTGACCGCCTGCAAGCCGGGGATGGTCGGGGACGGCATCCGGGGCGACTTCACCGTCGCCGCCTCCGACGACGGCGGGTCCGGGGCGTCCGCCACCGACAGCGAGCTCGTGGAGCAGGCGCAGACCAACTACGCGGCGTACGTCGAGGACCAGGCCGACCAGCTCCTCACCGGCACCACCGAGTTCGCCGCCCTGGTGACGGCCCGCGACGACGACGCGGCACGGGCGCTCTACCCGCAGGCCCGCCAGCACTGGGAGCGCATCGAGACGGTGGCCGAGTCGTTCGGCACGCTCGACCCCGAGATGGACCTCCGGGAGGCGGACCTCGAGCCCGGCCAGGAGTGGACCGGCTGGCATGTGCTGGAGAAGGACCTGTGGCCGGAGGACGCCTCCGACTACACCCCGCTCACCGACGACCAGCGCGCCGCGCTGACCGACAAGCTCGTGGCCGACACCGAGACGCTGGTCGAGCTGGTGAACGCGCCCGACATGACCTACCCGATCGACTTCATCGCCAACGGCTCCCGTGGGCTGCTCGACGAGGTCGCGACCGGCAAGATCACCGGTGAGGAGGAGGCCTGGTCGCACACCGACCTGTGGGACTTCCAGGCCAACGTCGACGGGGCCCGGGTGGCCTACGAGGGCGTGCGCCCGATCGTGCTGGAGAACGACGCCGACCTGGCGGCCGAGCTCGACGAGGAGTTCGCGGACCTGCAGACGCTGCTCGACGCCCAGCGCGAGGGTGACGGCTTCGTCTCCTACGACACCGTGGGCGAGGACCAGCGCGGCGAGCTGTCCGACGCGGTCAACGCGCTGTCCGAGCCGCTCTCGCGGCTGACCGCGGCCGTCGTCGCGTGAGCGCGGGCCTCTCGCGACGCGGCCTCCTCGGCGGGGGTCTCGCGGCGGGGGGCGTCGCGCTGGCGGCCGGGGGGTACGCCGCGGGTCGCCTCGGCGACGACGCGACGGCCGCTGCGGGCGAGCCCGCGTCGTACCCCTTCCGGGGGGAGCGGCAGGCGGGGATCGTGACCGCGGCGCAGGACCGCCTGCACTTCGCGGCCTTCGACGTCGTCACCGACGACCGCGACGAGCTGGTCGAGCTGCTGCGACGCTGGACGGACGCTGCCGAGCGGATGGTCCAGGGCCAGTCGGCGGGGCCGGTCGGCGCCGTCAACGGTGCCCAGAACCTGCCGCCGGACGACACGGGGGAGGCCCTCGACCTGCCGCCCTCGCGGCTCACGATCACGATCGGGTTCGGGCCGGGGCTGTTCGAGCACCCCGACCTGGGCGCGACCGGTTCGGGCTGGCCGACCGGCGGCCCGCCGCGCTCGCCGACCTGCCGCACTTCCCCGCGGACGTGCTGGACCCGGCGCGCTCGGGGGGCGACCTCTGCGTGCAGGCCTGCGCGGACGACCCCCAGGTGGCCGTCCACGCCGTGCGGAACCTGGCGCGGATCGGCTTCGGCACCGTCTCGGTGCGGTGGTCGCAGCTCGGCTTCGGCCGCACGTCGACGACCACGACGAGCCAGTCCACGCCGCGCAACCTGTTCGGCTTCAAGGACGGCACGATGAACGTCCGCGCGGAGGAGGGCGCCGCGCTCGACGAGCACGTGTGGGTCGGGGCCGACGACGACGCGGCGGGCTCCTGGCTCGCCGGCGGCAGCTACCTCGTCGCGCGTCGGATCGCCATGACCATCGAGGTCTGGGACCGCCAGCAGCTCGGTGAGCAGGAGCAGTCGATCGGCCGGTTCAAGGGGTCCGGGGGACCGCTGTCGGGCGGTGCGGAGGACGCCCAGCCCGACTTCGGGATGCAGGGCAGCGACGGCCCGGTCATGCCGGTGGACTCGCACGTCGCGGTCGTGCACCCCGACCGCTTCGGAGGCGCGCGGATGCTGCGCCGGGGCTACAACTTCGTCGACGGCAGCACCGACGTCGGCGGGTTGGACGCGGGCCTGTTCTTCATCGCCTTCGTGCGCGACCCCCGCACCCACTTCATCCCGCTCCAGACGGAGATGGCGCGCAACGACCGGTTGATGGAGTACCTGCGGTTCACCTCCTCCGCGCTCTTCGCCGTGCCCCCGGGTGCGCGCGAGGGCGAGTTCGTGGGGCAGGCGCTCTTCGCCTGAGCCTGGCGCGGACCGGGCGGGTCTCGGCTCGGGTCGGGCTGAACCCGGGGCCGGCACTGTGCGGTTGGTGCTCGTCCGCCTCACCCGGAAGCGCACCAGCCGCACAGTGCTGCCCCCCAGGGACCCGCCCCCGCCTCGACCACCCACGCGCGACGGGTTATCCACAGGTCGGAGGAGGGCGCCTTCCGCCGGAGCGGCCGCCGGGCCACCCTGGGACGACGGCGACCGGACGGCGGTCGCCCGAGATGACCAGGGGGAGACATGAGGAGTGGGGGACCGACGTTCCGTGGTGCCGACGAGGCCCTGGACGCCGTCGACGCGATCGTCGCGGGAGCAGCGGCCGAGGCCCGGCGTGCGGAGCAGTACGCCGCGGCCGTCGACGGGCTGCGGGTGCACGGCCGCCCGTCGGACGGCAGCGACGTGACCGTCACGCTCGACCACGCCGGGGGCCTCGTGCACCTGGCCGTCGGCGAGCGGGTCGCCGCGCAGGGCGGCGCGGCCGTGGCGCGGGCCGTCCTGGCGGCGAACGCCACGGCCCGGCGTCGTCTGCCGGCGGTGCTCGGCGGACTGGCGCGGGAGGCGTTCGGTGCGGATTCCGCCACCACCGCCCACGTCGTGCAGCACGCGGAGCGGATGTTCGCCGCCCGGGCCGGCGCGTCGGACGCCGCCGGGGAGCGTCCTGCGGGCGTGAGCGTGGGGGCGGGGGTCCTGCGATGAGCGTCCTGGGGATGGACCCGGCCGAGCTGCGGCTGCACGCGGCCCGGGTCGACGTGCTGGCCGAGGAGCCCAGGTCGGCCCTCGAGGCGGCACGCACCACGGCGGCCGACCACGATGCGTTCGGCGTGCTCTGCTCGTTCCTCGTCCCGCTGCTCGCCGGGACGCAGCTGACGGGCATCGCCGCCTGCGCGACGACGGTCGGGTCGCTCGCGACCGCTGCGACGGAGGTCCGTTCGGTCGCCGCCGGGATCGAGGCCACCGACGTCGCCGTGGCGGCGACGGCGACCGGCCTGTCCCGCACCGTCGACGGCGTGCGGGAGCAGGCCTGGCCGGCGGCCGCGGGCGTGGTCGAGACGGTGGCGGGGGCCGCGCAGGCGACCGGCGAGGAGCTGGTCCGGGGGACCGTCCGCCAGGCCGTCGGTGCGGTGGTCGAGGCGGCCGCGTGGCTCGACCGCCTCGAGGGGTCGCCGGTCTCCCCGGTGGCGCCCCCGGCCGTGCCGGTCCCGGTGGGGGTGCCGGTGGGGGTGCCGGCCCCGGGGGCGGAGGTGGCGCCGTGAGCGTCGAGGTGGTGGAGGAGGGCGACACCCGCACGTGGCACACCGGCGGGGCGGTCGTCGACACCCTGCTGTCGACGGGGGAGGCGCTGGCGCGGGGCGACTGGGCCGAGGGCGGGCTGCTGACCCTGTGCGGCGCCACCGAGGTGGCGGGCGTCCTCAGCGACCCCGTCGGGACGCTGGTGGGCGCGGGCATCGGCTTCCTCCTGGAGCGCATCGAGCCGCTGCACCGGTTCCTCGACCACCTCGCGGGCAACCCCGACGCGGTGCTGGCCCAGGCGGCGACCTGGGACGCGGTGGCGCGGGGCCTCGCGGCGACGGCGGCGGGCTACGAGGGCGAGGTCACGACGGTGACGGCGGACTGGGAGGGCGCGGCGGCTGCGGCGTACACGACGTATGGCCTCGGGCGCAGCCTCGCCGTCGACGCCTGCGCCGTCGCGGCCACGGGCGTGGCCGCCTCGGTCCAGCTCGCGAGCTCGCTGGTCGCCGGGGTGCGGCAGGTGGTGCGCGAGACCATCGCCGACATCGTGGCCTGGCTCGTGCCCATGGCGCCGGTGCTGATCTCCGGGGTGGGCACGGGGCCGACCCTGGCCGCCCTGGGGATGCGGGTGCGCTCGGCCGCCCAGCGGATCGGCGAGCTGGCGCAGCGGCTGGTCGCCTCGGTGCAGGGTCTCGGCGACCGCCTGCAGGAGGTCGGGGCCCGGCTCGACGAGGTCGCGGCAGCGGTCACGGACGGCGGTCGGGCCCTCCGGGTCGTGGTCGCGCCCGGCAACCGGGTCGAGACGGTGGTCGCGGGCGGGGTGCGCCACGCGGCGGGCTACGACGATGCGCCGCACGGCGTGGGGGTGCCGGCCTGACCGGGGTCAGGCCACGAGCACGGTGCCCTCGCCGCTGCGCCGGCCCCTCGCGGACCCGTCGGTCCCGCCGGTGACCCGGTCCCAGGCGGCGGCGAGACGCTCGACGGCGAGGTCGAGCTCGTGCGGCGGGCGCGTCCACGGCAGCCGCACGAACCGGTCGAGACCGCCCCCGGTGGCGAACTGCGGCCCCGCGGCGATGGCCACGCCCAGGCGCTCCGCCTCGTCGGCGAGCCGGCTGGCGACGGGAGCCGGCAGCTCGCACCACAGCACGAGGCCGCCCCGCGGCACCTCGAAGCGCCAGGAGGGGAGGTGGCGGCGGAGGGCGGCGACGAGGTGGTCCCGCTGGGACCCCATGCGCTCCCGCTGGGCGTCCTCGGCGGTGGGGTCGGCGAGGAGCCGGGCGAGCACGAGCTGCTCGAGCACGGGGGCGCCGAGGTCGAGCCCGAGCCGGGCCTCGACGGTCGCGGCGACGGACGCGCTCGGCAGCCGCATCCAGCCGAGGCGGAGGCCGCCCCACAGCACCTTGCTGGCGCTGCCCACGCTGACGGCGTCGGCGGCGAGGGAGGCGAAGGCCGGCGGCATCGCGGTGGCCTCGACGTCGAGCCGGAGGTGGCGCAGGGACTCGTCGACGAGGGGCACGACGTGGGCCCGACGCAGCGTGTCGGCCAGTCGCTCCCGGTCGTCGACCCCGAGGAGGTGGCCCGTCGGGTTCTGGAAGTCGGGGATCACGTAGGCGACCCGCGGCGCCGCCTGGCGGACGGCCGCGACGTAGGCGTCGAGGTCCCAGCCCTCCCGGCCGACGGGGGCGGTGGCGATGCGGGCCCCGGCCCGGCGCAACGCGTGCACGGCGTTGGGGTAGACCGGGTTGTCGACGAGGGCCCGGTCACCGGTGCGGACGAGGGCCGAGGCGGCGATGGCCGTCCCGGCGAGGGCACCGGCCGTCACGACGACCTGGTCCGGCGTCGTCGGCAGCCCGTCGGCCTCGTAGCGGGCGGCGATCGCCTCCGCGAGCTGGGGCAGCGCGGTGGGGAAGTAGCCGTGACCGCCGAGGTAGCCGGGCAGCTCGTCCGCCGCCGCGGCGTACGCCTCCGCGATCCCCGGCGGCGCCGGGCAGGCGGCGCAGACGAGGTCGACGAGGTCGTCGTCGCCCAGACCGCCGGCGTCGCCCCGGCCGTCGGCCCGCGGTACGACGCGGGTCGGGCGTGGCGTCAGCGCGCGGTCGCGGGCGCGTGCGGGCCCGCCCGGCACCTGGGCGAAGGTGCCGGCACCACGGCGGGCGGCGGCGTACCCCTGCTCGACGAGCAGCGCGTAGGCCCGCGTCACCGTCGTGCGGGAGACGGCGAGCACGCCCGTGAGGTCGCGCTCGCTGGGGAGCCGCGCGCCGTAGGGCACGCGACCGTCGCCGATCGCGAGCCGGAGGGCGGCGGCGAGACCCTCGTACGCGGGGGAGCGGTCGAACCCGTCGACGAGGGTGGCTATGCGCGAGGCGGTCACGGTGGCGCTCATGCAGGCCACTCTTCCAGAAGTGGCTATGGATGAGAAGGCCAATGCGGGTCGAGACTTGTCGCATGAGCACGCCCCTCGCCTCCCGCACCCTCCAGGACCTCGGCCCCGTCGCCCAGCTGCGCGCGGGCCACCTGCCCCGCCGCCTGGTGCAGATGACGGTCGGCCTGGTCTGCTACGGCGTCTCGCTCGGCATGATGGTCGGCGGCGCGGTCGGGCTGGCGCCCTGGGACGTGCTGCACTCCGGCATCGCCACCCACGTCCCGCTGAGCCTGGGCCAGGTGCTCATCCTCGCCAGCTTCGTGGTGCTGCTCGCCTGGGTCCCGCTGCGGGAGCGCCCGGGGCTCGCCACGCTGGCGAACCCCTTCGTGCTCGGTCTCAGCGCGGACGCCACCATCGCCCTGCTGGGCCGGGTGGACGGCCCGCTGGACCGCGTCGCCCTCATGGTGGGCGGGGTGCTGCTGTGCGGGTTCGCCTCGGCGCTCTACATCGGCGCCCAGCTGGGGCGCGGCCCCCGGGACGGGCTCATGACCGGGCTCGCGCGGCGGACCGGGCTGTCCCTCCGGCTGGTCCGCACCGGCATCGAGGTGACCGTCGTGCTGGGCGGTCTCGTCCTCGGCGGGATCGTCGGGGTGGGGACCCTGCTCTACGCGCTGGCGATCGGTCCGCTGACCCAGGCCATGCTGCCGTTCTTCACGGTGGACCTGGGTGGGTCAGCGGCGGGTCGCGACGACCGCTGAGGCGTCGGAGGCCACCATCACCTCGACCGCGGTGAAGCGCTCGTCGGTCAGCCACTGCTCGCGGAGCACGTCCACGCGGCCGTAGGTGATCGGCGGCCACAGCTCGCACGGCACGAAGTCGTCGAGCACGACGATCCCGCCGGGCTCCACGAGGTCGGCGATCTTGTCGACGGCGACCGACGCCGGGTCCCCGGAGTCCAGGAAGAGCAGCGAGAAGGGGCCCTTGCCGCCGAGGGTCGACCAGTCGGCGGCCAGCACCTCGACCTGGGGGTCGTCGACGAAGATCTCGGCGGCCGCGTCGGCGAGGCGCTCGTCGAGCTCGGCCGTCAGGATGTGGGCGTCGCCCCGCATGCCGCTGCGCAGCCACGCGGTGCCGACCCCGCAGCCCGTGCCGAACTCGGCCATGACGCCGCTGCGCGTCGCCGCGAGCATCGCCAGCAGGCGCCCCGTCTCGTTCCGGCAGAACGAGACGTAGCCCGCCCGCCGCGACACGTCGAAGGCTCGGGTGACGACGTCGGGCAGCTCGGGCGGGGCACTCACAGGACCGAGTCTGCCATTCCGGGCCTCTCGTCTCAGATGGTGAACGGTTCGCCGCAGGGTCTCCCGCGGGCTGCGGGCGCGGCGTACCGTCGTCGCACCATGCGGAGCGTGATCGTACTTATCGTTCGCCGCGGCGAGGCCCACTGAAGGTGAGGCCACCTCGCCGCGGTGTTCGGCGTTGTGCTCCCTCCGGCCTCATCGGATCCCCGCATCCGCTCCTCGCTCCCACCCCTGAGCCAGCGCACGCGATGCGGGCACGACACCCCGCGGCGGCGCACGGCACCTCACGCGCGATCCGCTGACCCGCTCGAGTCCTCCTGGTGATCCCGGTCCGGACCCAGCCCCGCCCGGGGCGTCGCACACGCAGCGCAGCTGCAACCCGCACCGACCGACACTCACCACCCCCGGCGACCACCCGGTCCCGGCGACCAGAGGAGACGAGCCATGTACGACATGTATCCCGAGTGGGGACCCGCCAGCCACGACCCGCAGAACCCCCACAGCCGTGAGGCCCTGCAGGCGGCGCTCGACCTGCGGGACACCCGCGGCGACCGCCCCGACGACAACTAGGCTCACCCGCCATGACCGACTCCTCCACGACGTCCGCCGCTCCCGGCTCGCTGAAGCTCGCCGTCATCCCCGGCGACGGCATCGGCCAGGAGGTGACCGCCGAGGCCCTCAAGGTGCTCGAGGTCGCCGCTCCTGCCGGTGTGAAGTTCGAGCCCACCCGCTACGACCTGGGTGCGGAGCGCTACCTCGCGACCGGCGAGGTGCTGCCGGACGGTGTGCTGGAGGAGATCCGTGCGCACGACGCGATCCTGCTCGGAGCCGTGGGCGGCAAGCCCGGTGACCCCAACCTGCCGCCCGGCCTCCTCGAGCGTGGACTGCTGCTGCGCCTGCGCTTCGAGCTCGACCACTACGTGAACCTGCGACCCTCGCGCATCTTCCCCGGCGTGACCTCGCCGCTGGCCGACCCGGGCGACGTCGACTTCGTCGTCGTCCGCGAGGGCACCGAGGGTCCCTACACGGGCAACGGCGGCGCCATCCGCGTCGGCACGCCCGCCGAGACCGCCACCGAGGTCTCGATCACCACCGCCTTCGGCGTGGAGCGTGTCGTGCGGGACGCCTTCGCCCGCGCCGAGCGCCGCCCCCGCAAGAAGCTCACGCTCATCCACAAGACGAACGTGCTGACCTACGGCGGTGCGGTGTGGAGCCGGATCGTGAAGGAGGTCGGCGCCGAGCACCCGGACGTCACCGTCGACTACCTGCACATCGACGCGGCCACCATCTTCATGACGACCGACCCGTCGCGCTTCGACGTGATCGTCACCGACAACCTCTTCGGCGACATCATCACCGACCTGGCCGCTGCCGTGACCGGTGGCATCGGCCTGGCCGCGTCCGGCAACGTGAACCCGGACCGCACGACCCCGTCGATGTTCGAGCCCGTGCACGGCTCCGCGCCCGACATCGCGGGCCAGCAGAAGGCCGACCCCACGGCGGCGATCCTGTCCGCCGCGCTGCTGCTCGACCACCTCGGGCACCACGCCTCCGCCGCGACGATCGAGGAGGCCGTGATCGCGGACCTCGCCGGTCGCGCGGGCGCCGAGCCGCGCCGTACCGCCGCGGTCGGCGACGCCATCGCCGCGCGAGTAGCCGGGTGAGCCCCGCTCCCTGACGACTCGTCACGACGCCGGGCACCCCGTGGGTGTGCCCGGCGTCGTCGCATTTCCGACCCGCCACCGACCTGCCACCCGCCCCCGAGGAGTGGACTACCGTGCCCCCCATGCAGATCAGCACCACCCCCAACCCGACCCCCGTCGACGACGCGCGCCTGGCCGGGATCCTGGCCTCGCCGGGGTTCGGCGTGCACTTCACCGACCACATGCTCACGGTGGAGTGGACGCCCCAGGAGGGGTGGCACGCGGCCCGCATCACGCCCTACGGCCCGCTCACGCTCGATCCCGCCACCGCGGTCCTGCACTACGCGCAGGAGATCTTCGAGGGCATGAAGGCCTACCGGCACGCCGACGGCTCGGTGTGGCTGTTCCGTCCCGAGGCCAACGCCGAGCGCATGGCGCGCTCCTCCGCGCGCCTCGCGCTGCCGGTGCTCGACCCCGCCGACTTCGTCGAGACCGTCGACGCGCTCGTGCGCGCCGACGAGCGCTGGGTGCCCGACGCCGAGGGGGAGAAGAGCCTCTACCTGCGACCGTTCATGTTCGCCTCCGAGACGTTCCTCGGGGTGCGGCCGTCCCAGCACGTCACCTACATGGTGATCGCCTCGCCGGCGGGGGCCTACTTCCGCGGCGGCGTGAAGCCCGTCAGCCTCTGGCTGACGGAGGAGTACACGCGGGCGGGCCGCGGCGGCATGGGCGCGGCGAAGACCGGCGGCAACTACGCCAGCTCGCTCGTCGCCCAGCAGGAGGCCTCGGCGCACGGCTGCGACCAGGTCGTCTTCCTCGACGCCCAGGAGGGGCGGTACGTCGAGGAGCTCGGCGGCATGAACATGTACTTCGTGCACGCCGACGGCACCATCTCCACCCCGGAGACCGGCACGATCCTCGAGGGCATCACCCGCAGCTCGATCATCGAGCTCGCCGGCAAGCTGGGCCACCAGGTCGTCGAGCGGAAGTTCACGATCGACGAGTGGCGCGACGGTGTCACCAGCGGCGACATCGTCGAGGTCTTCGCCTGCGGCACGGCGGCGGTCGTCACGCCCGTCGGTGCGCTCAAGTGGGCCGGTGGCGAGGTGCCGTCCGCCACGGGTGACGCCGAGGGCGGCCCCGTCACGACCACGATCCGCCAGGCGCTCGTGGACATCCAGTACGGCCGCGCCGAGGACACGTTCGGCTGGATGCACCGCGTCGTCTGACGCGGGTCCCCCGATGGAGCTCCTGCCCGTCACCGTTCCCGGTCCGTTCGACGGCGAGCGGGCCGGGGTGCGTGCCCGCTGGCTCGACCTGCCCGGGACGGTCGTCGGCACCTGGACCTTCGGGGTCGGTGCGGCGGACGAGCCGCCGCACCTCGCGGGGATCACGCACCTCGCCGAGCACCTGCTCTTCCGCACGATCGGTGAGGTCGGCCACCGCGCCAACGGCGCCACCGGCCCCGACACGGTCACCTTCTACACCGCCGGTACGCCGCAGGAGGTCGCCGCCTTCCTCGAGGCCGTCGCGGGCGCGGTGCGGGACTGCCGGTTCACGGTCGAGGACCTGGTCCGCGAGCTCCACGTGATCCGTGCGGAGCGGCCCGGCGGGGACGCGGCCGATCCCGGGCTCCTCACCTACCGCTACGGTCTCGGCGGCCTCGGGGTGACGGGCGCCGGCTGGCCGGCCCTCCCGTCGATCACGGTCGACGAGGTGCGGGACTGGGTGCGGCACTGGTTCGTCGCGGGGAACGCCGTGCTGACCTCGACCGCGCCCCTGCCCGAGGACCTCGCGGGCGGGTTGCCCGTGGGGCAGCGCCCGCGCCGTACCGTGCCGGAGCCGCTGGTGCGCGTCCCGACGCTGGTGGAGTCGCCGAAGAACGGGGTGGCCGCCTCGCTGCTGGTGCCGGCCGTGCACGCCACCGTGCTGCGGGAGTGCCTCGAGCGCGAGCTGTACGACGAGCTGCGGGGCGCCCGCGCGCTGATCTACACCGTGCAGACCCACGCGACGCCCGTCGGTGCCGCCGAGGTGCAGCTCGACCTGGTGCTCGACCCCGTCGTCGACGACGTCGCCGCGACCGTCGACGCCGTCGTCTCTACGCTGCGGCGGCTGGCCGAGCAGGGGATCCGCGCCGAGGTGCTGGCCCAGGCCGTGGCGACGATCGCCGCCCGCCGGCACTGGTGGTCGGACCCGGTGGACCAGCTCGACGCATGGGCGGAGGCGACCCTGCTGGGCCGCGCCGCCCCGCGCACGCCGGACGAGGAGGTCGCGCACGCCCGCACCGCCACCGTGGAGGGGCTGTCCCGCATGCTGGCGGCGGCCCTGGGGACGCTCGTCGTCGTCCACGAGGAGGGCCCGGACCTGGTGTCCCGCGCCTCCGTGCTGGGCCTCGAGCTCGACGAGGGCCTGCCGTGGCACGCCGCGCCGCGGACGCATCGGGTCCCGCGATCGCTGCGCTGGCACCGGGGGCGCCGCGAGGCCCGTGGTGCCCGCATGGCCGTCGACGGCGCCGACCTGTGGGGACGGATCGGTGACGACCTGCGGTGGCTGCCCCTCGCCGACGTGGTCGTCGTCGCCCGGGACACCGCCGGCGCGGTCCAGCTCGTCGACCGGCGGGGGCGGGGCTGGACCATCGACCCGGCGGACTGGCGCCGGGGCGACGAGCTCGTGGGCGCGGTGCTCGCCGGTGCCTCCCGCGCCGTGGTGCGCGACGCGACCTGGCCCGACCGTGGCCGCTCCGCCTTCGGGCGCCGGCCGGAGGGTCGCGCGTGACGCCCCACCCGATCATGTTCGACGACGCCGACCCGTGGCTCGGACGGCTGCGCGCGGTGGCGCTGGCCTACCCGCGGGCCGAGGAGGTCGTCTCCCACGGCCGCCCGACCTTCCGGGTCGGCAAGATCTTCTGCCTCTTCGGCAGCGAGGAGAAGCTCGCCGACGGGTCGCGCCGCCCGCACCCGGCGGCCGCGGTGGTCAAGGCCGAGCCGTCCGAGCTCGCCGCCCTCGACGAGGACGGGCGGTTCTTCCTCCCGCGCTACTGGGCCTCCTCCGGCTGGCGGGGGATCGACCTCGACACCGGCCTGGTCGACCTCGACGAGGTCGCCGAGCTGGTGGACGCGTCGTACCGGCTCGTCGCCCCGAAGCGCGCGCTCGCCGAGCTGGACGCGCGCGCCTGAGGCGGTTCGCGGGGCCCGTCGCGGGTACATTCGCTGCCGTGTCGACGACCGCTCCCGAGCCGCAGCGCCCGCCCGCCGGGCTGCGCGTGGGGGAGTACCGGCTGCTGACCCGCCTGGGCGAGGGCGGCATGGGCGTCGTGCACCTGGCGCAGAAGCCCGGCGGTCCGCGGGTCGCGCTCAAGGTGCTGCGGCCGCACGTCGTGGGCGACGACGAGGCCCGCGCGCGGCTCGCGCGCGAGGTGAACTCGCTGAGCCGTGTGCGCAGCCGGCGCGTCGCCGAGATCATGGACGCCGACCCCTGGGCGGAGATCCCCTACGTCGCGACCCGCTACGTGCCCGGCCTCAGCCTCCACGACCACGTGCAGGAGGAGGGGGCGATCGACGAGCGCGACATCGTGCACGTCGCCTCCGAGCTCTGCGCCGCCCTCGACGCGGTGCACCGGGTCGGCGTGCTGCACCGCGACGTGAAGCCGTCGAACGTGCTCATGGAGGGCCGCAACCCGATCCTCATCGACTTCGGGCTCGCCCGGGTCGCCGACGACCCGCGCCTGACCCACACGGGCTGGCTGCTCGGCACGCCCGGCTACCTCGCGCCCGAGATCCTCCACGGCGAGGACGCATCGCCGGCCGCCGACGTGCACGCGCTCGCCTCGACCATCGCGTTCGCCGCGCTCGGGCGCGCCCCGTTCGGCCGCGGTCCGGCGATGGCGGTCATGGACCGGGTACGCCGCGGGGAGCACGACCTCGAGGGCGTGCCGGCCCGGCTGCGCGGGCCCCTCGAGCGTGCCCTCGACCCCGACCCCCGTCGCCGCCCGACCCTCACCGAGCTCCGCGCCTGGATCGACCCCGACAGCCTGGACGGCGCGACCCGGGCCCGCGTGGCCCTGACGGGGGCTGCGGCGGGGACGGGAGCGGGGGCCGGAGCGGGGGCCGACGAGACGGACCTGGCCGCCGCCGGTGCCGCCACCGCCGTGCTCCCGGCCATCGAGGACCCGCCGCTCGAGGGCGGCACGCGGGTCATGCCGCCGGAGCGCGAGCCCTACCAGCAGCCGCCCCCGCCGCCGTCCCCGCCGCCGTCCCCGCCGCCGCGGCCGGTCGCGCGGCCGGTGGCGCCTCCGGTGCAGCCGCCTTACCCCCCGCCGCAGCAGCTCCCGCAGCAGGTCCCGCAGCGGGACCCGCGTGCGGCGTACCCGCCGCCCTGGCCGGCACCGGCGCCCCGGCGGGGCGCGGGCGCCCGGTTCCGCTCGGGCGTGCTGGTGCTGCTCCTCGGGTCGTGCGTGACGGCGGCCGGCATGCTCGCGCCGTGGGTGACCGCGGGCGTCGTGGCGGTCCTCGTCTGCGTGCTCCGCGCCGCGTCGCTGGGCGCCAGCACGCGGCGCGAGCGGCGGGAGCGACGGGGGCGTGCGCACTGGAGCGACGGCCCGCTGGCGGTGCTCGGGTTCCCGTGGTTCCTCCTGCTCTCGTTCCTCGGCTCGGTCGCCCTCGTGCTCTGGGGCGTGCTGCTCGCGCTGAGCGCCGGGCTCCTGGCCCTCGCGCTGGGCCTCACGACGACGGTCTGCCTGGCCCTCGGTGCCGGTGTCCTCGCCGTCGCGCTGTGGACCGGGCCGGGCAGCTCCCGGCTGCGGGGCCCCGTGCACGCCGTCGTCGACCCGGTCGCCGACCCCGCGCTGCTGTGGCTCGTGTTCGCCGCGCTCCTGGCCGCGACGGCCGGCGGCACGGCGCTCGCCGCCGACGCGCAGGGCGTCTCGTGGGCCCCGGCCCAGGACGCGCCCGCGACGCCGCCGGCGCCGGACGCGCTCTGGGACGACGTGCGCGACGCCGTGCTCTTCTGGCGCTGACGGCCTCGGCAGCGTCGGCGACGCTGGCGCCGATCGCGCGACGCGTGCCACACTGGCCTGGTGCACCGTGCTGTCGTCGCTGGTCTGATCGGCATTACGTAGCGCGTCCGGAGCTCCGGGCGCGCCGACCTCTCGTTCACCCGAGAGGTTTTTTTGTGCCCGGGACCCGCCGGGACGGTGCGTCGGAGTCCGTCCTCAGCCCCGTCGTACCCCCGCCGAGAAGGATCCCCGATGAGCATCGCCGAGCAGCCCCTCGACCTCCAGGGCGCGTTCCACGTCTACGACACGACGCTGCGCGACGGTGCGCAGCAGGAGGGCCTCAACCTGTCCGTCGGGGACAAGCTCGCCATCGCGCGGCTGATCGACGAGCTGGGGGTCGGGTACGTCGAGGGCGGGTGGCCCGGCGCGAACCCGAAGGACACCGAGTTCTTCCGCCGCGCCCGCACCGAGCTCGACCTCAAGCACGCCCGGCTCGCGGCGTTCGGGTCGACGCGGCGCGCCGGCGTCGCCGCCGCGGACGACCCGCTGGTCGCCGCGCTGCGGGACTCGGGGGCGGGCACGGCCTGTCTCGTCGCCAAGTCCCACGACCGGCACGTCGAGCTGGCGCTGCGCACGACCCTCGCCGAGAACCTCGCCATGGTGCGCGACACCGTCGCCCACCTGCGCGGCGAGGGCCTCGAGGTCTTCGTCGACGCCGAGCACTTCTTCGACGGCTACCGCCGCAACCGCTCCTACGCCCTCGACGTGCTCGGGGCGGCGTTCGAGGCGGGCGCGGAGCTCGTGGCGCTCTGCGACACCAACGGCGGGATGCTGCCGCCGTGGGTGGGCGAGATCGTCGCGGACGTCGTCGCGACGACCGGGGGCCGGGTCGGCATCCACGCGCACAACGACACCGGTTGCGCGGTCGCGAACTCGGTGGCCGCGGTGCAGGCCGGCGCGACGCACGTGCAGGGCTGCATCAACGGGTACGGCGAGCGCACCGGCAACGCCGACCTCGTCGCCGTGGTCGCGGCCCTCGAGCTGAAGCTGGAGCGCCCGGTGCTGCCGCCGGGGGCGCTCGCCGAGGCCACCCGCATCGCCCACGCCGTCGCCGAGGTGACGAACGTGCCGCCCGCCTCCCGCCAGCCCTACGTCGGCACGTCGGCCTTCGCCCACAAGGCGGGGCTCCACGCCAGTGCCATCAAGGTCGACCCCGACCTCTACCAGCACATGGACCCCGCCGGCGTGGGCAACGACATGCGGCTCCTCGTGTCCGACATGGCCGGCCGCGCGTCGATCGAGCTCAAGGGGCGGGAGCTGGGCTACGACCTCTCGGTGGACAGCCCGGAGGGCAAGGAGCTGGTCACCCGCATCACCGAGCGCGTGAAGATCCTCGAGTCGCGCGGCTACACGTTCGAGGCCGCCGACGCCTCCTTCGAGCTCATGCTGGTGGAGGAGGTGAGCGGCCGGCGGCCGGCCTACGTCGACGTCGAGTCGTGGCGCGTCATCACGGAGAGCCGCGCCGGGGGAGAGGCCCTGTCGGAGGCGACGGTCAAGCTGCACGCCGACGGCACGCGCATCGTGGTGACCGGCGAGGGCAACGGCCCCGTCAACGCCCTCGACCAGGCGCTGCGCACCGCGATGGGCCAGGCCTACCCGGAGGTCGGCCGGTTCCGCCTCATCGACTACAAGGTCCGGATCCTCGACCAGGGGCTCGGCACCGATGCGATCACCCGCGTGCTCATCGAGACGAGCGACGGCGAGTCCTCGTGGGTCACGGTGGGCGTCGGCGCCAACGTCGTCGAGGCCTCCTGGGGAGCGCTGCTCGACGGCGTGACCTTCGGGCTCCACCGCGGGGGCGTGCGCCCGGTCGGCTGAGCCTCCACCCCGCCTGCGCGCACGGCGCGACCGGGGGGCTGGCAGGATGCGCGCATGACCCTCTTCGGTGCCCACGAACCCGAGCGAGAGCCCACCCCCGAGGTCTTCGGTGTCGATGCCCAGGCATCGCCCGGCTGGCTGTCGCAGGAGGGGCTCGCGGAGACCCGTGGACGCGTGCCGATCCTCTACGTCGAGGCCGTCCCCGTGCGGGTCGACCACCTCGGCCAGGTGGAGAAGGTCGGGCTGCTGCTGCGGGGCTCGATGGACGGCCGCATGTCGCGCAGCTTCGTCTCCGGGCGCGTGCTGCTCGGCGAGACGGTGCGCCGCGCGCTGCTGCGCAACCTGGAGAAGGACCTCGGTCCCGCGGCGTTCCCGCGCATCCCCGCGAGCCCGGTGCCGTTCACCGTGGCGGAGTACCTCCCGCTCCCCGGCGTCACCGCCCTGCACGACCCGCGCCAGCACGCGGTGTCGCTGGTCTACGTCGTGTCGGTGACGGGCGACTGCCAGCCGCGCCAGGACGCGCTGGAGCTGACGTGGCTGACGCCCGCGGAGGCCCTGGCCCCCGAGGTGCTCGCCGACATGGAGGGCGGTCGCGGCGTGCTGCTCACGCAGGCGCTCGCCCACCTCAACGCGCTGGGCTGACCCCCACGACGCGGCTCGCCACGTCGATCCAGGCGGCCGTGAGGCGCTCCACGGGGAGGTGCTGCACCTCCAGCTGGGCGCGCAGCAGCGGCACCTCGAGCGGCGCGAGCACGGCGGCGGCGAGCAGGGGCAGGTCGCCCTGGACGCCGAGCTCCGCGAGCAGGTGCCGCACGTGCAGCAGCCCGAAGCTGTACGCCGCGTGCGACCGCCCGCCGCCCGCAGCCTCCAGCAGGTCGATCCGCTGGACGCTCTCCTGGAACCGGGCGACGCCGAAGGCGATGAGGCGCTCGTAGGGCGGGGCGCCCGGACCGAGGGGCGGCTCGCCGCGCATGACGCGCGCCTGGAAGTCGGCCTCCGACCCGTCGAGCAGCGCCGTCATCAGGCCGGCCCGGTTGCCGAAGCGCCGGAAGATCGTGCCCTTGCCGACGCACGCCTCGGCGGCGAGCCGGTCCATCGTCACGGCGGCCGCGCCCTCCTCGGCGACCATCCGCGCCGCGGTGCAGAGCAGGGTGTCGCGGTTGCGCGCCGCGTCCGACCGCACGCGCGGCGCCTCGGCCATGGGCAGCAGCGCCAGGACCGGGTCGGGGTGCCCGACGGGCGCGGAGTGCGGGGTCACGGGGTCCAGGGTAGACGACGCGACCTGATGCGGACTATGGTCCGGAATGGAATCGGACCGTGGTCCGTTCATTGCGCCAGACCTCACCCACCGACTCGCGTCCCCTGGAGGACCACCATGACCGCTCCCGTCCGCGTCGCCGCCCTCGTCGGCAGCGTCCGCACCGGCTCCGTCAACCGCCGCCTGGCCGAGGCGCTCCGCGACCGCGCCCCCGAGGGCGTCGAGGTCGACATCGTCGACGGCCTCGGCGACCTGCCGTTCTACGACGACGACGTCGACGCCGCCGGTGCGCCGGAGGCCGTGCAGCGCGTCCGCGAGCGCATCGCCGCCGCCGACCGCGTGCTCTTCGTGACGCCGGAGTACAACGGCCGCATGCCCGCCGTGCTCGCCAACGTCATCGACTGGGCCTCGCGGCCCTACGCGGCCGGCGCCATCAAGGACAAGCCGTTCGCCGTCGTCGGCGCCTCCTTCGGCCGGTACGGCGGCGTGTGGGCCCACGACGAGGCCCGCAAGTCCGCCGTGATCGCCGGCGGGCTCGTCGTCGAGAAGGGGCTGTCGGCCACGCCGACGACCCCGGACCTGTCGGGGGACGACCAGCTCGTCGTCGACGCGCTGGCCGTGCTGACCGAGCTCGTCGAGAACGCTCCCGCGGCCGCCGTCGCCTGAGTGCTCAGTCGCCGAGGCCGCGGGCCTGGAGCGCGTCCCCCGTCTCCTGGGCGCGGCCGACGACCCGCACGACGAACGGCGTGAGATAGCTGCGTGGATGCCGTCCGAGCCCCCGGGCCCGGGCGGCATCACGCGTCTCGAGGGCCAGCTCGACCATGCCCGGCAGGGCGGCGATGGCGAGCGCGAACGCGAGGGAGACGCGCTCCGGCACGACGCCGAACCGCCGGAACGGCCCGAGCCAGCGCACGACCGCGTCGAGCATCGCGTTGACCGGTGTGCTCGCCGTGAGGCACAGCGCCAGCACGGCGAGCGCGACGAGGTCGACCAGCGTCTCGATCGCCTTGTCCCGGCCGTAGAACCACCACTGGAAGGCGGCGACGACGACGGCGGCGACGAGCACCGGTCGCGTGCTGCGCACCAGCAGGCGCAGGCTCACCCCGGTCAGGAGCGCGAGGCCCAGCGCAACGGCGAGGAAGCCGAAGGACGCCGGCATGCTGCGCACCGCGACGATGGTGACGCTGGCGACGGCCAGGCCCACCACCTTCGGCCCGGGGGGCAGGCGGTGCAGCGGCGTCGCGCCCGGCTGGTAGAGACCGACGGCGATCCCGCGGCTCACCGGCCGGACCCGCCGACCTCGCCCGCCTCGACCGACGCGACGTACGCCGCGATCGACGCCTCGGCCGGCCCGTCCGCCACGACGGCGCCGTCCTCGACCACGAGCACGCGCTCGCAGCGGGCGGCGAGGTCGAGGTCGTGGGTGACGAGCACGAGCTGCACGTCGAGGTCGAACAGGGTCGTCGCCACCAGTCGGGTGTTGCGCAGGTCGAGGAGGGTCGTCGGCTCGTCGGTGACGAGCACGTCGGGCCCGGTGGCGAGCACCCCGGCGAGCGCGAGCAGCTGGCGCTGACCGCCGGAGAGCGCGTGGACGCTGACGTCGGCGAGGTGAGCGAGGCCGAAGCGGTCGAGCACGTCCATCGCCGCGGCCCGTCGGGCGGCGCGGTCGCGGACGGTGCGCCGGAGGGAGAGCTCGACGTCCTCGACGCAGGTCGGCATCACGAGCTGGGCCGCGGGATCGGTGAAGCAGAACCCCACCCGCCGCCGCACCGCCGCGCCGCGGCGGGCGACGTCCAGGTCGTCGAGGAGCACCCGCCCCGTGGTCGGGGCGACGAGCCCGTTGAGCAGCCGCACGAGGGTCGACTTGCCCGAACCGTTCCCGCCGACCACGCCGATGCGACGTTCCGTCAGCTCCAGCGACGTGGGCGCGAGGATCGTGCGCTCGGCGGGCGGGCCCGGCACCGTCACGCCCGCGGCGTCGAGCCGGATCAGCGCCACCGCGGTCGCTCCCTCCCGTTCGGCCCGGCCGTCAGCGACCGCGGAGGAGACGCGGGAAGGCCCGGTGCACCTCGGCGGCGATGAGCGCGACGAGCGCGGTCTTCAGCAGGTCGCCGATCCAGTAGACCACGTCGATCTTGAAGGCCTCGACGAAGGTCATGTCGAGCTGGACCATGAGGCCGACGATGCCCATCGGGTGGATGACGAGGACGCTCGCGGCCAGCGAGCACGCGAACACGACGAGCGCGCGGGTCTTGCCGGCGTTCCCCGCGGCGTACGTCACCAGGAGCCCGCCGACCAGGGCGGCCAGCGGGAAGGAGAGCAGGTAGCCCGCGCTGGGCTGGGAGAGCACGCCGATGCCCCCGGTGTGCTCCGCGAAGACGGGGAGGCCGACGAAGCCGAGGCCCAGGTAGAGCAGCACCGCGAGGAGGCCGCGGACCGGGCCGAGGAGGCAGCCGGCCAGCATCACGCCGAAGGTCTGCAGCGTGACCGGCACGCCGGCGCCGCCGACCGGGATCGCGCCGAGGTAGGTGAGGGCCGCGATGAGGGCGGCGAACGCGGCGATGAGGGCGAGGTCGGTCGCGGTGCCCCGCGGTGTCCGGGCGGACTCGTGGGTCGCGTCGGCGTTCGTCGCGGCGTCGGTCGTCATGGGCGTGCTCCTGGGGCTCCTGACCCGGCCCGTGGCCAGGTGAACGGCGTTCAGGTTAGGGTCGACCCGCAGTCCGGTCAACCGAGGGGGAGAGATGGCAGCAGTGCGCTACCACCGCGAGACGGTCGTCGCCCGCGCCGTCGAGGTGCTGGACCGGTTCGGCCTCGCCGACCTGTCGATGCGTCGCCTCGGCACCGAGCTGGGCGTGCAGCCGAGCGCGCTCTACCACCACTTCCCGAGCAAGCAGGCCCTCCTCGCGGCGGTCGCCGACGAGATCCTGGAGCGCACGCTCCTGCCGACCGCTCCCGACGCGCCGTGGGACGAGCAGGTCGCGGGCATCTGTGCCTGGGTGCGCGACGCCACGCTGGCCTACCGCGACGGCGCGGAGCTGGTGGCGACGGTGTGGTCCTTCGGCCTCGGTGCGTCGACGCCGTACGAGGCCCTCGTCGCCGCGCTGCGCCGCGCCCCCGGCGCGGACACCGGGGTCGAGCGGCACGAGCTGCCCGAGATCGGGGCGCGCACGCTGCTCCACTTCGTCTTCGGGCACGCCACCGACGAGCAGACCCAGCTCCAGGCCGCCAGCGCCGGCGCGATCGAGGACCTCCCGCGCGGTGGCGCCGACTTCGCCGTCGGGCTCGGGATCATCCTCGACGGGCTGCGGGCACGCGTCAGGGCGTAGCCGCTCCGGCCGCCGCCGGAGCCGTGACGGCGGTCGACCCGCGCACGACCAGCTCGCCGACCACGTGGTGGCGGCGGGGCCGCGACGTCGGCTCCTTGAGCGCCAGGGTGAGGGCGGCCTCGCCCATCTGTGCCATGGGCAGGCGGAACGTGGTGAGCGACGGGTTGAGGTCGACGGCGACGGCGACGTCGTCGAAGCCGGTGACGGCCATCCGGTCGGGCACCGCGACCCCCGCCTCGCGCAGCACCGAGAGGCAGCCGATCGCCATGTCGTCGTTGAGGGCCAGGATCGCGGTGGTCCCCGGGTGCTCGGCCAGCACCCGCCGGGCGCACTCGCGGCCGCCGTCCCGGGTGAAGGGTCCCTCCACCACCGGCGCGGCGGCCGGGTCGAGACCGGCGTCGGCGAGCGCGGCGTGCACCCCGGCGAGCCGGTCGGCGACGGTGGTGAGCACGGGGGAGCCGGTGATGACGGCGATCTGCCGGTGGCCCAGCGCGAGCAGGTGCTCGGCGACCGCCCGCCCACCCTCCTCGTTGGGCGGGAGCACGGCGTCGGCCCCCAGGTGGTGGCGCCCGATGACGGCGACACGACCGCCGTTCGCGGCGTAGCGCTCGAGCTCGCGGCGCGCGGGCTCCTCGACGGCGGCGTCGACGAAGCCGGAACCCGCGACGACGATCGCGGCGACCCGGTGGGCCACCAGGGTGCGGATCTGGCGCAGCTCGGCCCCGGGGTCGCGGCCGGTGTGGCAGATCTGCAGCGAGAGGCCCTCGGTGTCGGCGAGCCGCAGGAGGCCGCTCGCGATCTCGGAGAAGTAGGGGTCGCCGATCTCGTGGACGACGAGGCCCACGGTGCGGCTGTGGCCCCCGGCGAGCGTGCGGGCGTGGACGTTCGCGACGTACCCCAGCTCGTCGGCCTGGCGCCGCACGGCCTCGGCGACCGCCGGCCGCACGCCCGGGGTCCCCGCCAGTGCCCGCGAGGCCGTGGCGATCGAGACGCCCGCGGCGCGCGCGACGTCGATGAGCCGTGGTCCGCCCTCCGTTGCCGCCATCGCCCTGCTCCTCTCGTGCTGCGTGCCGAGAATTCTGCGGTGTGACCCTTGCCACAGGCACGCGGCCCCGCCTAGTTTACCGTAAGCGCTTACGTAAGCGCTTTCATCGACGAAGGGCTCACCACCATGAGGCTTGGACCGACGAGGCGACCCGCCCGTGCGCACCTGCGGCGCACGGGGGTCGCCGCCACCTGCGTCGTACTCGCGTCGACGCTCGCCGCCTGCGGCCTGGACAGCGGATCGGGCGACGCCGACGACGACGAGATCGTCATCGGCATCTCCCTGCCGCTGACCGGCGACTTCAGCGAGCCCGGCAAGGGCGTCCAGCGCGGCTACGAGGCCTGGGCGGAGCACGTCAACGAGACCGGCGGCCTGCTGGGCAAGGACGTGCGGCTCGTGATCCTCGACGACCAGTCGAACGCGGACCGCGTCGCCTCGGACTACGAGCGGCTCATCAACCAGGAGGGCGCCGACCTGATCTTCGGGCCGTTCTCCACCCGGCTCGTCGTCCCGGCCGCCCAGGTCGCGCAGGACTACGGCTTCCTGTTCGTCGAGCCGGCCGGCGCCGCCGACGAGGTGTTCGAGCAGGGCTTCGACAACCTCTTCTACGCCGCCCCGGCCGTCGCCGACGACCACTACAACCTGCTGGCGGAGCAGATCCTCGCGATGCCGGAGGACCAGCGGCCCCGGACCGCGGCGTACGCGACCATGGACGACCCCTTCGCGCAGGGCACGGCCTACGGGCTGCGGGACAAGCTGGCGGCGGCCGGCGTCGAGACCGTGGTCGACGAGGTCTACCCGCCCAACACGACCGACTTCTCGAACATCGCGGCGCAGATCGCGGACTCGGACGCCGACATCGTGGTCGGCGGCACGCAGTACCAGGACGCGGTCAACCTCATCGTCGCGCTGCAGCAGCTCGGCTACCAGCCCGACCTGGCGGCGTTCTCGACCGCTCCGACGAACCCCGAGTTCCCGTCCGCCATCGGCGAGAAGGTCGACGGCATCGTCTCGCCGACCGGCTACACGCCCGAGGCGCAGTTCGCGGAGAACCAGGAGTTCGTCGAGTTCTTCACCGAGAAGCACGGCCACGCACCGAGCGAGGACGAGGCCAACGCCTGGACGACGGGCGAGGTCGTCGCGGCGGCCGTCGAGGCCGTCGGCTGCGCCGACCCCTCGGCCGACTGCCAGCAGCAGCTCATCGACTGGCTGCGCGACAACGAGGTCCCGACCGTGGTCGGACCGCTCAGCTGGGACGCCCAGGGGCGTCCCGAGAGCGCGCACCTCATCCAGCAGTACGTCGACGGCGAGATCCGCATCGTGCTGCCGGGCGACCTGGCCGAGGCGGAGTTCGTCTACCCGAAGCCGGCGTGGTGAGGCGCGCGTGTCCGGATCGCTCCTCCTCCAGACCCTGATCCTCGGCGTCCTGCTCGGCGGTCTCTACGCCCTGCTGGCCGCCGGTCTCACCCTCTACTTCGGCGTGATGCGGGTCGTGATGATCGCCCACTCGGCGTTCCTCATCCTCGCGGCGTACCTCGCGTGGTTCTTCCACCGCGAGACCGGCCTCGACCCGCTCCTGTCGCTGCTGGTGACGGTGCCGCTGTTCTTCGGCGTCGGGTACGTCATGCAGCGCGGTCTCGTGGCCCGCCTGCGGCCCGCGACGCTGACGATGATGTCGGTGCTCCTCACCTTCGCGATCGCCCTCACGATCGAGGGCCTGCTGGGCTTCTTCTTCTCCGGCACCCAACGGCGCATCAACCTCGGCTACTCGGGCTCGAGCATCGAGGTCCTCGGTGCGCACGTGGCGGTGGTCAAGCTCATCGCCTTCGGCCTCGCCGCCGCCGCCCTCGCCGGCCTGTTCCTGCTGCTGAAGATGACCCGGTTCGGCCAGGCGCTGCGCGCGACGATCCAGCACCCCGAGGCCGCCCGCCTGCTCGGCATCGACACCGACCGCATCGCGGGCTTCGGGTTCGGGCTCGGGCTCGCCACCGCCGCCGTCGGCGGCACCGCCCTCGCGCTGGACTCGACGATCTACCCGTCGCTGCACTGGCACTGGATCGGCCCCCTGATGGCGATCATCGTCGTCGGCGGCCTGGGCAGCATCCCCGGCGCCGCCATCGCCGCCCTCATCCTCGGCGTCGGCCAGAGCCTGCTGCAGATCCCGATGGGCACCACGTGGGCGCAGACGGTCTTCTACGTCGCGCTCTTCGCCACGCTCCTCGTCCGCCCCCAGGGTTTCTTCGGAGGTCGTCTTGCCCAGCGCTTCTGACACCACCACCGGCACCGCCACCACCGGCACCGGCCGGTCCACGTTCGACCGGGTCCTGCTCGGCGCGCGCGTCGTCGTGCTGGCGGCGGTGGCGGTCCTCGTCCTGGCCTTCCCGTCGATGGCGGCCGACCCGTTCATCCTGTCGGTGGGCGTCGTCATCGCCAGCTACGCGGCCCTCGCGGTCTCGTGGAACTTCGTGGGTGGCTTCACCGGCTACATCTCGCTCGGCCACGCGGCGTACTCGGGTCTCGGCGGCTACGCCACGGCCCTCCTCATCACGCGGGCCGACCTCAACCCCTGGATCGCACTGGTCGCCGGCGCGCTCGTCGTCGGCGTGCTCGCCGTGCCGATCGGCATCGCGTCGCTGCGGGTGCGGGGCGCGTCCTTCGTCATCGTCTCGATCGCGCTCGTGCTGATCCTCCTGCTGGTCGCGCAGTCGTGGGCCTCGCTCACCGGCGGCGCCCAGGGCCTGCGGGTGCCGCGCCCGTTCGGTGCGGACGTGCTCCGCCCCGAGCAGCACGAGCGGTTCTTCTACCTCCACGTCGCCTTCGTGGCGGTGGCGCTCCTGCTGTGGTGGGCCATCGACCGCTCGCGCTTCGGCATGGGGCTCAAGGCCATCCGCGAGGACGAGGACAAGGCCCAGGCGCTCGGGGTGCCCACCGGGGCCTACAAGCTGACCGTCTTCGTCATCTCCGCCTTCATGACGGCCATGGCGGGCGGCCTCTACGCGCTGTGGTTCGGCTACCTCGACCCGATCTTCCAGTTCTCGATCCTCATCGGCTCCTACATGGTGCTGATGAGCCTGCTGGGCGGCATCCGCAGCCTCTTCGGGCCGGTGCTGGGCGCGGTCGTCGTCGGCTACTCGCTGGAGTTCTTCAAGGTGCACTACGGCGACTCGCAGTTCCACCTCGTCGCCCTCGGCCTGCTGCTCGCGGTCGTCGTGCTCTTCATGCCCGACGGCGTGCTCCCCGCCATCGGGTCGCTGGTCGACCGGTTCCGCCCCGACCAGCGCACGTCGATCCGGGAGATGACGGCGGAGGAGCTCCTCGAGCACAACCAGCGGCTCGAGCGGAGTCAGGCGGCCCCGGCCGCGGCGCCGCACGAGCGCGACCTCGAGACCGTCCCGTCCACGGAGGAGAAGCGATGACCGAGACCGTCACCAGTCCCGCGGGAGCCCCCGGCGCGTTCGTGCCGTCGCTGGCCACCCGGGGCCTCACGAAGAGCTTCGGCGGGGTGCGTGCGATCGACGGCGCCGACGTCACGTTCCACCGCGGCAGGATCAACGCGCTCATCGGCCCCAACGGCTCCGGCAAGACCACGTTCTTCAACTGCGTGACCGGCATGATCAAGCCCGACGCCGGCACGGTGACGCTGGACGGCCGCGACATCACGGCCAAGCCGCCGCACCGCATCGCGGCCGCCGGCATCGGGCGCAGCTTCCAGCTGTGCCGCATCTTCCCGCGGCTGACGGTGCTGGAGAACATGCTCGTCGGCGTGCGCTCGCCGTCGGTGCTCCACCGGCTCGCCGGCGCACGCAACGACGGCGACATCGCGAAGGCGCGGGAGCTGCTGCGCCGGGTGGGCATCGACCACCTCGAGCAGTCCGAGGCCCGTGACATCTCCTACGGCCAGCAGAAGCTGCTCGAGCTGGCCGGGGTGCTCATGGTCGACCCCGACACGATCATGCTCGACGAGCCCGCCGGCGGCGTGAACCCGGCGCTCGTCGGGCGCATCGGCACCCTCGTGCGGGAGCTCAACGCGGAGGGCCGCACCTTCGTCATCGTCGAGCACAACATGGACATGGTCATGAGCCTGTCCGACCACGTCGTCGTCTTCGACCGTGGTCGCCCCATCGCGGAGGGCCCGCCCTCCGTCGTCCAGCACGACCCCCGAGTCCTGGAGGCCTACCTTGGTGTCTGACGCCCCCCGCCCGCTGCTCGAGCTGATCGACGTCGAGGCCGGCTACGGCCGGGCCGCCCTCGTGCTCCGCGGCCTCACCGTGCGGGTGCCCGCCGCGAGCATCGTGTGCCTCGTCGGTCCCAACGGCGCCGGCAAGTCCACCGTGCTCAAGGTCGCGAGCGGCATGCTCACGCCCCGGTCGGGCCGGATCCTGGTCGACGGCCAGGACGTCACCCGCAACGGCCCGCAGGACATGATCCGTGCCGGTCTCTCCCACGTGCTCCAGGGCCACTCCGTCTTCAAGGAGATGACCGTCGCCGAGAACGTCGGGCTGGGCGCCTACACGGTGCGCGACAAGGCCCTCGTCGCGGAGCGCGTCGACTTCGTCAAGACGCTGTTCCCCATCGTGGCCGAGCGTTGGGACGACCTCGCCGGAGCCCTCTCGGGCGGCCAGCAGAAGCAGGTCGAGTTCGCCCGCTCGCTCATGGTCAGCCCCAAGGTGGTGCTGCTCGACGAGCCCAGCATGGGCCTCGACCCGAAGCGCACCTCCACGATGTTCGAGCAGGTCGTGCGCATGCGCGACGCCGGCATCGCCGTGCTCATCGTCGAGCAGAACGCCCGCCGCGCCCTCGAGACCGCCGACATCGGCTGCGTCCTCGACCTCGGCACCGTCCACATCACGGGGCCCGCCCCCGACCTGCTGGCCGACCCGCGCCTCGCCGAGCTCTACCTCGGCGGACGCCCCGCGGTCGCCGCCGGCCCCTGACCCTCCCCGCTCCGATCGGAGAACGAACGACATGACCGTCCACACCCGCCGCATCATCATGAACGGCGTCACCGGCCGCATGGGCTACCGGCAGCACCTCCTGCGCTCCATCCTCGCCATCCGCGACGACGGCGGCGTCCTGCTGCCCGACGGCGACCGCATCCAGGTCGAGCCCGTGCTCGTCGGGCGCAGCGCGGAGAAGCTGCAGGCCCTCGCCGCGCAGCACGACGTCGCCGACTGGACCACCGACCTCGACGAGGCGCTGGCCGACGACACGGCTACCATCTACTTCGACGCCCAGGTCACCGTCGAGCGGAAGAAGGCCATCCTCAAGGCGTTGTCCGCCGGCAAGCACGTCTACACCGAGAAGCCGCTTGCGGAGAGCGTCGACGAGGGCCTCGAGATCGCCGAGGCCGGGGCCGCCGCCGGCACCGTCAACGGCGTCGTGCACGACAAGATCTTCCTGCCGGGCTTCGTCAAGCTGAAGCGGCTCATCGACGGCGGGTTCTTCGGCCGGGTCCTCTCGGTCCGCGGCGAGTTCGGCTACTGGGTGTTCGAGGGCGACTGGCAGCCCGCCCAGCGACCCAGCTGGAACTACCGTGCCCAGGACGGCGGCGGGATGGTGCTCGACATGTTCTGCCACTGGAACTACGTCTTCGAGCACCTCTTCGGTCGCGTCGACGCGGTGATGGCCAAGGCCGTCACCCACATCCCCGAGCGCTGGGACGAGCAGGGCCGCCGCTACGACGCCACGGCGGACGACGCGGCGTACGGGCTCTTCGAGATCGGCGACACGATCGTGTCGATGAACTCGTCGTGGGCGACGCGCGTCGAGCGCAAGGAGCTCGTCGAGCTCCACGTCGACGGCACGCACGGGTCCGCGGTCGCCGGTCTCTTCGGCTGCCGCATCCAGCCGCGCGAGCGCACCCCCAAGCCGGTCTGGAACCCCGACCTGCCCACCGACCTCGACTTCCGCGCGCAGTGGGACGAGGTGCCCGACAACCAGCAGTTCTCCAACGGCTTCCGCGCGCAGTGGGAGGCCTACCTCGCGGACGTGCACCACGGCCGGCCCCACCCCTGGGACTTCATGTCGGCCGTGCGGGGGCTCGAGCTGGTCGACGCCGGCCTGACCTCGTCGGCCGAAGGTCGGCGCGTGGTCCTCGAGACGAGGACGTCGTGAGCACGACGGCGGTGGCGACGGCGGAGCGGACGGTCGGATCCGGGGGACCCCGCGTCCTCCTCCCGCGCCGGGACGGCTCGCTCACCCCGCTGACCCTCGGTGCGCCGGGGGAGTGGGCCGACCACCCGGGGACGTACGCGTCGCGCGCGGTGTTCGCCGCCGCCCACGTCGCGGCCGACCCGTTCGGGGACAACACCCCGGGGGCGCCCGCGGCGATCGACTGGGACGCCACGCTCGCCTTCCGCCACGAGCTGTTCCGCTACGGCTTCGGCGTCGCCGAGGCCATGGACACCGCGCAGCGCGGCATGGGCCTCGACTGGGCGGGCACGCAGGAGCTGGTACGACGGTCCGCCGAGCAGGCGCGCAGCGTCGGGGCACGGATCGCCTCGGGCGCCGGCACCGACCACCGCGACGACCTCGCGACGCTCGACGACGTGCTCGCGGCGTACCTGGAGCAGGTCGCCTTCGTCGAGGGCTGCGGCTCGCAGGTGATCGTCATGGCGTCGCGGCGGCTGGCCGCCGTCGCGCGGGACGCGGACGACTACGCGCAGGTCTACGGCGCCGTGCTCGGCCAGGTCGCGGAGCCCGTCGTGCTGCACTGGCTGGGCGAGGCCTTCGACCCCCGGTTGCGGGGCTACTGGGGGAGCACCGACGTCGCCGAGGCGACGGCGACCTTCCTCGCGCTGGTCCACGAGCACGCGGACCGGATCGACGGCGTGAAGGTCTCGCTCCTCTCGGCCGAGCACGAGCGCGGCCTGCGGGCGGCGCTGCCCGCGGGGGTGCGGCTCTACACGGGGGACGACTTCAACTACCCCGAGCTCATCCGCGGGGACGGCACCCACCACTCCGACGCTCTGCTCGGCGCGTTCGCCGCCGTCGCGCCGGCGGCGTCGGCGGCCCTGGCGGCGCTCGACGCCGGCGATACGGCGGGGTACGACGCGGCCATGGCCCCGACCCTGCCGTTGTCGCGCCACCTGTTCGAGGCGCCGACGTTCCACTACAAGACGGGCATCGCCTTCCTGGCCTGGCTCAACGGCCACCAGCGGGGGTCCACGATGGTCGGCGGGCTGCACGCCGGCCGGGACGCCGTCCACCTCGGCCGCGTCGTCGAGCTCGCCGACGCGGCGGGCCTGCTGCGCGACCCGGACCTCGCCGCCGCGCGGTGGGGTGCCTACCTGCGCACGGTCGGGGTCGACGCGTGAGCGCCCCCGCCGCCGAGCGGGTCGTCGTCGACCAGCCGAGCGGAGCCCCGGCGCGCGTGCCGACGCCCGAGCCCGGAGACCCGCGGCTGGCGCGCCTCTCGCTCAACCAGCGCACGACGGCGGAGTGGTCCCTCGAGGAGGCCGTCGACGGCTGCGTCGCCGCCGGTCTCCCGGCCCTGGGCGTCTGGCGGGAGCCGGTCGCCGAGGTCGGCCTGGAGACCGCGGTGCGCCTCGTGCGCGACGCCGGGCTGCGCGTGTCGTCGCTGTGCCGCGGCGGCTTCTTCACCGGCCCCGCGGCGAGGGCGCGCGAGGCGCACGACGAGAACCTCCGTGCGCTCGACGAGGCGGCGGCGCTGGGGGCGCCGGTGCTGGTGCTGGTGCCCGGCGGGCTGCCCCCCGGCGACCGGGACCTGCCCGGTGCGCGTGCCCGGGCCGCCGAGGCCGTCGCGGCCCTCGTGCCGGAGGCGCTCGCCCGCGGCGTACGGCTCGGGATCGAGCCCATGCACCCCATCTACGCCGCCGACCGCGGCGTCGTCTCGACGCTCGCGCAGGCGCTCGACCTCGCCGAGCAGCACCCGGCGGAGGCCGTGGGGGTCGTCGTCGACACCTTCCACCTGTGGTGGGAGCCCGACGTGCTCGCGCAGGTGGCCCGGGCGGGGGAGCGCATCGCCTCCTACCAGGTCGCGGACTGGATCACGCCGCTCCCGCCCGACGCCCTGCTGTCGCGGGGCATGCCCGGTGACGGGCACGTCGACCTCGGCGCCTTCACGGCCGCCGTGGCTGCCGCGGGCTACACGGGCGACGTCGAGGTCGAGGTCTTCAACGCCGACGTCTGGGCCGCCCCGGGCGCCGAGGTCGTCGCCACGCTGGCGCGACGGCACGTGGAGCTGGTCGCCCCGCACCTGTAGCGCGCTGCTCCTTACGCCGGGCCGCCGCGGCCCGGCGGTCTCTCGGGAAGGAACCGCATGAACGGCACCCCCGCCCCGGCGTCCGTACGCCGCCGCACCGCCCTCCTCGCCCCCGCCGTCGCCCTCGGGCTCGCGGGGGCGGGAGCCACCACGTCCCCCGCCGTCGCCTCCGCGCCGGCGGCGGGGGGCCGCTCCACCGCCGTCGTGGTGCCCCGCGCCCGGGCCGCCGACTGGTCCCCGGTCACCCCCGCCAAGTGGGCCTTCACCGGACGGGACGTCGTGCTCGTCGAGCGGGGCGACCCGCCGGTCGGCCCCCGGCGTCCGTTCGAGTACGCCACCGTGGCGCGTGGCCCGGCGCTCGCCTCGTTCCACCTGACGGCCGAGGTCCGCATCGACGAGCCGGTCGCGCGCACCGACCGCGACGTGGTGCTCGTCTGGAACCACACCTCGCCGACACGGTTCCACTACGCGCACCTATCGCAGGACAACACGATCTACCCGCACAACGGGATCTTCCGCGTGGACGACGCCGACCGCGTGCGCATCGACGACCAGTGGGACGGGACGGTCGGCGCTCCGCCGGCCATCGACGACACCGACTGGCACCGCGTGCTGCTCAGCGTCGACGTGCGCAGCGGACGGATCGCCGTCCGCCTCGACGGCGCCCGGGAGCCGCTGCTCACCGCCACGGACCGCACCTTCACGGGCGGCCGGGTCGGCTTCGGCTCCTTCGACAACCACGGCCGCGTGCGCGGCCTCCTCGCGCTCGGCACCGTCGCCGCCTGAGCGGCACGGTCCCGACGCCCCGAAGCACGCCGCCCCCGCCCGCAGCAGCGGGCGAGGGCGGCGAGGCTGCCGGCGGCCACCGGCAGCGGTCTCATCAACCAGCCCCCACGGTAACGCGGGGAGACGAAGGAGCACCCTGAGATGAGAAGCACCCGACGGTGGGCCGCGGTCGCGGCCACCGCCCTCGTCGTGGGCCTGATCGGGCCCGCGACCGGCGCCGGGGCGGACCCCGACGACCGCATCGCCGATCCCGTGCCCGAGGACCCCGCGCCGTCGTCGCTGGGCCTCGTGCTCGAGGAGCACCACCAGTTCCCCGCGACGGAGGCCGTGCCCCCGGCGACGGACTACCGCCTGCAGCGGCACGCCCGCATCAACCACATCGGCGACGTGCCCGACGGCTCCGGCCGCCAGTTCGTCCCCGACCTCAACGGGCCGCTCTACCTGCTGGAGGACGGGGAGGAGCACGTCTACCTCGACGTCCGCGCCCAGTTCCCCGACTTCTACTCGGGTCGGGGGATGGGCAGCGGTTTCGGCTTCGTGGCCTACCACCCCGACTACGCCGACAACGGGCTCTTCTACACGGTCCACACCGAGCAGTTCGGTGCCATCGGCACCAAGCCGTTGACCTACCCGGGCCAGAGCCGCGAGTTCTCCCACTCGGTCGTCACCGAGTGGACGGCCGAGGACCCGGCGGCCGCCACGTTCAGCGGCACGCGCCGGGAGGTCATGCGCCTGGGCTTCTACTCCCAGATCCACGCCATCCAGCAGATCGACTTCAACCCGACGGCCGGGCCCGGGTCGCCGGACCGCGGCCTGCTCTACCTGGCGGTGGGCGACGGCGGCGAGGGCCTGGGCACGGGCGTGCCCCAGGACCCCGCGACGCCCTACGGCAAGATCCTGCGGATCGACCCGGCCGGCACGGACGGGCCCAATGGGCAGTACGGCATCCCCGACGACAACCCGTACGTCGGGGACACGGGCTGGATCGGCGAGATCTATGCCCTCGGGCTGCGCGACCCGCACCGCTTCTCGTGGGACGCGCGGGCACCGCACCGGATGTACGTCGGGCACATCGGCCAGCGGGCCGTCGAGGCCGTCTACGAGGTGCGCCCGGGCGACAACTTCGGCTGGAGCGAGCGCGAGGGCCGGTTCCGCTTCGACGCGACCGACGAGTGCGCGCTCTACCCGCTGCCCGAGGACGACGACGAGCACGGCTACGTGTACCCGGTGGTCTCGTACGACCACGACCCGCCGGCGGGCTGGCCGTGCGCCGCCGACTCCGGCCACGCGCTGGGCGGTGGCTACGTCTACCGCGGCAGCCGCCTGCCGCTGCTGCGGGGCAAGTACGTCTTCGGCGACATCGTCGACGGCCGGGTCTACTGGGCCGAGGCCGCCCAGATGCGGCAGGAGACGGGACGCGACGCGCGGCTGCACGAGATGCAGGTCTTCGACACGGCGGGCAACCGCCTGCGGATGACCGACCTCGCCGGTGACACCCGCGTGGACCTGCGGTTCGGCACCGACGCCGCTGGTGAGCTCTACCTGCTGGCGAAGGCCAACGGGAAGATCTGGAAGGTGGTCGGGACCAAGGTGGTGCCGCGGATCGACCCGGTCTCGCCCGGCATCGCCGACGCGGTGGTGGCCCGCTACGACGCCGAGCACCCGCTCGCGGTCGACGGCACGCGCGAGGAGGACGCCGGTGCCTCCGGCACGCTCCTGCAGCTGGTGGGCGGCGGCAAGCAGCAGCGCGTGCGCGACCTGGCCTTCCCGGGCAGCACGGCGGCGCTGCGCACCGGGCAGCGGGGTGGCCCGGCGGACGAGGACTGGCGCGCCGGCGTCTGGAACCCCGACGGCGTGGAGAGCCTCGGTCGCTTCGCCGGCGCCGAGGAGATCACGGTCATGGGCTGGTTCAAGATGAGCGGCGACACCTACCCGCTGCCCAACACGAGCACGGCGGCGCCCGACGACCGCTACAACGCCGTGGGCCTCGCCGGGCTGCTCAGCGGGACGTCCGACGGCCACGGGGTGCGCGCGCTGCTCGAGCTCATCGACGTGGGCGGCGAGCTGAAGCTGGTCGCCCTCGGTCGCCGGCTCGACGACGGCGCGTCGCAGACCCTGGCGGCGGACGCCGACTGGCGCAGCCTGCTGCCGGCGGACGAGTGGGTGCACCTCGCGGCCACGTTCGACTACACCACCGGGCAGATGCGCCTGTTCCGCAACGGTCGGCCGCTCGCCGCGACGTACACGTCGACCGGCGACCCCTGGCAGGTGGACGGCACGGGCACCAGCGACACCCTCCCGCGGGGGATCAAGATCGGCGGCTCCTACCCCCAGGGCGGCCGGGAGCAGAACCCCTGCAACTGCACGATGGACGAGCTGGTGTTCCTCGACGAGGCGCTCTCGCCGGGGCAGGTGATGGCCCAGTTCGTGCGCTACCGCATCGCGCGCTGACGCGGTGACGACGTCGCTCCCGACCCCCTGTCGAGGGGCCAGGAGCGACGCCGTAAGGTTGCTCCGCAGCCACGGAGGACGCGGGTTCCGGCCCGATTTCTCGTGCGTGTCGAGGATGTGTATGCTTCCTCGTCGCTTGCCCCTTTAGCTCAGTCGGCAGAGCGTCTCCATGGTAAGGAGAAGGTCTACGGTTCGATTCCGTAAAGGGGCTCTGGGAAACGGGCCCGGCACCGGTCGCGAGACCGGGGTCGGGCCCGCTCCCGGAATGGCGGGGTAGCTCAGACGGTTAGAGCGCACGACTCATAATCGTGAGGTCGCGGGTTCGATACCCGCCCCCGCTACCAGCACGACTCGCAGCATCCAACGACAAGGAATCACCGTGGCCAGCAAGAGCTCTGACGTTCGCCCGAAGATCACGCTCGCCTGCGTGGACTGCAAGGAGCGCAACTACATCACCAAGAAGAACCGCCGCAACGACCCCGACCGCATGGAGCTGGCGAAGTTCTGCCCGCGCTGCCGGACGCACACGGCGCACCGCGAGACCCGCTGACGCGGACCGCACCCAGCACGGCCGAACGGCCCACCCGAGCGTATCGGGTGGGCCGTTCGTCATGCGGTGGGGTCGTGCGCCCGAGCGGATCCCGTCCACCCGGCCGACCCCGGCCGACGCACCGGTAACCGCTAGCGTTCTTTTCATGAGCCTCGACAGCACGTTGGTGGGACGGACGTTCCCCGCGACGGCGCCCTACCGGGTGAGCCACGAGAAGGTGACCGAGTTCGCGCGGGCCACGGGCACGCCGTACGCCGCGGACGGCCCCGTGCCGGCGACCTTCCCGATCGTGCTCGCGTTCGCCGCGATGAACGACTTCCTCGACACCGTCGGCGTCGACCTCAGCCGCATCGTGCACGGCGAGCAGAAGTTCGCCTACGAGCGCCCGATCCGCACCGGGGACGTGCTGACGACCGCGCTGACCGTCGCCTCCCTGCGCCAGATCGGCGGCAACGACATCATCGGCACCCGCAGCGACGTCACCGACGCCGACGGCTCCCTCGTCTGCTCGACGAGCGCCGTCCTCGTCCACCGAGGAGGCACCGCGTGAGCATCCCGAGCAGCATCGAGGCGGGCACCGCCCTGGAGACCCGCACCTACCCGGTCACCCGCGCCGACCTGGTGCGCTACGCCGGCGCGAGCGGCGACTTCAACCCCATCCACTGGTCGGACCGCGTGGCCGGCGCCGTCGGGCTGCCCGGCGTCATCGCCCACGGCATGCTGACGCAGGCGCTGGCCGCCCGCGCCGTCGCCGAGTGGACCGCGGACTGGGCCGACGGCGCACCCGCGCAGGTCGTCGAGCTGGGCGCGAAGTTCACCAACCCCGTCGTCGTGCCCGACGACGACACGGGGATCGACCTCGTCGTGGCCGGCACCGTCAAGGCCGTCGACGGCGACCTGGTCACGCTGGCGCTCGAGGTCACGGCGGGCGGCACGAAGGTCCTGGGCAACCCGCGGGCGGTCGTGCGTGCCTGACGACCCCACGGCGACGCCACGGCTCGCCGACCTCACCACGCTGCGGCTGGGCGGCCCGGCGGGCAGGTACGTCGCGGCGACGACCGAGGCGGACCTCGTCGCCGCCGTCGTGCGGGCCGACGCGGCGGCCGAGCCGCTGCTGCTCGTGGCGGGGGGCTCCAACCTCGTCGTCGCCGACGCGGGCTTCCCCGGCACCGTCGTGCACGTCGCCACCACCGGGGTGCGCGCCGACCACGACTCCGACGACCCGACCTGCGGCGGTGTCCTCGTCACGGTCGCCGCCGGCGAGCCCTGGGACCCGTTCGTCGCCCACGCGGTGGAGCGCGGCTGGGTGGGCGTCGAGGCCCTCTCGGGCATCCCGGGCGCCGTCGGGTCGACCCCGATCCAGAACGTCGGTGCCTACGGCCAGGAGGTCGCCGACACGATCGCGACCGTCCGCACCTGGGACCGCGTCGCGGGGGCGCAGCGCACCTTCGCCGCGGCCGACTGCGGCTTCGGCTACCGGCACAGCCGCTTCAAGGCGGAGCCCGACCGGTACGTCGTGCTCGACGTGACCTTCCAGCTCGGGGTCGGGGGTCCCGACGCGCTCGGCGCGCCCGTCCGGTACGCCGAGCTCGCGCGCACCCTCGGCGTCGCGGTGGGGGAGCGGGCGCCGCTGGCGGACGTCCGGGCGGCGGTCCTCGGGCTGCGCGCGGGCAAGGGCATGGTGCTGGACACCGAGGACCACGACACCTGGAGCGCCGGCTCCTTCTTCACCAACCCCGTGCTGGACGCCGCCACCGCGGCGACCCTGCCGCCCGAGGCGCCCCGCTTCCCGCAGCCCGACGGCACCGTCAAGACGAGCGCCGCCTGGCTCATCGACCACGCCGGCTTCGGGAAGGGGTACGCGCTCGCCGAGGACGCCGCGGTGAGCCTCTCGACCAAGCACCCGCTGGCCCTGACGAACCGGGGGGCCGCCACGACCGACGAGCTGCTGACGCTCGCGCGCGCCGTGCGGGACGGGGTGGAGCGCGCCTACGGCGTGCGGCTGGTCAACGAGCCGGTGACCGTCGGCTGCGCGCTCTGAGTCGCGCCACGGGCGGGATCAGGGGGAGGTCGACCCTGCGGTGAGCACCAGCGCAGTGATGAGGCCGGCCAGCGCCAGCACGCCCAGGCCGAGCAGCACGGTGCCGACGATGCCCATGATCTTGCCGGCCCGCGCGGCGGACGCGCCGCCGATGCGGCCCTGCGACGCCTCGATCTCCTTGAGGGCGCCGGAGCCGATCGCCCACGCGAACGGCGAGAGCAGGAACCCGATGCCGGTCGAGAGACCGATGAAGAGGCCCACGGCGCCGAGGATCATCGACGTCATCGCCCGCGGGTGGTCCGGCGGGGGGAGCAGGTGGGCGGGGATGGGCGTCGGCGACGGCTGGTACGGCGCGGGACCGCCCGGGTACGCGCCGTACGGCTGCTGCCCGTAGGGCTGTCCGTAGGGCTGCTGGCCCTGGGACGGGCCGCCCTGCGGGAACGGGGTCTGCGGGTAGCCCTGGGAGTAGGGCTGCTGCTGCGCCGGGGGAGGGCCCCACGATCCCGCACCGGGGGTCGGCTCGGGGTCGGGGTTCTTCTCCAGCGACGGGCGCTGCGGTTCGTCGGTCACGGGATCCAGTCTTCCACGGGGGAGCCGAGCCACGCGTCGACATCGGCGAGACACGTGGCGCGCAGGTGCTCGGGCATCCGGGCGGCGCGGAAGGACATCCGGGCGAGCTCGGCGAGCGTGGCGTCGTCGAGCCCGTGGGCGGCGCGCATGGTCGCGTACTGGCCTGCGAGGCGGGAGCCGAAGAGGAGCGGGTCGTCGGCGCCGAGGGCGACGGTGGCGCCCGCCGCCAGGAGGGTGGGCAGCGGGACCGAGGTGAGGTCGCCGAACACCCCGAGCGAGACGTTGGAGGTCGGGCAGACCTCGAGGGCCACCCCGGCGGCGACGACGCGGTCGAGCACCCGCGGGTCGTCGGCGGAGCGCACGCCGTGGCCGATGCGGTCGGCCCCGAGGTGGTCGAGCACCTGCGTGACGGAGTCCGGTCCCAGCAGCTCCCCGCCGTGGGGGACGAGCGCGAGGTCCGCACGCCGGGCGATCTCGAAGGCGCGGGCGAAGTCGGCGGTGGTGCCGCGCCGCTCGTCGTTGGAGAGCCCGAAGCCGACGACGCCCCGCCCGGCGTACTGGGCCGCCAGGCGCGCCAGGGCCCGCGCGTCGAGGGGGTGCCGGGTGCGGTTCGCGGCGATCACGACGGCCATCCCGAGCCCGGTGGCCGCGGACGCCTCGGCCACGGCGTCGAGCACCAGGTCGGTGAAGGCGGTCATGCCGCCGAAGCGGGCGCCGTAGCCGCTCGGGTCGACCTGGATCTCCAGCCAGCGACCCCCGTCCCGCACGTCGTCCTCGGCGGCCTCGCGCACGAGCCGCCGGACGTCGTCGGGCGTGCGGAGCACCGACCGCGCCACGTCGTAGAGCCGCTGGAAGCGGAACCAGCCCTTCTCGTCGTCGGCCGCGAGCTGCGGCGGCCAGTCGCTGACGAGGGCGTCGGGCAGGCGGATCCCGTCACGGGCCGCCAGCTCGAGCAACGTGCCGTGACGCATCGAGCCCGTGAAGTGGAGGTGCAGGTGTGCCTTCGGCAGCTCGTCCAGGGGGCGCGGTGCGACGTCGGCCATGGGGACACCGTAGTGTCGGGACCTCGGCGTGGCGGCCGGGTGCGGTGCGGAGCATTTGGACGTTGATCCACACCTACCCGTACACTCGTCGGCTGGTGGTCCACCCCGTGGTGGAGCGCGCCCGGGTTCCGGGATCGCTCACGGGACGGAGCGCCGAAGGGCACTAGCTCAACTGGCAGAGCATCGGTCTCCAAAACCGAAGGTTGGGGGTTCAAGTCCCTCGTGCCCTGCGAGACAGACCCCGTGGTGCCGATCCTCGGCACCACGGGCCTCGATCAAGCGACGAAGGGTGGACAGCGTGTCGGACTCCCGCGCGGTGCGGAGCTCGAAGGACGACGACGCTCCCGGTGACGACAAGACCGTCCGCACCGGCCCGCTGACCTTCTACAAGCAGGTCGTCGCCGAGCTCCGCAAGGTGGTCTGGCCGACCCAGTCGCAGCTCGTCACCTACTTCGCCGTCGTGCTCGTCTTCGTGGTCGTGATGATCGCGATCGTGTCGCTGCTCGACCTGGCGTTCGGCAAGCTCGCGTTCGAGGTCTTCACGACCACGAGCGGCGACAGCTGACGGCCTTGCCGCCCGTCCCCCGACCAGCAGTCCAGCAGATGATGGAGCACAACGTGCCGGAGCAGTACGACGCCCTCGACGCCGAGGAGACCTCGGCCGACCTCACGGAGACGGCCGACGACGCCCTCGAGGCGGACGCCGTCGCCGAGGAGGCCGAGGAGTCGTCCGACGCCGAGGCGACCGTCGAGGAGCCCGTCGACGACGAGGCCGCCGGCGAGGAGCCGGCCGACGAGGACCCCCTCGAGCAGTTCCGTCGCGAGCTGTGGGCCAAGCCCGGCGACTGGTACGTCGTGCACACCTACGCGGGCATGGAGAACCGGGTCAAGGCGAACCTGGAGAACCGCGCCGTCTCCCTCAACATGGAGGACTACATCCACGAGATCGTGGTCCCCACCGAGGAGGTCGCGGAGATCAAGAACGGCCAGCGCAAGCTGGTCCGTCGCACGGTCCTCCCCGGCTACGTCCTCGTCCGCATGGACCTCACCGACGAGTCGTGGTCGGCCGTGCGCCACACGCCGTCGGTGACCGGCTTCGTGGGCCACAGCAACTCGCCGGTGCCGCTGAGCCTCTCCGAGGTGGAGAGCATGCTCGCGCCCGCCGTCGAGGCCAAGGCCGTTGCGGACGCCCAGGCCGCCGGTCAGCCCGCGCCGGCCGGCACCACCGCGGCGAAGACCCCGGTCGAGGTCGCCGACTTCGGCGTGGCCGACTCGGTCATGGTCGTGGACGGCCCGTTCGCCACGCTGCACGCGACGATCACGGAGATCAACGCCGAGTCGCAGAGGGTCAAGGCCCTCGTCGAGATCTTCGGCCGGGAGACCCCGGTCGAGCTGAGCTTCAGCCAGATCCAGAAGGTCTGACCCCCGGTCGACCCGCTGGTTCCGGCCCGGAGCCCGCAACACAGGTGGCAGAGCGCGTCCTCGCTGAGGGCGCGCTCGTCATGACCACGAGAACAGAAAGAGGATCCAGGACATGCCTCCGAAGAAGAAGATCGCTGCACTCGTCAAGGTGCAGCTGCAGGCCGGTGCCGCGACGCCGGCCCCGCCGGTCGGTACCGCGCTCGGTCCGCACGGCGTCAACATCATGGAGTTCTGCAAGGCGTACAACGCCCAGACGGAGTCCATGCGCGGCAACGTCGTCCCCGTCGAGATCACGATCTACGAGGACCGGTCGTTCACCTTCATCACGAAGACGCCGCCGGCCGCCGAGCTGATCAAGAAGGCCGCGGGCCTCAAGAAGGGCTCGAGCGTCCCGCACAAGGACAAGGTCGCGCACCTGTCCAAGGACCAGGTCCGCGAGATCGCCACGACCAAGCTGCCCGACCTCAACGCGAACGACATCGACGCCGCGATGAAGATCGTCGAGGGCACGGCTCGCTCGATGGGCATCACGACCGACTGACCACGCCGTCGCGCTGCCCGACGGGCAGCACCCCGGCCCCACCGCACCCGTGGCAGAGCCGCGCTGGCTCACACGACCACACCTGGCAGGAAAGAGATCCAGACATGCAGCGCAGCAAGACCTACCGCGCAGCGACCGAGGCGTTCGACGCCGACGAGCTGCACAGCCCGCTCAAGGCCATCACCGTCGCCAAGTCGGTCAGCAAGAAGAAGTTCGACGAGACCGTCGACGTGGTCATGCGCCTCGGCGTCGACCCCCGCAAGGCCGACCAGATGGTGCGCGGCACCGTCAACCTCCCGCACGGCACCGGCAAGACCGCCCGCGTCCTCGTCTTCGCGAACGCGGACAAGGCCGAGGCCGCCCGTGAGGCCGGCGCCGACCACGTCGGTGGCGACGAGCTGATCGAGAAGGTGAACGGCGGCTGGCTCGACTTCGACGCCGTCGTCGCGACGCCCGACATGATGGGCAAGGTCGGCCGCCTCGGCCGCGTGCTCGGCCCCCGTGGCCTCATGCCGAACCCGAAGACGGGCACGGTGACGCCCGACGTCGCCAAGGCCGTCTCCGACATCAAGGGCGGCAAGATCGAGTTCCGCGTCGACCGCCACTCGAACCTGCACTTCATCATCGGCAAGGCGTCCTTCACCGAGCAGCAGCTCGCGGAGAACTACGCGTCCGCGCTCGAGGAGGTGCTGCGGCTCAAGCCGTCGGCGTCCAAGGGCCGCTACATCAAGAAGGTCACGTTCTCGACGACGATGGGCCCTGGCATCCAGGTCGACCCGAACCGCGTCAAGAACGTCGCGGTGGACGACGAGGCCTGAGCCTCCCACCACCCTGCTGGCACGAGCCGGCACCCGCGCCCCCGGGCGTGGGTGCCGGCTCGTCCGCTTTCTGCGAGAAATCTGTGGAGAAGCACCACCTATAGATGGCAATCTGCGGTACGATCGACCTGTTCGATCTCATCCACATCTCGGGGGTACACAGCATGAACAGGTTGACGCGTCTCGTCCTCATCGTCTGCGCCGCGATCGCCGTCGTCGGGGCGGCGCAGCCGGCGATGGGCGCCTACTGGGGGAGCAAGGACTCCCCGCTGGAGGGTGGCGGCGGTGGCCAGGGCTACGGGAACTTCTACGACAACCGCGGGATCTACGCGGCCAACTCCTCGCACCGCCGGGACAGCAACGGCGGCGGCGGCATCTACGTCGAGACGCAGTTCTACTTCTACTACGACGGCGGTTCGGGCCAGGGCTACCAGGCCGGCGGCCGCGCCCAGACCGAACGCACCGGCTCGCGTGACTGGCAGTACAAGACGGTGACCCGCAACCTGCACCCGAAGGGCACCTCGGCACGCGGCGTCATCCGCGTCTGCGAGGACCGCAACTGGGCTCCCGACGGCTGCTCGGAGAAGTCCACGCGCACCTTCCGGTACTGA
Organism: Nocardioides zeae; assembly: GCF_030818655.1. NCBI lineage: Bacteria > Bacillati > Actinomycetota > Actinomycetes > Propionibacteriales > Nocardioidaceae > Nocardioides > Nocardioides zeae. The sequence goes on along the minus strand of NZ_JAUTAN010000001.1, from coordinate 2,397,574 downwards.
GGCCGGGGTGTCGCTGGTCGTCGGCGAGGAGGTCCGGGTCCTCCACCAGGGGCGGCGCGGTGCTCGACGGGGTCTCGCTCTCCGTCGACACCGGCATCACCGGTCTCCTCGGCGTCAACGGCGCAGGCAAGTCGACGCTGCTGCGGGCGCTCGCCGGCGTCGCCCCTCCCCGGGGCGGCGCCGTGCGGATCGGGGGGCACGACCCCTACGGCGCGGACTCCCGCCGCTCGGCGCTGCGCCTGCTGGGCTACGTGCCACAGCAGCTCGAGGCCCCGCCGACCTTCTCGGTCGCGGACCACCTCCTCCACCTCTGCTGGTTGAAGGAGGTCCCCCGACGGGAGCGGGCCGACGCCGTCGGCCGCGCACTGGCCGCCGTCGACCTCACCGACCGCGCGTCGGCCCGGCTGGGCACGCTGTCCGGCGGCATGCGGCAACGTGCCTCCATCGCGCAGGCTCTGCTCACCGACCCGCAGGTGCTCCTCCTGGACGAGCCCACGACCGGCCTCGACCCGCACCAGCGGGCCGAGCTGCGGGCGCTGGTGCAGCGGCTGGGTGCGGACCGCACGGTGCTCCTCGCGACCCACATCGTCGAGGACGTGGAGTACGTCGCGGACCACCTCGTCGTGCTCCACGGAGGCCGCGTGCGCTTCGACGGGCCGACGTCCGAGCTCGCCGCGAGGGTCGAGGCCGGTGACGGTCCCAGTGACGGTCCCAGTGCCGGTCCCGGCGCCGGACCCGGCGGTGGTGCGGTCGGGGGTCGTCTCGAGCGCGCGTTCCTCCGCCTGGTGGTGGGCGGGTGACGGCGGCGCTCCGCAGCTGCGCCGCGGCGCGGCTGCTGCCGCTGCTCCTGCTCGTGGCCGTGGGGGTCGTCCTCTCGCGGGGGACGCCGTGGCTGGGGGAGCCGTCGTGGACGGTGATCCGCATCGCGGGCAGCGTGATCGTCCTGGGTCCCGTGCTGGCCGGGCTCGCCGCCATGGACGCGGCACGCTGGAACGAGGAGCACCTCACCGCCACGTTGCGGTCCCTGCCCCGGTCCGCGGTCGCGCGGTGGCCCGTGGTGCTGGCCAACGCCGTGGTCGGCATCGGCGTGCTGCTCGTCGTGCAGGCCGCGGGATACGTGGCGAACCTGGCCGTGGGGGTGGGGTACGTCGCGTCGCCCGGCTCGGCGCTCCTCCTCGTGCTGGGTGCGTGCGCCGTGCTCCTGGGGTCGGCGGCGGTCGGCGCGCTCGTCGGGCTCCTCTGGGGGTCGGTGCTGGCGGCGCCGCTGGCCGCGGCCGGGCTCTACGGGCTCGCGCTGCTCGCCCTGAGCCTGGACTTCCCTTCCCTGTTCGCGATCATGGGCGGCGCGGGCGGCATGGTCGGGCTGCGCGCGGGCACGACGGCGTTCGTCACCCTGGTGGGCTTCCACGTGCTCCTGACGGCGGCGGTGCTCGCGGCGTACGCACTGCGGGACGGGGTCGTGCGCCGTCGCCCTGCGGCCCTGCTGCTCGCCGCCGCCGCCGGCGGCGCGGTCGCGGTGACGACGTGGACGGTCGTCGCCGACCCCGAGCAGGTGGTGGTGGACGATCGCCCGGTGGCGTGGGTGTGCGCCGGCGACCAGCCCCGGGTGTGCCTCCCGAGGGAGAGCCCGCGTCAGCTCGACTGGCTCGCTGCGGAGATGCACGACCTGGCCGAGCCCCTCGCCGCGGCGGGGGCGACCGTGCCGGGGACCTACCGCCTGGAGGTCCCGGGGCACGACCGCGACCTGGCCGAGGGCAGCTTCGCGCCCCTCGACACCGGTCGCCTCACCCGGCCGGAGGGCGAGCCGGAGGATGTGGCGGCCTACCTGAGCACCCCGGCGCCGTGCGCTGCGTACTCGGACCCGGCGGGTCCGCCACCGGCGGTCGTGCACGAGACCCGCGAGCTCCTGCGGGTCTGGCTCCTCGTGCGCGCCGGGCTGGCCGACCCGGCGGACTTCCGGGAGGCGTGGTTCGGGCCCTGGATCGCGGCGCCCGTGGCGGAGCAGGAGCCGTGGGTCCGCACGACGTACGAGCAGCTGCGCTCCTGCGACCTGGACCGGTTGGCCCCGCCGGTGCTCGCCGAGCGGTGAGGGCGTCCGCGGTCGGTCTGTTCGTCCGGCGCTGGTCGGTGCTGCCGGCGGTCGGGGCGGCCGTCGTCCTGGTGGTGGCGTTGATCGTCTGGGCCGATGCCGTCGTCCCGCTGCCGGTGGCGGACGGGCGCCTGCCCGTGTGGACCTACCTCCCGGCCGCGAGCGCCCTCGCGGCCGGGGGAGTGGTGGCCGCGCCGCTCACCGCCGCGGAGCGGGCGACCCCGCGTGGTGGCCGGCAGGTGCAGCTGCTCCGCGCGCTGGTCGCGGTGCCGGTCGCCCACCTCGGCCTGCTGGGCGCCGCGCTGGTCGTCGACCCGCGCCACGTCGCGCTGGCCACGGCCGGCTTCACCGGCCTCGTGCTGGTGGCGGCCGCCGTGGTCGGGCGGTACTGCTGGCTGCCCGTGCTCCTGGCGGCGGTGGGGTACGCGCTCGTGTTCGCCTCCACCGGGCCGGGCAGGGTGCTCGTCGGCCTCGGTCAGCGCCCGCTGGTGCTCCTCGCGGCGCAGCTCTCGGTCGTCGTCGGGGTGGCGGTCTACGCTCTCCGCGCCGGCCGTCGGTGACGAGCAGGACCGGGTCCGCGCCCGATTTGGTCGTGCGGGGGCCGGCACGTAGTGTGCTCCCCGCAACCAGAGACCGCCGGTTGTCGTGCCGCGCCCGTCAGGGCGGGGGACGACCGAAGGCTCCGCGTCAGCGGACGACCAGCGCAGGAAGCGGAGAGTAGACCGACGTGCAGCGCACGTCATGTCCACGCCCCGGTGCCTGCGCCGGGGCGTTCGTCGTTTCACGGGGCCTCTCGCGGACGGTCTCACGACCGTAGTTCGGAAGGAGACCCATGGCGCGGCCAGAGAAGGCAGCAGCCGTCGCGGAGATCGTTGACTCGTTCAACGATGCCGCCGGTGCTGTGCTGACCGAGTACCGCGGTCTCACCGTGAAGGAGCTGCAGACCCTGCGGCGCTCCCTCGGCGAGAACGCCAACTACGCCGTGGTCAAGAACACGCTGGCCAAGATCGCTGCCCACGAGGTGGGCATCGAGGGCTTCGACGACCTCCTGAACGGCCCCACCGCCATCGCCTTCATCACGGGCGACGTCGTCGAGGCCGCCAAGGGTCTGCGTGACTTTGCCAAGGCGAACCCCGCCCTGATCATCAAGGGCGGTGTCCTGGACGGCAACGCCCTCGACGCTGCCGAGATCGCCAAGCTGGCCGATCTCGAGTCGCGCGAGGTCCTGCTCGCCAAGGTGGCCGGTGCCCTCACCGCCACGATGGCCCAGGCGCTCTACGCGTTCAACGCCCTCCCCTCGCAGACCGCTCGCCTCGCGGGCGCGCTGCAGGAGAAGGCCGCGAACGATCCCTCGATCCTCGCAGGTGGTGCCGGTGAGCCGGCTGCAGCCGCTGCTGAGGAGGTCCCCGCGGCCGAGGCCGACGAGGACACCCCCGCCGAGGCCTGAGCTCCCGCTCAGCACCGACGCAACCACCACCTGAAGAAACCCCGGCCCGCCGGTCGAGCACCACGGGCCAGAGAAGGAAGGACGCCATCATGGCGAAGCTCAGCACCGAGGAGCTCCTCGACGCGTTCAAGGAGCTCACGCTCATCGAGCTCTCCGAGTTCGTGAAGCAGTTCGAGGAGACGTTCGGCGTCACCGCGGCCGCCCCGGTCGCCGTTGCCGCTGCCCCGGGTGCCGGCGGCGGCGCTGCCGACGCTGGTGCGGCCGAGGAGAAGGACGAGTTCGACGTCGTCCTCGAGGCCGCCGGTGACAAGAAGATCAACGTCATCAAGGAGGTGCGCGCCCTGACCTCCCTCGGCCTGAAGGAGGCCAAGGAGCTCGTCGAGGCGGCCCCCAAGGCCGTGCTCGAGGGCGTTGCGAAGGACGCGGCGGAGAAGGCCAAGGAGGCCCTCGAGGGCGCCGGCGCCACCGTCACGCTCAAGTGACCTCTGCTCGGGCGCACGCCTGAGCCGTCGGTTCGCCGACACAGCCGCGAAGGGCGGCCATCCTGCGGGATGGCCGCCCTTCGTGCGTCTCGGGGGTGATCCGCGTAACATCTCCCGACGTCGCTAGTTGACCCACCAGTAGGTCCGGCGGGACGCGAGGGAGAAGTGCACATGGGTGTCGAGATCAAGGTCGACGGGCTGACCAAGTCGTTCGGCAAGCAGGTGATCTGGCGGGACGTGTCGCTGACGGTCCCCGCGGGGGAGATCTGCGTGATGCTGGGTCCCTCGGGCACCGGCAAGTCGGTCTTCCTGAAGGCGCTGATCGGCCTGCTGAAGCCCGACACGGGGTCGATCGTCATCGAGGGCACCGACATCGCCTCGTGCTCCGAGAAGGACCTCTACGAGATCCGCAAGCTCTTCGGCGTGCTGTTCCAGGACGGCGCGATGTTCGGCTCGATGAACCTCTACGACAACGTGGCGTTCCCCCTGCGCGAGCACACGCGCAAGTCGGAGTCCGACATCCGCGACATCGTCATGGAGAAGATGGACCTCGTCGGTCTGGTGGGCGCCGAGGACAAGCTCCCCGGCGAGATCTCGGGCGGCATGCGCAAGCGTGCCGGCCTGGCCCGTGCGCTGGTGCTCGACCCGGAGATCGTGCTCTTCGACGAGCCCGACTCGGGCCTGGATCCGGTGCGCACGGCGTTCCTCAACCAGCTGATCGTGGACCTGAACGCCCAGATCGACGCGACGTTCCTCATCGTCACGCACGACATCAACACCGCTCGCACGGTGCCCGACAACATCGGGCTGCTCTACCACAAGCACCTGGCCATGTTCGGGCCCCGCGAGATGCTGCTGAGCTCGGAGGAGCCGGTGGTGCGCCAGTTCCTCAACGCCCAGCGCGTGGGCCCGATCGGCATGTCGGAGGAGAAGGACGCCAACGAGCTGGCGGCCGAGGCCGGCCAGGAGCTCCCCCCGCTGCCGCCGATCCCGATGCAGCTCGAGCCCTCCAACGGCATCCCGCGCCGCAGCCAGCGTCCGCCGGGGGAGTGGTGCCGCGACCACGGCGTGACCCCGCCCCCCGGATCGTTCCAGGCCGACGCGGCGATCGCGACCCGCTGAACGCCCGGGCGGGCGCGTCGCTTGACGCGTCCGCTTGCGGGAGCGCATAGTCTCGGCACGACGGCGGCTCTCGGACTGCCTGCTTCGCCGTGCTTGCATCCGGTTGACCAGCAGGGTATGTTAGCGCTTTGCGCCTGCCCTCAAATGCCGATCCGCCTGCCCGGTGGCCGATCGTGTGGTCGGCTGGCGCCACCTTCAGCGAACCTTTCGAAGGAATGGTCTTGGCCGCGAGCAACAACGCTGGTAACCCCCGTCGCATCACTTTCGCGAAGATCGACGAGCCGCTGGAAGTCCCCCAGCTCCTCGATCTGCAGACCAAGAGCTTTGAGTGGCTCATCGGTGACGAGGGCTGGGAGGCCCAGGTCCAGGCCCGGCTCGACGCCGGCGAGGACGTCTCCCCCAAGTCGGGTCTCGAGGAGATCTTCGAGGAGATCTCCCCGATCGAGGACTTCTCCGAGACGATGTCGCTCTCGTTCGAGAACCCGGTCTTCGTGGACCCGAAGTACACGGAGGACGAGTGCAAGGAGAAGGACTTCACCTACTCCCGCCCGCTCTACGTCTCCGCGGAGTTCACCAACAACGAGACCGGTGAGATCAAGGGCCAGACGGTCTTCATGGGCGACTTCCCCATGATGACCCGCAAGGGCACCTTCATCATCAACGGCACCGAGCGCGTCGTCGTGAGCCAGCTCGTGCGCTCGCCCGGCGTCTACTTCGAGCGCTCGGCCGACAAGACGTCCGATAAGGACATCTACACCTCGAAGGTCATCCCGTCGCGCGGTGCGTGGCTGGAGTTCGAGATCGACAAGCGCGACCTCGTCGGCGTGCGTCTCGACCGCAAGCGCAAGCAGAACGTCACCGTCCTGCTCAAGGCGCTCGGCATGACGACCGAGGAGATCCGCGAGGAGTTCCGCAACCCGGCGACGGGCGAGACCTACGAGTCGATCGCGCTGACGCTGGAGAAGGACAACACCACCGGCCAGGACGACGCGCTGCTGGACATCTACCGCAAGCTGCGACCGGGCGAGCCGCCGACGCGCGAGGCCGCGCAGACGCTGCTGAACAACTACTACTTCAACCCCAAGCGCTACGACCTCGCCAAGGTCGGCCGCTACAAGATCAACAAGAAGCTGGGCGCCGGCCAGGCCTTCGACCAGCAGACGCTGACGATCCAGGACGTCGTGGCGACGGTCCGCTACCTCGTGCAGCTGCACGACGCGGGCATCGTGCACGAGGCGCCGGACTTCACCGACGCGTCGGGCTCCGTGGTGATGGGTCCGGACGACAAGCCCGTCAAGGTCGCGGCCGACGACATCGACCACTTCGGCAACCGCCGCATGCGCGCGGTCGGCGAGCTGATCCAGAACCAGCTCCGCACCGGCCTCGCCCGCATGGAGCGAGTCGTGCGCGAGCGCATGACGACGCAGGACGTCGAGGCGATCACGCCGCAGTCGCTCATCAACATCCGGCCGGTCGTGGCGGCGCTGAAGGAGTTCTTCGGCACCTCGCAGCTCAGCCAGTTCATGGACCAGACCAACCCGATCGCGGGCCTGACGCACAAGCGTCGCCTCTCCGCGCTCGGCCCGGGTGGTCTCTCGCGTGACCGCGCGGGCATGGAGGTCCGCGACGTCCACCACAGCCACTACGGCCGCATGTGCCCCATCGAGACCCCGGAGGGCCCGAACATCGGCCTGATCGGCTCGCTGGCGTCGTTCGGCCGGATCAACCCGTTCGGCTTCGTCGAGACGCCGTACCGCAAGGTCGTCGAGGGTCAGGTCACCGACCAGATCGACTTCCTCACGGCCGACGACGAGGACCGGTACGTCATCGCGCAGGCCAACGCGCGCCTGACGGAGGACCTGCACTTCGCCGAGGAGCGGGTGCTCGTCCGCCAGAAGGACGGCGAGGTCGGCGAGATCCCGGCCGACGAGGTCGACTACATGGACGTCTCGCCGCGCCAGATGGTGTCGGTCGCGACCGCGCTCATCCCGTTCCTCGAGCACGACGACGCCAACCGCGCCCTCATGGGTGCGAACATGCAGCGCCAGGCCGTGCCGCTCATCCGCAGCGACTCGCCGTTCGTCGGCACCGGCATGGAGCTCCGTGCCGCCGTCGACGCCGGTGACGTGGTGCTCTCCGAGGCCGCGGGCGTCGTCAAGGACGTGTCGGCCGACGCGATCGAGACGATGAACGACGACGGCACGTACTCGACGTACCGCCTGGCGAAGTTCAAGCGCTCGAACCAGGGCACGTGCATCAACCAGCGCCCGCTGGTCAACGAGGGCGACCGCCTCGAGGTCGGCACGCCGATCGCCGACGGCCCCTGCACGGACGACGCCGAGATGGCGCTGGGTGCGAACCTGCTCGTGGCGTTCATGCCGTGGCAGGGTCACAACTACGAGGACGCCATCATCCTCAGCCAGCGCCTCGTCCAGGAGGACATGCTCACCTCGATCCACATCGAGGAGCACGAGGTCGACGCGCGCGACACGAAGCTCGGCCCCGAGGACATCACGCGGGACATCCCGAACGTGTCCGAGGAGATGCTGGCCGACCTCGACGACCGGGGCATCATCCGGATCGGCGCCGAGGTCACGACCGGTGACATCCTCGTCGGCAAGGTGACGCCCAAGGGCGAGACCGAGCTGACCCCCGAGGAGCGGCTGCTCCGCGCGATCTTCGGCGAGAAGGCGCGCGAGGTGCGCGACACCTCGATGAAGGTGCCGCACGGTGAGTCCGGCACGGTCATCGGCGTCCGCGTCTTCGACCGCGAGGAGGGCGACGAGCTGCCGCCCGGCGTCAACCAGCTCGTGCGGGTCTACGTCGCGCAGAAGCGCAAGATCTCCGTGGGTGACAAGCTCGCCGGCCGTCACGGCAACAAGGGCGTCATCGCGAAGATCCTGCCGATCGAGGACATGCCGTTCATGGAGGACGGCACGCCGGTCGACGTCGTGCTCAACCCGCTGGGTGTGCCGCGACGCATGAACATCGGCCAGATCCTCGAGCTGCACCTCGGTTGGCTCGCGAAGCAGGGCTGGGACCTCAACCTCTCCGGCGACCCCGAGTCGGCGGACTGGAAGCAGCGCCTCATCGCGATCGGCGCCGACAAGGCGGACCCGAACTCGAAGGTCGCGACGCCCGTGTTCGACGGTGCGCGCGAGGACGAGATCATCGGCCTGCTCGACTCGACGACGCTCAACCGCGACGGCGACCGCCTCATCGACCACACGGGCAAGGCGCGCCTGCTCGACGGTCGCTCGGGCGAGCCGTTCCCGGAGCCGGTGTCCGTGGGCTACATGTACATCCTGAAGCTGCACCACCTCGTGGACGACAAGATCCACGCGCGCAGCACGGGCCCGTACTCGATGATCACGCAGCAGCCGCTGGGTGGTAAGGCCCAGTTCGGTGGCCAGCGGTTCGGCGAGATGGAGGTCTGGGCGATGGAGGCGTACGGCGCTGCCTACGCCCTCCAGGAGCTCCTCACCATCAAGTCGGACGACGTGCCGGGTCGCGTGAAGGTCTACGAGGCGATCGTCAAGGGCGAGAACATCCCCGACTCGGGCATCCCCGAGTCGTTCAAGGTGCTCGTCAAGGAGATGCAGTCGCTCTGCCTGAACGTCGAGGTCCTCAGCCAGGACGGCTCGATGATCGAGCTCCGTGACGCGGAGGAGGACGTGTTCCGCGCCGCCGAGGAGCTGGGCATCGACCTGTCGCGGCGCGAGCCCAGCTCGGTCGAAGAAGTCTGAGGGTGACGGTCGGCGGGTGCGGGTGACCCTGCGCCCGCCGGCCCCCCTCGGTCCTTTTGATTGCTTAGAGAACTAACGAAGGAAGCAGCCACTGTGCTCGACGTCAACTTCTTCGACCAGCTCCGGATCGGCCTCGCCACTCCCGACGACATCCGCGGCTGGAGCCACGGCGAGGTCAAGAAGCCCGAGACCATCAACTACCGCACCCTGAAGCCGGAGCGCGACGGTCTCTTCTGCGAGAAGATCTTCGGTCCCACCCGGGACTGGGAGTGCTACTGCGGCAAGTACAAGCGCGTCCGCTTCAAGGGCATCATCTGCGAGCGCTGCGGCGTCGAGGTGACCCGGTCCAAGGTGCGCCGCGAGCGCATGGGCCACATCGAGCTGGCCGCGCCCGTGACCCACATCTGGTACTTCAAGGGTGTCCCCAGCCGTCTCGGCTACCTGCTCGACCTGGCGCCCAAGGACCTCGAGAAGGTCATCTACTTCGCGGCGTACATGATCACGTCCGTCGACGAGGAGGCGCGCCACCGCGACCTGTCCTCGCTCGAGGGCAAGGTCTCCCAGCAGCGCGAGCTGCTGGAGAAGCGTCGCGACACCTCCCTGGAGGACCGCACCAAGAAGCTCGAGGAGGACCTCGCGGCCCTCGAGGCCGAGGGTGCCAAGGCTGACGCGAAGCGCAAGGTCCGCGACGGTGCCGAGCGCGAGCTGAAGCAGCTCCGTGACCGCGCCCAGCGCGAGATCGACCGCCTCAACGAGGTCTGGGACACGTTCAAGAGCCTCAAGGTCCAGGACCTCATGGGCGACGAGATGCTGTACCGCGAGATGAAGCAGTGGTTCGGCAAGTACTTCGAGGGCTTCATGGGCGCCACGGCGATCCAGCGGCGCCTCGCGGACTTCGACATCGAGGCCGAGGTCGAGTCGCTGCGCGACACGATCGCCAACGGCAAGGGTGCCAAGAAGGTCCGTGCGCTCAAGCGCCTCAAGGTCGTCGACGCGTTCCGCAAGACGGGCAACCAGCCCGTCGGCATGGTGCTCGACGCCGTCCCGGTGATCCCGCCGGAGCTCCGGCCGATGGTGCAGCTCGACGGTGGCCGCTTCGCGACCTCCGACCTCAACGACCTGTACCGCCGCGTCATCAACCGCAACAACCGCCTCAAGCGGCTGCTCGACCTCGGCGCGCCCGAGATCATCGTGAACAACGAGAAGCGGATGCTCCAAGAGGCCGTCGACTCGCTGTTCGACAACGGCCGTCGTGGTCGCCCGGTGACGGGTCCGGGCAACCGGCCCCTGAAGTCGATCTCCGACATGCTCAAGGGCAAGCAGGGTCGCTTCCGCCAGAACCTCCTCGGCAAGCGCGTGGACTACTCGGGCCGTTCGGTCATCGTGTCGGGTCCGCAGCTGAAGCTGCACCAGTGCGGTCTGCCCAAGCAGATGGCGCTCGAGCTCTTCAAGCCGTTCGTGATGAAGCGCCTCGTGGACCTCTCCCACGCGCAGAACATCAAGTCCGCCAAGCGGATGGTGGAGCGCGCGACGTCCGGTGCCCGCTACGCGGTCGTCTGGGACGTGCTGGAAGAGGTCATCACCGAGCACCCGGTGCTGCTCAACCGTGCGCCCACGCTGCACCGTCTGGGCATCCAGGCGTTCGAGCCGCAGCTCATCGAGGGCAAGGCAGCCATCCAGATCCACCCGCTCGTCTGCGGCGCGTTCAACGCCGACTTCGACGGTGACCAGATGGCCGTGCACCTGCCGCTGAGCGCGGAGGCGCAGGCCGAGGCCCGCATCCTCATGCTCTCGACCAACAACATCCTCAAGCCCTCCGACGGTCGTCCCGTGACGATGCCGTCGCAGGACATGATCATCGGCCTCTTCTGGCTGACGACCGACCGCGAGGGTGAGCCGGGCGAGGGCCGGGCGTTCCGCTCGCCGGCCGAGGCCACCATGGCCTTCGACCGGGGCGAGATCACGCTGCAGAGCAAGATCACGCTCCGCTTCGACGACGTCGTCGCGCCCGTCGGCGAGGAGGTGGAGGTCGAGTCGTCCGGCTCGGTCCGCTTCACCACCACGCTGGGTCGCGCGATCTTCAACGACACCCTGCCGGCCGACTACCCCTTCGTGAACTACGAGGTGGGCAAGAAGCAGCTGGGTGCGATCGTCAACGACCTCGCCGAGCGCTACACCAAGGTCGAGGTGGCCGCGTCGCTCGACGCGCTCAAGGACACCGGCTTCCACTGGGCGACCCGCTCGGGCGTCACCGTCTCGATCGACGACGTGACGACCCCGGACGCCGCGAAGGCGGAGATCCTGGCGGAGTCGGAGCAGAAGGCCACGAAGATCCAGAAGGACTTCGAGCGCGGTCTCCTCACCGACGACGAGCGTCGTCAGGAGCTCATCGAGATCTGGACCAAGGCCGCCGCCGACGTCCGGGCCGCGATGCAGGTCAACTTCGACCGGAAGAACCCCATCTACATGATGGTGGACTCGGGTGCGTCCGGAAACATGAACCAGATCAGCCAGGTGGCCGCCATGCGTGGCCTCGTGGCGAACCCGAAGGGCGAGATCATCCCGCGCCCGATCAAGTCCAACTTCCGCGAGGGCCTGACCGTCCTCGAGTACTTCATCGCGACGCACGGTGCCCGCAAGGGTCTCGCCGACACCGCTCTGCGGACGGCCGACTCGGGCTACCTCACGCGTCGTCTGGTGGACGTCTCGCAGGACGTCATCATCCGCGAGGACGACTGCGGCACCGAGCGCGGTCTGCCCAAGCAGATCGGCGAGCGGGGCGAGGACGGCGTCGTCCGCAAGGCGGAGAACGTCGAGACCGCGGCGTACGCGCGCTCGGCGGCCAGCGAGATCACCCACCCCGAGACGGGCGACACGCTCGTCGAGGCGGGCGGCGACCTCGGTGACGTCAAGATCGCGGAGCTGGTCGCGGCGGGCATCGAGGAGGTCAAGGTCCGCTCGGTCCTGACCTGCGAGGCCGCCACGGGCACCTGCGCGAAGTGCTACGGCCGGTCGCTGGCGACGGGCAAGCTCGTCGACATCGGCGAGGCCGTCGGCATCATCGCGGCCCAGTCGATCGGTGAGCCGGGCACGCAGCTGACGATGCGCACCTTCCACACCGGTGGTGTGGCGTCGGCCGACGACATCACGCAGGGTCTCCCGCGTGTGGTCGAGCTCTTCGAGGCCCGCTCCCCGAAGGGTCGTTCCCCGATCGCCGAGGCCGCCGGCCGCGTGCGCATCGAGGACACGGACAAGGCCCGCACGGTCATCCTCACGCCGGACGACGGCTCCGAGGAGCAGGAGTACCCGGTCTCGAAGCGTCTGCGCCTCCTGATCTCCGACGGCGACCACGTCGAGGTCGGCGAGAAGCTGACGCTGGGCACGGAGGACCCGCAGGACGTCCTGCGGATCCTCGGTGTGCGGGCCGCGCAGAAGCACCTCGTGGACGAGGTGCAGCGCGTGTACCGCAGCCAGGGCGTGGCGATCCACGACAAGCACATCGAGATCATCGTGCGGCAGATGCTGCGTCGCGTGACGGTCATCGAGTCGGGTGACACCAACCTGCTGCCCTCCGACCTCGTCGACCGCGTGCGGTTCGAGACGGAGAACCGGCGGGTCGTCTCCGAGGGCGGCAAGCCGGCCTCGGGTCGTCCGGTGCTCATGGGCATCACGAAGGCCTCGCTCGCGACCGAGTCGTGGCTCTCGGCGGCCTCCTTCCAGGAGACCACCCGGGTGCTCACGGACGCCGCGATCAACGGTCGCTCCGACAGCCTCCGCGGCCTCAAGGAGAACGTGATCATCGGCAAGCTGATCCCGGCGGGCACCGGTCTCGAGCGGTACCGCAACGTGCGGGTCGAGCCCACCGAGGAGGCCCGCGCCGCGGCGTACTCCGTGCAGGGCTACGACTCGTACGACTACGAGTTCGGCAACACGGGTGGCGGCCAGGCCGTCGCCCTGGACGACTTCGACTTCGGGTCCTACCAGGCCTGATCGACCTCGTCGACCACGACGGCCCGTCCCCGCGCTGCGGGGGCGGGCCGTCGTGCGTCCTACGGCGGGGTGGGAGGATGAGCGGGTGCCCACCCAGACCCTCCCGTCCCGCACGGACGTGCTCGTCGTCGGTGCCGGCCCGGCGGGGTCCGCGGCCGCGACGTGGTCGGCCCGGCACGGCCTCGACGTGCTGCTGCTCGACGCCGCGACGTACCCGCGGGACAAGACCTGCGGCGACGGCCTGACGCCCCGGGCGGTCGGCGAGCTCCTCCGGCTCGGCCTGGGGGACTGGCTGCGCGCGCACACGGTCAACATCGGCCTCCGGGCCCACGGCTTCGGCCAGACGCTCCTCCTGCCCTGGCCCGGCGGCTCGCTGCCCAACTGGGGCTCGGCGGTCGCGCGCACCGAGCTCGACAACCACCTCCGCTCGCTCGCCGTGAAGTCGGGCGCGACGGCGGTCGACGGGGCGAGGGTCGTCGACGTACGTCGCGGTGCGGCCGGCGCCGTCACCGGGGTCGTCGTCGAGCGGGTGGCCGAGCACGGGGGCACCGAGCGCTTCGAGGTCGCCTGCGAGCGGCTCGTCGTCGCCGACGGGGTGCGCTCGCCGGTCGGGAAGCTGCTGGGTCGGGAGTGGCACCGGGACACGGTGTACGGCGTGGCGGGGCGGAGCTACGTGACCTCGACCCGCGCGGACGACCCCTGGATCAGCTCCCACCTGGAGCTGCGGGACGAGTCGGGGGAGGTGCTGTCCGGCTACGGCTGGGTCTTCCCCCTGGGCGGGGACGAGGTCAACCTCGGCGCGGGGACGCTCGCGACGGCCAAGCGGCCGGCGGACGTGGCGATCCGACCGCTGATGAAGCTGTACGCCGACGAGCAGCGCGAGGCGTTCGGCCTCGGCGACGAGCTGCGCATGCCGGCGTCCGCGCTCCTGCCGATGGGCGGGGCGGTCTCCCACGTGTCCGGCCCGAACTGGGTGCTGGTCGGGGACGCGGCGGGGTGCGTCAACCCCCTCAACGGCGAGGGCATCGACTACGGGCTCGAGACGGGCCGGTTCGCCGCCGACCTGCTGGCCGAGGGCCCGGCCGACCTGACCGAGCGGTGGCGCGCGCTGCTGGTGGAGCACTACGGCGAGGCGTTCTCCGTGGCCCGCCGCCTCGCGGGCCTCGTGACGGTCCCGGGGCTGCTCCCGCGGCTCGGGCCGATCGGGATGCGCTCGCGGCTCGGCATGACGCTCGCCCTGCGCTGGATGGGCAACCTGGTCGACGACGAGGACCGAGACCTCGCGGCGCGGGCGTGGCGGGCGGCGGGCCGCCTGTCGGCCGCGCGCGACGCTCGTCCCCCCTTCTCCTGACGCAGCGCCGGGATCCGTCGACCGTGCCGCTCCGAACGACCCTCGTGGCCGACCTGACCTACCGGGCGACGGTGCGCGCCTCCCGCGCCGCGTTCCGCGCTCTGCGCCTCGACGTGCGGACGGAGGGCGCCGAGCACGTGCCCGTCGACGGCCCCGCGCTGCTGGTGGCCAACCACGCGTCGTACCTGGACTTCCTGTTCCTCGGCGTGCCCGCGGTCGAGCGGGGACGGATGCCGCGCTTCCTCTGCCGGGAGCCGATGTGGCACACCCCGGCCGGCTGGGCCCTGGACCGCATGCACCACGTGCCGGTCGACCGCGACGCTCCCGCGGGGGCCTACCTGCAGGCGCGGCGGCTGCTGGAGCAGGGCGAGGTGGTGGGACTGTTCCCGGAGGCGGGGATCTCCTACTCGTTCACGGTGCGCGCCCTCATGCGGGGAGCGGCGGCGCTGGCCCGGGACACGGGCGCGCCGCTCGTGGCGGGCGCCATGTGGGGTGCGCAGCGCATCTGGACGGTCGGACGCACCCCGTGGGGGACCGAGCCGGGTCCGGACTTCAGCCGGCACGGGCGGGTGGTGGACATCCACCTCGACCCGCCGCGGCACGTGGCGCCGGGGGACGACCTGACCGAGGTGACCACGGCGCTCGGCTACCGCATCACGGACCTCCTCGAGGAGCTGCAGCGGCGCCCGCACCACCGGCCGCGGCCGGGGGAGCACGCGCCCTGGTACCCCGCCCACCTCGGCGGCCACGCCCTGACCCCGACCGAGGCCCGTGAGCTCGACTCGGTGCCGCGGAGCGCGGTGTGGCCGACCTGGGGGCCGGGGGCGGGCGCTAGGTTGGAGGGGTGAGCTCCCTTCCCCGTCGCCAGCGCGTCGCGGCCTACGCCGTGATCGTCCGCGACGGCGCGATCCTGCTGAGCCGCCTGGCGCAGCGGGTGACGAAGGACGAGCTGTGGACCCTCCCGGGCGGCGGCCTCGACCACGGCGAGGACCCGCGCGACGCGGTGGTGCGCGAGGTGCGGGAGGAGACGGGCCTCGAGGCGGAGGTGGGCGACACCGCCCGCGTCTACTCGGCCCACCTGCCCGGCGTGTGGCGCGACGGCCGTCGGGTCGACGCGCACGCGCTGCGGATCGTCTACGAGGGCCGCGTGGCCCCGGACGCGCCCCCGCCCCACGTGGTGGAGGTCGACGGCTCGACCATGGACGCGGCCTGGGTGCCGTTGGCCGCCGTGACCTCCGGGACCGTGCCGGTCGTGCCGATGGTGCTGGAGGCGCTCGCGGACGTGCTGCCGTCCCGGCGCCAGCGCGTCGCGGCGTACGCCGTGGTGCGGCGCTTCGCCACGGGCACGGGTCCCGACGACCCCGGCCACGACGAGGTGCTGCTCACCCGCAACTCGGTGCGCGGACCCCACCCCGGGTCGTGGACGCTCCCCGGGGGCGGCGTGGAGCACGGCGAGTCGCCGGTGTCCGCGGTCGCGCGGGAGGTCGCGGAGGAGACGGGCGTGGTCGTCGAGGTCGGGAACGTCCTCGGGGTCCACGACACGCACTTCGTCGGCACGGCGCCGCACGGCGGCACCGAGGACTTCCACGGCGTCCACCTGCTGTACGCCGCGCGCCCGGTCGACGGCGGGGACGAGCCGCGCGTCGTCGACGTCGGCGGCACGACCGACGCGGCCGCGTGGGTGCCCGTCGCCGACGTGCTCGGGGGCACGCTCGACGTGCGGGACACGGTGCTCTTCGCGCTCGGCCTCTGACAGGCCCAGGCCCGCGGGGCTAGGTTGTGGTCATGGCCACGTCGACGGAGACCGTGTTCACCTACGCCGCGCCCGCGCTCAAGATGGGCTCCGGCGCCTCGGCCGAGATCGGGCACGATCTCCTGTCCTACGGGGTGCGCCGCGTGCTCGTGGTGACGGATCCCGGGGTCGCGGCCACGGGCCATCCGGCGCGCATCGCCGAGCAGGTCGCGGCGGCGACCGGCGCCGAGGTCGTCGTCTTCGACCGGGCGCGGGTCGAGCCGACGGACGCCTCGATGATCGAGGCCGTCGAGTTCGGCCGCGCGGAGGGACCGTTCGACGCCATCATCGCCGTGGGCGGCGGCTCGTCGATCGACACCGCGAAGGCGGTCAACCTGCTCGTCACCAACCCGGGTGACCTCATGGACTACGTCAACGCGCCCGTCGGGCGGGCGCAGGCCCCGCAGCACCCGCTGCTGCCGCTCGTCGCGGTGCCCACGACCACCGGCACGGGGGCCGAGTCCACGACGATCTGCGTGCTCGACGTGCTGGCGCTGGAGGTGAAGACCGGCATCAGCCACGCCCGGCTGCGACCGACGATGGCGGTCGTCGACCCCGACCTGACGCTGACGCAGCCCGCGATGGTCACGGCCAGCTCGGGCATGGACATCCTCTCGCACGCGCTCGAGAGCTACACGGCCCGCTGGTACGCCGACCAGCCCGCGAAGCGGCCCGAGCAGCGGGTGCCCTACTGCGGCTCGAACCCCATCTCCGACGCCTGGAGCGAGAAGGCGATGTCGCTCCTCGCCTCGTCGTTCCGGGCCGCGGTCAACGCCGCGCGGTCGGGGGAGGACCCGAGCGAGGCCCGCACGGTGCGCGAGCAGATGGCGATGGCGGCGACCTTCGCCGGTCTCGGCTTCGGCAACGCCGGTGTGCACGTGCCCCACGCCTGCGCCTACCCGATCGCCGGGCGCGTGCGCGGCTACCGCCCGGACGACTACGTCGACCACGACGGCGACCGTGCGCCGATGGTGCCGCACGGCATGGCGGTCTCGCTGACGGCGCCGGAGGCCTTCCGGCTCACGTTCGAGGCCTCGCCGACACGGCACCTCGCGGCCGCGCGGCTGCTCGACCCGCACGGCGCGGTCTCCGCGCCGGACGGCCCCGACCGGCTCCCCGCCGTGCTCGCCTCGATCATGCGCGACGTCGGGATCCCCAACGGGCTCGCGGCCGTCGGGTTCGGCGAGAGCGACGTCGACGCGCTCGTCGAGGGCGCGTGGGCCCAGCAGCGGCTGCTCGCCACGGCGCCCCGCGACATCACCGAGGAGGACCTGGCCGGCGTGCTGCGCGCGTCGATGGAGCACTGGTGACGTGAGGTGACGGCCCCCTAGCGGCTGGCGCGCGCCGCCCGGTAGGACGGCAGCCGCAGGCGGGCCAGCGCCGGGTACTGCGCCAGCCCCGGCACCTGGTGGAGCACGGGGTCGAGCTCGAGCTCGTCGTCGGGACCGTCGAGGTCGTCACCCACGTGGCGGTCGAGCTCGAGGCGCCCGAAGGCGTGCCAGGCGCCCGCACCGCGGGCCCACGAGAGCGTCCAGGCGTTGCCCTGCTCGCCTGCGGTCGGCCACGCCCCGATCACGAGGGGCCCGGCGGGCGTGCGGTAGGGCAGCAGCGTCGTGAGCGGACGAGCGGCTCCCTCGCGGCGGGGTGCCAGCAGGAAGCGCAGCGGGCCGTTCCACCCGGTGCTGGCGAGGAGCACGTCGCCGGTCTCGCCGTCCGCGGTCAGGCGCAGCGCGAGACCCCAGATGTCCGGCACCGGCGCGGGCAGGCCCACGGCGCGGGAGAGCCGCGCGGTGACGAGCAGCTCGGCCCGGCGGTCGAGGAGGTCCACCCCCGTCGTGGGTCGTCCGTCGTCCTCCGCCGCCGTGGTCACGAGGGTGCCGGCCGCGACGGTGCCCGCCGGGTGCAGCGGCTGGGCGGCCGGCCGCAGCGCCGCGATCGTGCCGGTGGCCGCGGCGAGGGCGCCGCCGGCGGCGGAAGCGACGGTGGAGGTGACGGTGGAGGTGACGCGGCGGACGGGAGCGGTGAGGGGCACGGGGCCTCCTGGGAGGGAGCGGACGGGGTGCCCCTCCGGTTGCCCGGGGGCCGCGGCCCATGCGTGATCCCGGCCCCGCCGGTCCGCCTCGGGTCCACCTCGCGGCGACCGCCCTGTGGACGAAGGGGAGCCTGCGGGCCGGATCGTCGGTGGGGGGCTCCACAATGGAGGGGTGACGGTGGAGACGACGAGCTCGCGGAGCCCGGGGAGCGCGACGGACGGGTCGGGCGTGGCGACGGAGGACGTGCTGGCGGCCCTGGCCCGCCGGGGCGTCAGCGACGTGGACGCCTCCACCGTGACGCGGGCGGCGTACTCGACGGACGCCTCCCTCTTCCGGGTCGTGCCCCAGGCCGTCGTGCGGCCGCAGCACCCCGACGAGCTGGCCGCGGTCGTCGACGTCGCCCGTGAGCTGCGGGTGCCGCTGACCATGCGCGGGGCGGGCACGTCGATCGCCGGCAACGCGGTCGGTCCCGGCCTGGTCGTCGACACGGTGAAGCACCTCAACCGGGTGCTCGACGTCGACGCGGAGGCGGGCACCGCGGTCGTGCAGCCCGGCACGATCCACGCCGTCCTGCAGAAGGCGGCGACGGCGGTCGGCTGGCGCTTCGGCCCCGACCCGTCGACCCACACCCGCTGCACGATCGGCGGCATGATCGGCAACAACGCCTGCGGCTCGCGGGCGCTGGGCTACGGCCGGATGGTCGACAACGTCGAGGCGATGTCCGTCGTGATGGGCACGGGGGACACCCTGGCCCTCGGTCCGGGCGGGCTCGCCGGCGCGGTCGGCCCGGGCGACGTGCCCGCCGCGCTGGACCGCCTCGCCGGTGCCCACCTCGCCCCGATCCGCACCCAGTTCGGGCGCTTCGGCCGCCAGGTGTCCGGCTACTCGATGGAGCACCTCCTGCCCGAGAACGGACGCCGGCTCGACCGGTTCCTGACGGGCTCGGAGGGCACGCTCGGCGTCATCACCCAGGCCACGGTCCGGCTGGTGCGCGACGCGCCGGCGCGCACGATGGCGGTGCTGGGCTACCCGTCGATGATCGAGGCCGCCGACGCCGTCCCGGCGCTGCTGGCACACCCGCTCGTGGCCTGCGAGGGCCTCGACGCGCGCATCGTCGACCTCGTGCGCGGGGCCGGCAAGGCCGTCCCTGCGCTGCCGCGGGGCGCCGGCTGGCTCTTCGCGGAGGTGACCGGGGAGTCGCTCGCCGAGACGGAGGCGCTGCTCGCCCGGGTCATCGCCGACTCCGGCGCGCTCGAGGCCCGTGTCGTGCTCGATCCCGCCGAGGCGGCCGCCCTGTGGCGCATCCGCGAGGACGGGGCCGGCCTGGCCGGGCGGTCGCTCGCCACGCCGGCGTACTCGGGCTGGGAGGACTCGGCGGTCCCGCCGGAGCACCTCGGCGCCTGGCTGCGCGACTTCGACGG
Organism: Nocardioides zeae; assembly: GCF_030818655.1. Lineage (NCBI taxonomy): Bacteria > Bacillati > Actinomycetota > Actinomycetes > Propionibacteriales > Nocardioidaceae > Nocardioides > Nocardioides zeae. The sequence goes on along the minus strand of NZ_JAUTAN010000001.1, from coordinate 2,378,101 downwards.
CCTCCTCAAGCAGTTCGGCCTCGACGGCGTGCCCTACGGCCACTTCGGCGACGGCTGCGTGCACGTGCGCATCGACTTCCCGCTCGTCCACGGGTCCGCCTCGATCGAGGAGGGGCGCGGCGTCTTCCGCGGATTCATGGAGGCCGCGGCGGCGACGCTCGCGACGTACGGCGGGTCGCTGTCGGGCGAGCACGGCGACGGGCGGGTGCGCTCGGAGCTGCTGAGCACGATGTACGACGCCGAGGCCATCCGCCTCTTCGGCGAGGTCAAGGCGATCTGCGACCCCCTCGGCGTGCTCAACCCGGGCAACATCGCCGACCCGGCGCCGCTCGACGCCGACCTCCGCACCTCGCGGCCCCGGGCCCGCGAGCCGCTGCCGCTCCTGCGCTTCACCCACGACGGTGGCTCGATGGGCGACGCGGTGCACCGGTGCACGGGTGTCGGCAAGTGCGTCGTCGGCGGTGGCGCCGGCACGGGGACGGGCGTGATGTGCCCGTCCTACGCGGCGACCCGCGACGAGAAGGACTCCACGCGCGGCCGGGCCCGCGTGCTGCAGGAGGCGATGACCGGCGACCTCGTGCAGGGTGTCGCCGACCCGGCGGTCCACGAGGCGCTCGACCTCTGCCTGGCCTGCAAGGGGTGCGCCAACGACTGCCCGACGGGCATCGACATGGCGACGTACAAGTCGGAGGTGCTCCACCAGACCTACGCGGGGAAGCGGCGGCCCCGCAGCCACTACGTGCTCGGCAAGCTGCCGATGTGGGCACGCCTGACCACGCCGGTCGCGGGCCTGGCCAACGCCTCGCTGAAGGCCGGGCCGATCGCCAAGGTGGCCCGCGCGGTCGCGGGCGTCGACCAGCGGCGCAGCCTGCCGCAGTTCGCCGGGCGCACCCTGCGACGCTCGGCCCGCGCCGACGGTGCGGCCGGTCGGCTCGGGTCGGTCGAGCAGCCGGACGTGTGGATCTGGGCCGACTCGTTCACCAACCACTTCCTCCCGGCGAGCGGCCTGGCGGCCGTGCGCTTCCTCGAGGCACAGGGCCTGACGGTGCGCGTCATCGACGAGCGCGCCTGCTGCGGCCTCACCTGGGTGACGACCGGCCAGCTCGACGCCGCCCGGCGGATCGCGGGGCGCACGGCGGCGACGCTGGCGCCGTACGTCGCGTCCGGGGTGCCCGTCGTCGGGATCGAGCCCTCGTGCACGGCCACGCTGCGCTCCGACCTCGAGGAGCTGAGCGACGCCCCCGAGGCGGCGGCGGTCGCGGCGGGCGTGCGCACGTTCGGTGAGCTGGTCGCGGGCCTCGTGGCCGACGGCCGGGTCACGCTGCCCGACCTCACCGGCACGCACGTGGTCGCGCAGCCGCACTGCCACCAGGCGTCGATCCTCGGCTGGGAGGCCGACGAGCGGCTGCTGAAGGCGGCCGGGGCGAGCGTCACGCGGGTCGGCGGCTGCTGCGGCCTCGCCGGCAACTTCGGCGTCGAGCAGGGGCACTACGAGGTCTCGGTGGCGGTCGCGGAGACGCAGCTGCTCCCGGCGGTGCGGGCGGCCTACGCGAGCGACCCCGAGACCGTGGTGCTGGCGGACGGCATGAGCTGCAAGATCCAGCTCGACGACCTCGCCGACGTGCCGGCGCTGCACCTCGCGGAGCTGCTGGCCTCGCGGGTCTGAGGCGGCAGCGAGGACGGTCGCGGAACAAGGGCCGGCGGGTCCCTGTTCAACCCCGTCGTGACCTCCTCCACGACGCCGTTGCTCCTGACGCCCACGACCCTGCGCTCCGTCACCGTCCCCAACCGGGTGTGGCTGGCGCCGATGTGCCAGTACTCGGCCACCGACGGGATGCCGAACGACTGGCACCTCGCCCACCTCGGGGCCCGGGTGACGGGCGGGTTCGGGCTGGTGCTCACGGAGGCCACCGCGGTGGTGCCCGAGGGTCGGATCAGCCCGGAGGACACGGGCATCTGGAACGACGAGCAGGCCGCTGCGTGGCGCCGCATCACCGACTTCGCCCACACCTGGTCGCCGCACGGCTCGACGCCCATCGGCATCCAGCTCGCCCACGCGGGGCGCAAGGCGTCGACGTGGGCGCCGTGGCGCGGCGGTCAGGACGGCTCGGGCCGGGGCCGCGGCTCGGTCCCGCTCGACCAGGGCGGCTGGACCACGCTGGGGCCGAGCGCGTCGGCGTACGAGGGGTTCGCCGAGCCGCGGGAGATGACCACCGACGAGATCGCGGCCGTCGTGACGGCGTTCGGCGACGGTGCGCGCCGGGCGCACGAGGCCGGGTTCGACGTGGTCGAGGTGCACGCCGCGCACGGCTACCTGCTCCACCAGTTCCTCTCGCCGCTGGCGAACCAGCGGACGGACGCCTACGGCGGCTCGTTCGAGAACCGCATCCGCCTCGTGGTGGAGGTCGTCGACGCCGTCCGCGCCGCGTGGCCGGAGGAGAAGCCGGTGCTGGTGCGGCTCTCCGCGACCGACTGGGTCGAGGGCGGCTGGACGCCGGAGGAGTCGACGCGGCTCGCCGCGGTGCTGGCCGAGCACGGGGTCGACCTCGTCGACGTGTCGAGCGGGGGCCTCGACGCGCGGCAGGAGATCACGGCGGGGCCGGGCTACCAGGTGCCGTTCGCGACCCAGGTGCGCTCGGCCGGTCTCCCCGTCGGCGCCGTCGGTGAGATCACCGACCCGGACCAGGCCGAGGAGATCCTCGCCACCGGGCTGGCCGACGTCGTGCTGCTGGCCCGGGTCGCCCTGCGCGAGCCGGCCTGGCCGCTCCGCGCGGCGGCGGAGCTGGGCGTGGGGCGCCGTTCCGCGCCGTACCCGGCCCAGTACACCCGCGGCGCCTGGCCCGACGCTGGTTGACGGGTCCTAGAATCGGCCCCTGTGAACCCCCGCCACCGCCGCCTCGTCATCCCCGTCGCCCTGGTGGCCCTGATCGTCGTCGTCGTGGTGGCGGCGATCATCTGAGCCAGCCCCACCCGAGAGCCGAGCCGTGACCGAGCCCCTCCTCCGCGTCCTTACCCGGATGCGTGCCCACCTCCTCGACCCCGACGCGCTGGTGCGCGCCGTGGGCTCGGGGCGCCAGAAGGGCACGACCCCGGCGTGGCGGCGGGTCGAGCTGCGCTACGTCGACCTCAAGGCGGGGCGGCACCTGCAGGTGACCCGGTACGACGCGACCCAGGCCCACACCGCCAACCACGCCGCCGGGTCCGCCGAGGCGCGCGAGGTGGTGGACGCGCTGCTCGACGAGCCGTTCGCGAACTGGCACGTCGACACGACGACCCAGCAGCACCAGGTGCGGGTCACGAAGCGGCTCGAGGCGGTCGTCCACACGACGGAGCGCGCGCAGGCGGTCGAGGCCGAGCGCGGGCACGACCGCGACAAGGACCGGCTGCTGGAGCCGGGCGACCCGGTGCTGGTGGCCCTCGGGATCTCCGACGCCGAGGGCCGGGTCAAGCCGACGCGGCAGGCGAAGCTGCGCCAGGTCGAGGAGTTCTGCCGGCTCCTCGACACGGCGGTCGTCGACGCGATCGCCAAGGGCCACCTGCGCCGTCCGACCGCCGAGGAACCGCTGCGGATGGTCGACCTGGGCTGCGGCAACGCCTACCTGACCTTCGCCGCGCACCGCTTCCTCAGCCACGTCCGCGGGCTGCCGGTGCACCTCGTCGGCGTGGACGTGAAGGAGCAGTCCCGCGAGCACAGCACGGCCGTGGCGGCCGGGCTCGGCGTGGGCGACGAGCTCGAGTTCGTCGTCGGGTCGATCGCGGACGCCGACCTCGGTGCGCTGCTGCCCGAGCGGCCCGAGGTGGTGCTCGCGCTCCACGCCTGCGACACCGCCACCGACGAGGCGCTCGCCCGGGCCGTCGACTGGGAGGCGGCGCTCGTGCTCGCGGCGCCCTGCTGCCACCACGACGTGGCGGCCCAGCTGCGCAAGGCGCCGACGCCCGCGCCGTACCAGGTGCTCACGCGCCACGGCATCCTCCGCGAGCGGTTCGCCGACACGCTGACCGACGGGCTGCGCGCCTCGCTGATGCGGCTGTCGGGCTACCGGGTCGAGGTCGTGCAGTTCGTGGAGAGCCAGCACACGCCGCGCAACACCCTGCTCCGCGCGGTGCGCACGGGGTCGCCGGTGAGGGGCGGCGCGGTGCGCAAGGAGTACGACGAGCTGGTCGCCACCTGGGGGATCCGACCCCGCCTGGCGGAGCTGCTGGCCGAGGGCTCCACGGGCGTCGCCGGGGACCGGTGAGACCGGTGCTGCTCCGCGCCCTGGTGACCGCCGCGGTCGCCCTCCCGTTCGCGGCCGGTGCCGCGGCGACGCCCGCCTCCACGGCGGAGGAGGGCACCGAGGTGGTGAGCTTCACCGACCCGGACATCGTCGAGTCCAGCGGCCTCGCGGTCGTCGGTGGGCGGTTCGTGACCGTCAACGACTCGGGGGACAGCGGCCGCGTGTTCGCCGTCGACCCCGCGACGGGCGACACCGTCGGCGTCACCTCGTGGACGCCCGACCCGGTCGACGTCGAGGCCGTCGCCCCGGCGTACGTCGACGGGGAGGCCGCCTCCGAGGTCTGGGTCGGCGACATCGGGGACAACCGCGCGGTGCGGGACAGCGTCGAGGTGCTCCGCGTGCCGGTCGGCTGGGAGGACGCGACGGTGGAGCCCGCGCGCTACGAGCTGCAGTACGCCGATGGTCCGCGCGACGCGGAGTCGGTGCTCGTCGTGCCCGGCACCGACCAGCTGCTCGTCGTGAGCAAGGGCGTGCTCGGTGGCAGCTTCTACGCGGCGCCCGAGCAGCTCGTGGCAGGTCAGGTGAACGTGCTCGAGCCGCTGGCGCCGGCGCTCGGCGTGGCGACCGACGCGGCGTTCTTCCCCGACGGTCGGCACCTGGTGGTGCGCAACTACGGTGCGGCCGCCGTCTACACCTACCCGGGGCTCACCGAGGTCGGGAGCTTCGACCTGCCGGAGCAGCCGCAGGGGGAGGGGATCGCCGTCGACCCCGACGACCCCGGGGCGGTGCTGCTGACCACGGAGGGTCCGCGCACGCCGGTGCTCCGGGTCGCGCTGCCGGCGGACGTGAGCGCGGCGATGGCGCCGGAGTCCCCGGACGCCGGCTCCACCGACACCCCGGACGGGGGCGCGGACGCCGATCCCGCCGTCGACCCGGCCGACGACGGGCCGGGGTGGCTGCCCTGGATCGTCGGTGGCGCCGGCGGGGTCGTGCTGCTCGTCCTGGCGGTCACCCTGGCGCGGGGCTCGCGGCGTTCCTGAGGCAGTCCTGGTGGGGGCTGGTCGGGGCTGGCTAGGGTCGTGAGGTGCCGCGACTCCGCCGAACCTCACCCGACCAGCCCGGGTGGACGCGGGTGCGCGCCGGCCGGGGGTTCAGCTATCGCGACGAGCACGGGGAGCGGCTCGACGACCGGGCCCGGGAGCGCGTCGAGGCCCTCGTGATCCCGCCGGCGTGGAAGGACGTGTGGATCACGCCGCACGACAACGGCCACCTGCAGGCGGTCGGCACGGACGACGCCGGACGGCGGCAGTACCTCTACCACCCCGCCTGGCGCGAGAAGCGCGACGCGGAGAAGTTCGCGCGGATGGTCGAGTTCGGCGCGTCCCTCGCCCGTGCGCGTTCCGTCGTCGTCGGCCACCTCGGGCTGGACGGCATGCCGGAGCCGCGGGCCGCGGCCACGGCCGTGCGCCTCCTCGACCTCGGCTACTTCCGCATCGGCAACGACGTGTACGCCGACGAGAACGGCAGCTTCGGCCTCACCACGCTCGAGCGGCGGCACGTCCGGCGCGCCGGGGAGGCGCTCGTCTTCCGGTTCACGGGCAAGTCGGGCGTCGACCACGAGATCCACATCGACGACACCGCCGTCGTGGCCGCGATCGCGATGATGCGCCGCCGCCGGGCCGAGGACCCGCGCCTGCTCGCCTACAAGGAGGTGCGGCAGTGGCGCTCCGTGCTGCCCGCGCTGGTCAACGACTACGTGCGCGTCACCACGGGCATCGAGGCCACCGCGAAGGACTTCCGCACCTGGCACGCCACGGTCCTCGCCGCCGTGGCCCTCGCCCGCACCGAGGAGCCGGGGGAGACGGCGGCGTCCCGCAAGCGGGCCGTCAGCGGCACGATGAAGGAGGTCGCGGCCTTCCTCGGCAACACCCCGACCCTCGCGCGGAGCTCCTACGTCGACCCGCGCGTGGTCACGGCGTACGAGAACGGCCGCACGATCGCGGCGGCCCTCCGGCGCGCCGACCGCGAGCACGCCGACGACGTCGACGCCCGGCAGGCGGCGCTGGAGCGGGCCACGCTGCGGTTGCTGGGGTAGGTCGGGCCCGGTCGGCTCAGATGCCCCAGTCGTCGCCGCCGCCGGGGATGCCGGTGCTTCCGTCCCAGTCGTCGTAGACGTCGATCGTGGCGACCGTGGAGAGGCCCGCCACGAAGAACGTGGCGCTCACCGTCTGTCCCCGCGACCAGCTGCCCTCGAGACCGTCGGCGTAGCACTGGTAGGTGCCCGGACCCCAGTCCTGCCTGGGGTCCACGCCCTGGAAGGTGGCGACGGGGCCACCTGCGAGCGAGTAGCTGAAGGTCGGGAGGGCCGTGGCGGGCGTGACCTCGAGGAACACCTCGAGGAGCCACCCGCTGGCGTCGTACCGGGTCCGGGTCAGGCTGCCCCCGACGTAGGCGATGCCGGTGGTCGCGCCGACCGAGACGGCGAAGGCAGGCGCGGCGACGACGACGGAGACGGCGGGCACGGTCCAGACGGCGGTGCGCAGGACGGTACGGCGTGTGGGGAGAGCGGTCATGGTGCGACCATCGGCCGAGCCAGCGGGGACCTGAGGCCAACGGTGGGCGATCTCGTCGGCGTCCTCGTGACGTCGCCCGGACCGGATCCGGAACTGTGCGGTCGGGGCGGGTCCGATCGCGCGGGGCCTGCCCCGGCGTCCCAGTTCCGGGCTCGGCATCGGGTCGAGGAAAACGCGGACGGGCTCGGACCTGAGAAGAAAACGCGGACCGGCTCGGGACCGGGGGAAAGAACACGCGGACCCGAGAGCGCGACACGCCGATCCCGCGGCCCGTCCGGTCCGCGTTTTCCTCCCCGGCGCCGCAGGGCCCGCGCACTCTCCTGCTCCGGTACGGCGCGGGGCACGCCGGTCGACGCCGGGCGCCCCCGGGGGACGCAGAACTGTGCGGCTGGGGCGGGGCCGACCGCGCGGGGCCTGCCCCGACGTCCCATTTCGGGGCGGGCCTCGCGCCGCGGCGTACGGTCGGGAGATGGGGTACGCCGAGGTCACCGTCGTCCAGGGCGACATCACGCAGCAGCACGTCGATGCCGTCGTCAACGCCGCGAACCGCCGCATGCGGGGCGGGGGCGGGGTAGACGGCGCGATCCACCGGGCGGGCGGGCCGGCGGTGCTCGAGGACTGCCGCCGCCGGTTCCCGCACGGCCTCGCGACGGGGGATGCCGGCTGGACGACCGCGGGGGACCTGCCGGCGCGCTGGGTGGTCCACGTCGTCGGGCCCAACCACGCGGCGGGGGAGACGGACCGTGCGCTGCTCGTCTCCTGCTACGCGCGGGCCCTCGCCGTGGCCGACGAGCTCGGGGCCCGCACGGTGGCGTTCCCCCTGGTGAGCGCGGGGATCTACGGCTGGCCGCGGCAGGACGCGATCGACTGTGCCGTCGCGACGCTGGCCGGCACGCCGACGGCCGTCGAGGAGGCGCGCATCGTGGCCCACGACGCCGCGACCGCCGAGCAGGTCCGCGCCAGCTTGTCTGAGTGAGTGCTCACTCACTAGGCTGGTCGATCGTGAGCCCCCGAGCGACGCCGATGGCGCCCGACGAACGCCGCCGCACGATCCTCGAGGCGGCGGTGCCGCTCATCCTCGAGCGGGGGCAGTCCGCGACGACGCGCCAGATCGCCGAGGCGGCCGGCGTCGCGGAGGGCACCGTGTTCCGGGTCTTCCCGACGAAGGAGGACCTGCTCGACGCGGTGCTCGACGCGGCGCTCGACCCGACCCGGTTCCTCGAGGAGCTCGAGGCGGTCGACCGCTCGCTGCCGCTCGAGCCGCGCCTCGTCGCCGCGACGACGGTCGTGCAGGGTCGCTTCCGGGAGATCTTCGGCGTCATGACGGCACTCGGCATCCAGGGACCGCCGCGGCGTTCCCGGCACGACGACGAGGACGCGCTCGCCGCGCGGCGGCGCTCGCTGCAGGCGGTCGTCGAGCTCGTGGAGCCGGACGCCGACGCCTTCCGCGTGCCGCCGCGCGAGGTGGCACGGATGCTCCGCCTCCTCACCTTCTCCGGCAGCCACCCGCACCTCTCGGCCGACGAGCCGCTGACGGCGGAGGAGATCGTCGCCGTCGTCCTCCGCGGCACGCTCGCGCCCACCACGACCACCCCCGACAGGAGCGCGTGACCATGCTCTTCCGCCTGCTCCGCGAGCACCTGCAGCCCTACCGGGCCCGGCTGCTCGCCATCGCGCTGCTGCAGCTCGGCTCCACGGGCGCGATGCTCTACCTGCCCAACCTCAACGCGACGATCATCGACGACGGCGTCGTGCAGGGCGACACGGGCCACGTGCTGCGCATCGGCGTCGTCATGCTCGTCGTCTGCCTCGGCCAGACCACCTGCCAGGTCGCGGCCGTGTGGTTCTCGGCGCGGGTCGCCATGAGCGTGGGTCGCGACCTCCGGGGCGCCCTGTTCAGCCGCGTCACCGGCTTCTCCGGCCGGGAGGTCGGCCAGTTCGGGGCGCCGTCCCTCATCACCCGCGTCACCAACGACGTGCAGCAGGTGCAGATGCTGACGCTGATGACCTGCAGCATCGCCATCTCGGTGCCGATCATGATGGTCGGCGGCATCGCGATGGCGCTGCACACCGACGTCGGCCTCTCGTGGATCTTCGCCGTCGTGGTGCCGACCATGTTCGTCGCCGTCGGCATCGTCGTGCGGGGCATGGTGCCGAGCTTCCGCGCCCAGCAGGGACGCATCGACGGCGTCAACCGGGTCCTGCGCGAGCAGATCACCGGCATCCGCGTCGTGCGGGCCTTCGTGCGCGAGCCCGAGGAGACCGACCGGTTCGCCGACGCCAACGAGCAGCTGACCCAGGTGTCGATCCGCGCCGGGCGCTGGCTCGCCACGCTGTTCCCCGTCGTCATGCTCATCGTCAACGTGGCCTCGGTCGCCGTCATCTGGTTCGGCGGCCACCGCGTCGACTCCGGCGACCTCGGCGTCGGCCAGCTCACGGCCTTCCTGGCCTACCTCATGCAGATCGTCATGTCGGTGATGATGGGCACCTTCATGCTCATGCAGATCCCGCGCGCCGCGGTCTGCGCCGACCGCATCGCCGAGGTGCTCGACACCAGCACGAGCGTGCTGCCGCCGGAGCAGCCGGTGACCGTCGTGTCGGGCCACGCCGAGCTCGAGCTGGACGGGGTGGGGTTCACCCACCCGGGCGCCCAGAGCCCGGTCCTCGCGGACGTGTCGTTCCGGGCCGGCCCGGGCGAGACCGTCGCCGTCATCGGCTCCACGGGCTCGGGCAAGACGACGCTCGTCGACCTCGTCGCCCGGCTCATGGACGTCACGGAGGGCGCGGTGCGCATCGACGGCGTCGACGTGCGCCGGCTGGATCCCGCCGCCCTGTGGGAGCGCATCGGCCTCGTGCCGCAACGGGCCTTCCTCTTCAGCGGCACCATCGCCAGCAACCTGCGGCACGGCAAGCCCGACGCCACCGACGGCGAGCTGTGGGAGGCGCTCGAGGTCGCGCAGGCGCGGGACTTCGTCGCCGCGCTGCCCGACGGCCTGGACGCGCCGGTCGCCCAGGGCGGCACCAACTTCTCGGGGGGCCAACGCCAGCGGCTGTCCATCGCCCGCGCCCTCGTGCGCCGCCCCGAGATCTACCTCTTCGACGACTCGTTCTCGGCGCTCGACCTCGCCACCGACGCCCGGCTCCGCGCCGGCCTCCGGCCGTGGACGACGGAGTCCTGCGTGCTCGTCGTCGCGCAGCGCGTCTCCACCATCCGCGAGGCCGACCTCATCCTGGTGCTCGAGGACGGACGCCTCGTCGGCGCGGGACGCCACGACGACCTCGTGGACTCCTGCGCGACGTACGCCGAGATCGTCGCCTCCCAGCTGAGCGCGGAGGAGGCGGCGTGAGCGAGCGCAAGGACACCGGGGAGATCACCGCCACCGAGCGCATCGCGGTGCCGCAGCGCGGCCCGGGCCCGGCCGGCCAGATGAGCGCCGGCGAGAAGGCGATGGACTTCGTGCCCTCCGCCCGTCGTCTCGTGGGCCGGATGCGGCCCCACCGCGCGAAGGCCGCGCTCGTCGCGCTCTTCGCCGTCGGCAGCGTGACGGCCACGTCGCTGGGGCCCTACCTGCTGGGCCGGGCGACCGACCTCGTGGTCGCCGGGCTCGTGGGGCGGGACCTCCCGGCCGGGCAGACGCAGGAGCAGGCCGTCGCGGCGCTGCGCGCGTCGGGGCAGGGCTCGGTCGCCGACCTCGTGGAGGGCATGCGCCACCTCGTGCCGGGCCGGGGCGTCGACTTCGACGCCGTCGGCCAGGCCCTGCTGATCGTGCTGGGGGTCTATGTCGTCGGCGCGCTGCTCGCGTGGCTCCAGGGCTACCTGCTCAACGACGTCGTGCAGAGCACGATCCGCACGCTCCGCGCCGACGTCGAGCGCAAGATCCACGCGATGCCGCTCGCGACCTTCGACAAGGCCCCGCGCGGCGAGCTGCTGAGCCGGGTCACCAACGACATCGACAACGTCGGGCAGACGCTGCAGCAGACGATGAGCCAGCTGCTGACCTCGCTCCTCACCGTCGTCGGCATCCTCGGCATGATGCTGTGGATCTCGCCGCTGCTGGCGCTCGTCGCGCTCGTCGCCGTGCCGGTCTCCCTCGTGCTGACGGGGGCCGTGATGAAGCGCAGCCAGCCGCAGTTCGTCACGCAGTGGCGGCGCACCGGCTCCCTCAACGCCCACGTCGAGGAGTCGATCTCGGGGCACGCGCTCGTCACCGTGATGGGCCGGCGGGACGCCGTGAACGCGACGTTCGCCGAGCAGAACGACCAGCTCTACGACGCGTCGTACCGGGCGCAGTTCGTATCGGGGCTCCTCATGCCGGTCATGATGCTGATCGGCAACGTCTCCTACGTGGTCGTCGCCGTCGTCGGCGCCTTCCGGGTGACTGCCGGCGCCATCACGATCGGCGACGTGCAGGCGTTCGTCCAGTACTCCCGCCAGTTCAACCAGCCCCTCACCACCGTGGCCTCGATGATGAACCTGCTGCAGTCGGGCGTCGCGTCGGCCGAGCGCGTCTTCGAGCTGCTCGACGCCCAGGAGGAGGCCGACGCGTCGGTGGTCGGCGAGGTGGGTGGAGCCGGGCGGGCCGGCGTCGGCGCGCGGGGGCGCGGCGAGGTCGCTTTCGAGCACGTCGCCTTCGCCTACGACCCCGACCGCCCCCTCATCGAGGACCTGTCGCTCGTGGCGCGCCCCGGCGAGACCGTGGCGATCGTGGGGCCGACCGGCGCCGGCAAGACGACGCTCGTCAACCTCGTGATGCGCTTCTACGAGCTCGACGCCGGCCGCATCACCCTCGACGGCGTCGACGTCACCACGCTGTCGCGCCGCGAGCTCCGGGCGCAGGCGGGCATGGTGCTCCAGGACACCTGGCTGTTCGAGGGCACGATCCGCGACAACATCGCCTACGGACGCCCGGGCGCGAGCGACGCCGACATCCTCGAGGCCGCCCGCGCGACGTACGTCGACCGGTTCGTCGCCTCGCTGCCCGACGGCTACGACACCGTCGTCACGGAGAACGGCGAGAACCTGTCGGCGGGGGAGCGGCAGCTCCTCACCATCGCCCGCGCGTTCCTCGCGGACCCGGCGCTGCTCATCCTCGACGAGGCGACCAGCTCCGTCGACACGCGCACCGAGCTGCTGCTGCAGCGGGCGATGGGGGCGCTGCGGGAGGACCGCACGTCCTTCGTCATCGCCCACCGGCTCTCCACGATCCGCGACGCCGACGTCATCCTCGTGATGGAGGGGGGACGGATCGTCGAGCAGGGCACGCACACCGAGCTGCTCGCGGCGGACGGGGCGTACGCCGCGCTCTACCGCTCGCAGTTCGCGGCGAGCGCGCTGGACTGACGACCGGGGGCGAGCTCAGAGCCGCTCGACGACCCAGTCGACGCACGCGGTGAGGGCCTCGACGTCGCTCGCGTCGATCGCCGGGAACATGGCGATGCGGAGCTGGTTGCGCCCCAGCTTGCGGTAGGGATCGACGTCGACGACGCCGTTCGCGCGCAGCACCGCCGCGACGGTGTCGGCGTCGACCCCGCCGGACCCGCTCGGCCCGCTCGTACCGCCCGTGAAGTCGATCGTGCCCACCACGTGGGAGCGGTGGGTGGGATCGGCGACGAAGGGGGTGGTGTACGCCGCCCGCTCGGCCCAGCCGTACAGCACCGCCGCCGAGGCGGACGTGCGCTCGACCATGCCCGCGAGGCCGCCGTGCTCGAGCATCCAGCCCAGCTGCTCGTTCATGAGGAACAGCGTCGCGATGGCCGGGGTGTTGAGGGTCTGGTGCTGGGCGGAGTTGGCGACGGCGGTCCCGAGGTCGAGGAAGGCCGGGATGTACCGCCCGCTCGCCTTCACCTCGTCCACGCGGGCCAGGGCGGCGGGCGACATGAGCGCGAACCAGATGCCGCCGTCGGCGGCGAAGCCCTTCTGGGGCGCGAAGTAGTAGACGTCCGTCTCCCGCACGTCGACGGGCAGCCCGCCGGCGGCCGACGTCCCGTCGACGACCACGAGCGCGTCCGCGTCGGCGCCGGGCACGCGGCGTACCGGCGCCATGGCGCCCGTCGAGGTCTCGTTGTGGGGCCAGGCGTAGACGTCGACCCCCGCGACGGCCTCGGGGACCGCCACCGAGCCGGGCGCGACGTCGAACACGGCCGGGTCGGCCAGCCAGGGCGCCGCCGTCGTCGCGGTCGCGAACTTGCCGCCGAACTCGCCGAACACGCCGTGGGCGCTGCGCTCGCGCACGAGCGAGAACGCCGCGACGTCCCAGAACGCCGTCGAGCCGCCGACGCCGAGCACGACGCGGTGGTCCTCGGGCAGCGAGAAGAGGGCGGCCAGGCGCTCCTGCACGGAGGCGACGAGGTTCTTGACGGGGGCCTGGCGGTGGGACGTGCCCATGAGCGCGCTGCCCGGTCCGGCCAGGGCGTCGAGCGCCGACTGCGCGACCTTCGAGGGGCCGGAGCCGAAACGGCCGTCGGCGGGGAGCAGGTCGGTCGGAATCCGCAGGTCACGCGTCACCGGGCTAGTCTCCCACCGCCCGCGCCGGGAGCGGGAAACGACAGCGGGGACGAGAGGGGCAGCGGTGGCACGGCAGGCCCTGCGGATCGAGCAGGTGCGGCTCACGCACCCCGACGCGCTGCGCCTCGTGGCGGACGTGCAGGCGGAGTACGCGGTGCTCTACGGCTCGCCCGACGAGACCCCGCTCGACCCGACGATGTTCGACCCGCCCGCGGGGCGGTTCTTCGTGGGGTACGACGCGGATCGGCCCGTCGCGACGGGCGCCTGGCGCGACCGCCCCGACGTCCACGACCTCGGGCTGGAGCGGGCGGCGGAGATCAAGCGCATGTACGTCGCGCCCGAGGCCCGCGGCCGGGGGCTCTCTCGGGTCGTGCTCGCGCACCTCGAGCAGACCGCCCGGGCGGCCGGCCACGACGGTCTCGTGCTCGAGACGGGCACGCGCCAGCCGGCGGCGGTCGCGCTCTACACGGCGTGCGGCTACGTTCCCGTCACCGCCTACGGCCACTACAAGGACGCGCCGGAGTCGGTCTACCTGGGCAGACGCCTGGACTGAGGCCGCCCGCGACGCAGAATGGGGGCGTGCTGCTGCCCCCGAAGGTCGCCCACGGCGTCGCCGACGGTTCCGTGTCGCTCGCGTTCCGGCGGTGGCGGCGGCCGGACGTGGGCGTCGGGTCGGAGTTCCGCACGGTCGCCGGCGTCGTGCGCGTGACCAGCGTCGACGTGGTCGACGAGCACGCGGTCGACGCGGCCGACGCCGCGGCCGCCGGCTTCGCGACGCCCGACGAGCTGCGCCGCCGCCTGCGGCCCCCGGCCGACGACGGCGACGACCGGGTCTACCGCATCGGGCTGGAGTGGGCGGGGGAGGACCCGCGCATCGCGCTGCGCAACGCCACGGACCTCGCGCCCGAGGACGTCGCCGACCTCGACCGGCGCCTCGAGCGTCTCGACCGGGCCAGCAGCCACGGACCGTGGACGATGCTCACCCTCGCGCTCGTCCGCGCGCACCCGCACCGGCGGGCGCCCGACCTCGCCGCGGCCGTCGGCCGCGAGCGCGACCCCTTCAAGATCGACGTCCGGAAGCTGAAGAACCTGGGGCTGACCGAGAGCTTCGACGTCGGGTACGCCGTGTCGCCCCGGGGCGCGGCGTACCTCGCCGCGACGACGCGGCCGGTGCCGGAGCCGCCGCCGCTCGGGTGACGCCGCCCGGGTGACGGCGCCCGGATTGCACCCGAAGGGGTGCTCAGGTGGCGGGCGTGGCCGCCGAACGTGACCCCGGACGAACTCGGAGGTTCCCATGGCAACGCTCGCCCCGCGCCGCTCGGCGCTGCTCACCTTCCTCGGCGCCGTGCTGGCGCTCGCCGCGCTGGTCGCCGGCATCGACACCCAGACGGCCCGGGCCGCGACGCCCGGCGTGCCGCTGGTGGCGGCCGGGGCCGCGGCGGCCCAGATCGACCCCTACGCGCGGTACGAGCCACAGACCGCCTGCACGGTCGTCGTGCGCAAGGGCACCCGGGCGTTCGTGGACCAGCTGAAGGCGCGCTACGGCGGTCGGATCATCGGCATCACGCGGCCCTGCAACCAGGGCGGGCAGTCGGAGCACAAGGAGAGCCGGGCCGTCGACTGGGCGATCGACGCGCGCAACGCGCAGCAGCGCCAGCAGTTCTACCGCTTCTTCAACGAGGTGACGGCGACGGTCAACGGCCACACCGACGCGCGGGCCCGCATGCAGGGGATCATGTACTTCATCTGGAACGACCGCATCTGGGCGGCGTGGAACGGCTTCGAGCCGCGGCCCTACCTCCACGCCTCGTGCTCGTCGGTCGCCACCTGCTCGCCGACGCTGCGCCACGTGGACCACGTGCACATCTCGCTCAGCTGGGACGGGGCCAACGGCCTCACCGGCTGGTACCGGTGAGGCCGTCGGTCCCTCGTCGCCGGGGACGAGCGGGGGGTCACTTCCCCCAGGCGTCGTCCCAGCCCTCGACGGCGGAGGCCGGGCGCTCGCCCGGGCCGGTGTAGACGGCGGACGGGCGGATCAGGCGACCCGTGCGCTTCTGCTCGAGGATGTGCGCCGACCAGCCGCCGGTGCGGGCGCAGGTGAACATCGACGTGAACATCGGGGCCGGTACCTCGGCGAAGTCGAGCACGATGGCGGCCCAGAACTCGACGTTGGTCTCGAGCACGCGGTCGGGACGGCGCTCCCGCAGCTCCGCCAGCGCGGCCTGCTCCAGCGCCTCGGCGACCTGGTAGCGCGGCGCGTCGAGCTCGCGCGCGGTGCGGCGCAGCACCCCGGGCCCGGGGGTCCTCGGCGCGGTAGACGCGGTGGCCGAAGCCCATGAGGCGCTCGCCGTTGTCGAGGAGCTCCTTGACGTAGGCCCGCGCGTCGCCGCGCTGCTCGACCTCCTCGATCATGCCGAGCACGCGGGAGGGCGCACCGCCGTGGAGCGGGCCGCTCATGGCGCCGATGGCCCCGGAGAACGCGGCCGCCACGTCGGCGCCGGTCGAGGTGATGACGCGGGCGGTGAACGTCGAGGCGTTCATGCCGTGCTCCGCCGCGCTCGACCAGTAGGCGTCGATGGCCTTGACGTGCTTGGGGTCGGCCTCGCCCTTCCAACGGATGAGGAACTTCTCGGCGAGGGTCGCGCCCTCGTCGACGATCTTCTGCGGCACCACCGGCTGGTGGAGGCCGCGCGCCGACTGCGCGGCGTAGGACAGCACCATGACGGCGAGGCGGCCGATGTCCTCGCGGGCCTGCTCGTCGGTGATGTCGTAGGTCTGGCGGAAGCCGAGCGCCGGCGCGAGCATCGCGATCGCGGCCTGCACGTCGACGCGCACGTCGCCGGTGTGGACGGGGAGGTTGTAGGGCTCCGCGGGGGCGAGGCCCGGCGTGTAGGCCCCGTCGATGAGGAGGCCCCAGACGTTCTCGAAGGGCACGCGCCCGACGATGTCCTCGATGTCGACACCGCGGTAGCGCAGCGCCGATCCCTCCTTGTCGGGCTCGGCGATCTGCGTCTCGAAGGCGACGACGCCTTCCAGGCCGTGGTGGACCTCGGTCATGAGGGCTCCTTCTCGTCGGTGAGGGGCGCGCGCACGGCGCACCACCGACGCATTCTGCCCGGGGTTACCGAGCGGTCGCCACGGGGGCGTCCGATGGACGGTCGCGGTAGCGTCCGGGAGCATGAGCGCAGCGCTGCCGGACCGCGACCTCGCCGACCTCCGGGAGGAGTACGCCCGTGGCGGTCTCGACGAGGCCGACCTCGCTGCCGACCCGTTCGCGACCTTCGCACGCTGGTACGACGAGGTGACCGCCGCCGGCGTCCACGAGCCCAACGCGATGGTGGTCGCCACCGTCGACCCCGACGGGGCCCCGTCGAGCCGCGTGGTGCTGCTCAAGGGCTTCGGGCCGGACGGGTTCCGCTTCTTCACCAACACCGCCTCGCGGAAGGGCGTCGCGCTCGCGGCCGAGCCCCGCTGCGCGCTCCTGTTCCCCTGGCACCCGCTCGAGCGGCAGGTGCGTGTCGAGGGGCGGGCCGTGCCCCTGGACGACACCGACGTCGCGGCGTACTTCGCGCGGCGCCCCCGCGGCTCCCGCCTCGGTGCCTGGGCCTCGCCGCAGTCCCGGGAGGTCGGTTCCCGCGACGACCTGACCGCGGCGTACGACGCGGCCGACGCGCGCTTCGGGGACGACGCCGAGGTGCCGGTCCCGCCGACGTGGGGCGGCTACCGCGTGGTGCCGGACGTCGTGGAGTTCTGGCAGGGACGGCCGAGCCGGCTCCACGACCGCCTGGTCTACCGGCGCTCGGGGGCGGACTGGCGGGTCGTGCGCCTGGCCCCCTGATAAAGCCTCCTCGCACGCCCCGGCGTGGTTCCCTTCTCCTCGTGATCGAGGCAGTGGTCGTGACACGGCCGGACGGCGTCGTGGTCTCCTGGGGCGCCAGCATCGCGCGGCTCACCGGGTTCACGGCGGAGGAGGCGGTCGGTGCCGTGTCGCCCCTGCGGCCGACGGGCTCGCCGGCCGAGCAGGACTTCCGCCGCGCCTGTGCGGCGGCGCTGGCGACGGGCCGCGCGACGTACACGCACACGGCGTCGCGTGCGCACGGCGGGGAGGTGCGGCTGACGACGACCCTCCACCTGCTCCTCGACGCCGAGGGCGGCTCCACGCTCGTCGAGGTGCACCGCGCGGCGGTCACGCGCCCGGCGGAGCCGGCGGGCGTGCAGTCCGACGCCGAGCTGCTGGAGCAGGTGGTCGGCCACGCGGTGGTGCGCCTGGACGAACGCGGCGTCGTGCGGTCGTGGAGCCTCGGCGCCGCCCGGGTGAAGGGCTATGCGGCGCACGAGATCGTCGGGCGCCACTTCTCGGTGTTCTACACCGACGAGGACCGGCGGGAGGGGCGGCCGGAGCACCTGCTGACCGGCGCGCGGCGCGAGGGGCTCGCCCGTGACGTCGGCTGGCGCGTGCGCGCCGACGGCGCCCGCTTCTGGGGCGAGATCGCGATCAACGCGCTCCACGACCCGAGCGGGCAGGTGGTGGGCTTCCTCAAGGTGACGCGCGACCTCACCGCCCAGAAGGCGCGGGCCATGGAGACGCAGCGCATCTACCGTGCGCTCGGGCACGACCTCCGCAACCCGCTCGCCGCGGCCCGCGGCTACGTCGCGCTGGCCGCCGAGGCCCTCGCCGACGACGGTGGCGGCGGCGCCGACCCCGTCGAGTTCCTCCGCCGGTCCGGGGTCGCGCTGGGTCGGCTCTCCACGATGCTCGACGAGCTGATGCACACGGTGGCGATCGCCGAGGCCGACGCCGACGCGACCGGCACCACCCGCGAGCGCGTGCGCCGCGCGGCTGCGACCGTCGTGGGCACGGCGCTGGGCCAGGCGCTCGACGACCTGGCCGTCACCCACGACGTCTCCCGCGTGCGCACCGACGTCCCCGAGGTCACGGCGCGCGTCGACCCCCTCGACCTCGAGCGGGTGCTGGCCAACCTGGTGAGCAACGCGCTGCGCTACTCCGACGGCGACGTCGACGTGCGGGTGCGCGACGAGGACGGCGCCGCGGTGCGGATCGCGGTCTCGGACGCGGGGCGGGGCATCCACCCCGACGACCTGCCCACCATCTTCGACCTCGGGCGGCGCGGCCGGCTCGCCGACGACGGCGACGGCGGCCACGGGGACGGCCTCGCCAGCGTCCGGCACCTCGTGGAGGCCAACGGCGGCGACGTCTCGATCGTCAGCACGCCGGGGCAGGGGACGACCGTCGAGGTCCTGCTGAGCCATGCGGGCTGAGAGCAGGTGGGCGGCGCTCGACCGCTCGGCGTGGGTGCTGGCCGTCGTCGCGGTGCTGCTGCTCGCGGTCGGTCGGTGGGCCGTGGGGTCCGGCGTCTACGGGGTGAACCCGATCTGGCTCTCCGTCGGGATCGGCACCGCGGTGCTGGCGCTGGCACGGGGGCTCTGGCGGGTGCTGGGCCTGGTGGCGATCCCGACCTACATCGCCGTCAGCGCGGTGCTCGTCGGCTCGCCCGTGCTGGAGGCCTGCCTCATCGCCGCGGCGGGCGCGACGGCGGCCGTCGTGGCCGCCGGCGTCCTCCGGGCCGGGGGCGTGCGCTCCATCGACTCGGTCCGCGCCCACAACGTCCTGGCGGTCGCCGCCGTGGCGGCGGGGGCGTTCGTCGCCCTCGTGACCGTGCTCGTCGCCGAGACCGGCGGCATGGA
Source organism: Nocardioides zeae (assembly GCF_030818655.1). NCBI lineage: Bacteria > Bacillati > Actinomycetota > Actinomycetes > Propionibacteriales > Nocardioidaceae > Nocardioides > Nocardioides zeae. The sequence continues at coordinate 2,359,100 of NZ_JAUTAN010000001.1, read as the reverse complement.
CGTCCGGTCGGCTGCGGTCGTGGGGCTCGGCAACGCCGTGGCCATCTTCGTGTGGTGCCCGCTGCTGCTGGAGCGCTCCCACCGTCGCTACACCCGTTTCTCCGGCGCCGAGCTCGCGGCGCAGGTCGCGACGTTCGCGGGCCTCGCCGCCGCGACCAGCGTCCTCTCCGGTCTCGACGGGGCGGTCGTCGCGGCGCTGCTGCTCGTCACGCTCAGCTGGGCGGGACTGAGGTTCGGCATGCGCGTCACCTCGGCCGAGCTCGTCGTGCTCTCGCTGCTCGGCCTCGTCGTGTGGATCGTCGGCCCCCCGCTGCAGACGCCGAGCCTCGCCATCGTGCACTCGTCCGTCGACGACCTCGAGCGGTCGTGGGCGATCGCGGTCTTCGTCTCCCTCGCGGCGGCCTGGGCCTTCCCGCTGGCGCTGGTCGGTGACCAGCGGCGCGACGCGGAGCAGCGCGCGCAGCGGGAGGTGCGGGCGCTCGAGGCGACACGGCGCCGCTTCGTGGCGACGACGAGCCATGAGCTGCGCACCCCGGTGACCAACGTGCTGGGCCGCCTCGACCTGCTCCGCGAGGGCGACCTCGGTGAGCTGACCCCGGCCCAGCAGAGGGTCGTCGAGACGGCGACCCGCAACGCGGAGCGCCTCGCCGACCTCGTGGACGGGATCGTCGTGCTGGCGCAGCTGGAGGACCCGTCGGCGTACCCGTGCGCGCCGCTCGACCTCGAGGCCGTCGTGTGCCGGGCGATCGCCGCCGAGCAGGCGCGCCACGTCGGCGACGGGTCGATCGTGACCCTGCGCACGACCGTGACGGTGGTGACCACGCTGGTCGGCAACGAGGCCCTGCTCCACAGCGCCGTGCGCCACCTCGTCCGCAACGCGCTGACCTTTGCGCGGGCGGAGGTGACGGTCGAGGTCACGCAGGCCGACGGGGTCGCCCTCGTGACCGTGGCCAACGACGGCGTCTCGATCCCCGAGGAGGAGCGCGAGCAGATCTTCGACCGCTTCTTCCGGGGCACCCACGCCCACACGCAGGCCATCCAGGGCAGCGGCATCGGGCTCGCGATCGTGCAGGCGGCCGCCGAGCGGCACCGGGGGCACGTGGCGGTGGAGTCGGGGCCCGGCGACGGCGCGCGGTTCGAGCTGCACCTGCGGGACGCCCCGCTCGTCTGACGGCTGCTCCTGGGGCGGATGGCACGATCGGGTCCATGGCTGTCGCAGACCTGGTGCTCGGGTGCATGTACTTCGGCACGCGGACGGACGAGCGCACCGCGTTCGCCCTCCTCGACCGCTTCGTGGAGGCGGGGGGCAGCACCCTCGACACGGCCGACTGCTACGCGTTCTGGGCCAGCGGCACCGGTGCCGGCGGGCAGAGCGAGGAGGTCCTGGGCCGGTGGCTCCGCGCCCGACCCGGGGTGCGCGAGCAGGTCGTGCTGGCGACCAAGGTGGGTCCCGAGCCGGTCGTGCCGGGTGACCCCTCGCGTGGCGTCGTGGGACTCGCCCCCGAGGTCGTCCGCCGCTCGTTCGAGGCCAGCCGGGAGCGGCTGGGGGTGGACGTCGTCGACGTCTACTGGGCGCACCTCGAGGACCGGTCGGTGCCCCTCGACGAGGTCGTCGCGACCTTCGGCGGTCTCGTCGCCGACGGCGGTGTCCGGCGGCTCGGCATCTCCAACCACCCGACCTGGCGGGTCGAGCGCGCCCGGGCGATCGCCGCGGCCACGGGCGTCGAGCCCTTCTCGCTGCTGCAGCTCACCACGTCCTACGTGCGACCCCGTCCCGACGTCGAGGTGCCCGGCAAGGACCACCGCTTCGGCTTCGCGACCGACGAGACCCTCGACTACCTCGCCGAGCACCCGGACCTCGAGCTGTGGGCCTACAGCCCGCTCGTCCAGGGTTCCTACGACCGGTCCGACCGCCCGTTCCCGGAGGCCTACGACCACCCCGGCACGACGCGGCGCCTGGCCGCGCTCGCCGAGGTCGCGGCCGAGCAGGGCGTGGCGCCCGGCCAGGTCGTGCTCGCGTGGCTGCTGGGCGGACGGCCCGCCGCGCGTCCGATCGTCGGGGTCAGCTCCCTGGAGCAGCTCGACCAGGCGATCGCGGCGGCCCGCCTCGAGCTCGACGACGAGCAGCGCGGACGCCTCGACGCCGCGCGCTGACGTCTCTAGGGTCGGGGCATGGGGCTCCTCCTCACCACGCCGATCTCCCGCGCCCGTCGTCTCGCCCGCAGGGTGAAGGGTGACCCGCGCAGCCCGCTGGCCGGCCGCACCGTGATGGTCACCGGCGCCTCGTCCGGCATCGGGGAGGCCACCGCCCGGGCGTGCGCCGCGCGCGGCGCGACCGTCCTGCTCGTCGCCCGCCGGGCCGAGGCGCTCGACCGGGTGCGCGCCGAGATCGAGGCGGCCGGGGGCGCGGCGTACTGCTTCCCCGTCGACCTCACCGACGGGGAGGCCGTCGACCGGCTCGTACGGCGCGTGCACGCCGAGTTCGGGCCCGTCGACCACCTCGTCAACAACGCGGGCCGCTCGATCCGGCGGTCGCTGGAGCTCACCTACGACCGCTTCCACGACGTCGAGCGGACGATCGCGATCAACTACCTCGCGCCGGTGCGGCTGACGCTGGGGCTCCTGCCGGCGATGCGGGCGCAGGGCTTCGGCCACGTCGTCAACGTCGTCACGTGGGGCGTGCAGGTGAAGAGCCCGAAGTTCGCGGCGTACATCGCCTCCAAGGCCGCACTCGACGTGTTCGGACGCATCGCCGGGCGGGAGACCTACGCCGACGGCGTGGCGTTCACCAACCTGCGGTTCGGGCTGGTGCGCACGGAGATGATCGCGCCCACGGAGGCGTACGCGCGGCTGCGGGCCCTGACGCCCGAGCAGGCGGCGGAGACCGTGGTGAAGGCGCTCGAGGACCGCCCCGTGACCGTGGACCTGCTCTCGGCGCGGTTGCTCGAGCTGGCCAACGTCGTCGCCCCCCGGCTGACCGACCTCGCCTTCTCCCTCGCCGACCGGGCCTTTCCCGACTCCGCGGCCGCCCGCGCCGGGAGCAGCGGTCGGACGGCGCCCGAGGTCAGATCGCCTTCCCGGGATTGAGGATGCCCCGCGGGTCGAGCGCCGCCTTGACGGACCGCTGCACGTCGAGCACGTCCGCGTCGAGCTCGAGACCGAGGTAGGCCCGCTTGAGCGTGCCGATGCCGTGCTCGCCGGAGAGGGTGCCGCCGAGCGCGACGGCCAGCTCGAAGACACGCCCGGCGGCGTCGTCCACGGCGGCCGGGCGCACGGCCCCGCTGTCCTCGGTGGCGGTCCGCGGCCACGTGACGATGGGGTGCAGGTTGCCGTCGCCCGCGTGGGCGAAGGTGTAGATCTGCACGCCGGTCGCGGCGACGATCTGCTCGATGCCCCGCACCGCCTCGGCGAGGCGCGCCCGCGGCACGCAGATGTCCTCGATGAGCGCGTGGGCCTGCGCCTCGATCGCCGGCAGGGCGAGGCGGCGCGCGGTGAGCAGCGCGTCGGCGCGCGCCGGGTCGTCGCTCTGCTCGAGCGTCGCGGCGCCCTCGCGCAGCACGGCGGCGACCGCCGCGAGCTCCGCGGTCGCCGTGCCCGCGTCCGCGCCGTCGGTCTGGGCGACGACGGCGGCCCCCGCCGCCAGCGCCGCCGTGCCCGTGTGGGCGGCGACGGCGCCGAGGGTGGCTGCGTCGATGAGCTCGAGCAGGCTGGGGCGCAGCCGTGCCGCCCCCACGCGGGAGCAGGCGCGGGCGGCGGTCTCGACGTCCGGGTACGTCGCGAGGACGGTCCCTCCGACGTGGGGGCGGGGCCGCAGCCGCAGCGTGGCGCCGACGACGACGCCGAGCGTGCCCTCCGAGCCGACGAGGAGGGCCGTCAGGTCGTAGCCGACCACGCCCTTCACCGTCGCGCGGCCGGTGCGCAGCAGGCGGCCGTCGGCCAGCACCACCTCGAGCCCGAGCACGGCGTCGCGGGTGACGCCGTGCTTCACGCAGCGCATCCCGCCGGCGTTGGTGGCGATGTTGCCGCCGATCGTCGAGATGGCGGCGCTGGCGGGGTCGGGGGCGTACATGAGGCCGTGCTCGGCCGCGGCGGCGTCGAGGTCGGCCGTGAGCACGCCCGGCTCGACGACCGCCACCTCCTCGACCGGGTCGATGCGCACGATCCGGCGCATCCCCGACACGTCGAGCACCAGGGCGCCGTCGGCGACCGCGCCGCCCGCGAGCCCCGTGCCCGCGCCGCGCGGCACGACCGGCACCCGGTGCTCGTGGGCCCACGCCAGCACGGCGCGCACCTCGTCGACGGACCCGGCCCGCACGACCGCCAGCGGGTCGGCGGTGCCGGGCGTGCCCGACCGGTCCGTGCGGCCCCGGGCCAGGGCCTCGGCGTCGGCCCGGGCGCCGGGGAAGCGTGCGAGGACGTCGGCCCGCAGTGCCGCGGTCATCGGTCGGCCGGAGCCACGATCGTCGGGAGGTCCGCACCGCGGCGCAGGCTCTCCAGGAACAGGACCACGGTGGCGGCGACGGAGCGGTGGTCGACGTCGTTCAGCACGTCGTGGCGACCGCCCGCGACGACGGCGGCCCGGGCCCGGCTGCCGTCCGCGACGAGGGACAGCACGTCGTCCACGGGCGTCAGCGGGTCGGACTCGCCGTGGAGCACGAGGGTGGGCAGGTCGCCCGTGAACAGGTCGTCCCCGGCCACCTCCGCGGGCAGGTCCGCCTCGAGGGCGCCCCGCACGAAGTCGGTGTCCTCGCCGATCACACGACGGTAGGCCGGACAGGCCGAGCGGGTCTCCAGCTCGTCGTCCCAGCTCGGCGCCGGGCCGTCCGCCGGAGCCGTGCCGGGGCCGGGCAGCACCACGCCGGCCAGCACGAGGGCGTCGACGAGGTCGGAGCGGCGACCGGCCAGGCGGGCCGCCACGTTGGCGCCGGCGTCGGAGCCCAGCAGCACCCGCGGACGCACGACGTCGTCCGGCGCCGCGCCCCCGAGCGCGTCGACCACCGCGGCCTCCACCGCGTCGAGGTCGTCGAGGTCGGTGGCGACCACCCGCACCCGGTAGGCGTCCGCCGACAGCCGGCGCCCCAGGCGGGCGTACCCGGCCGGGGTCTCGCCCCGTCCGGTGAGCACCACGAGCGTCGCGCGCGCGGCGACGCCGGCGGGCTCGTCGTACGTCGTGGGGGAGAGGAGGGTGCGGGGGGAGGCGGTGAGCGTCATGCCCTGCAGCCTCCGGCCGGGGGCGGGGTGCTGTCCAACAGCGGTCGGTGATCGGTACCGATCCGGAACGTCGTGGCGTGCGGGGATGAGACGCGTGTCCGGATCGCAAGATCTACTAAACGGGTGCACTAAGTCGCCTATGGTCGCCCCATGAGCTCCACCCTCGACCTCGAGCACCTCCGCACCCTCGTCGCCATCGCCGAGTGCGGCGGCTTCAGCCGCGCCGCGGCCGCCCGCCACATCAGCCAGCCGGCGCTGAGCCAGCACGTCCGACTGCTGGAGCGCGCCCTCAAGCGCAAGCTGTTCGCGAAGGAGGGGCGGGGGATGCGCTTCACCCCCGACGGGGACGCGGTGCTCGCCGAGGCCCGGCGGATCCTCGTGGTCCACGACGACGCCCTCGCCCGGCTCCGCGTGCCCCAGGAGCAGGTCGTGGTGGTCGGCTCGACGGAGCACTCCGCGGAGCACGTGCTCCCCGAGATGATCCGCGCGCTCGCCGACGCCTTCCCGGGCGTGACCACCCGGTTCGAGATCGGACGCTCGACGCAGCTGGAGGAGGCGGTCGGCCGCGGGGCGATCGACCTCGCCTTCGTGCTCGCCTCGCGCGGCAACGAGGGCGGACGGGAGATCGGCCGGCTGCCGCTGTCCTGGTATGCGGCGCCCTCCTGGCAGCCGCCGGGCCCCGACGACGACACGATCGAGCTCGTGGCCTTCGAGGAGCCGTGCGCCCTGCGCGAGCGGGCGATGGCGGCGCTCGGCGCCGAGGGACGGCGGGTCACCGTCGCCGCCCAGTCGAGCACGCTCGAGGGCGTGCTCGCCGGCGTGCGGGCCGGCGTCGGGGTGGCGCTGCTGCCCAGCGTCGCGGGCCGCGTCCCGGCGGGCGTCGTCGCCCGCGACGACCTGCCCGCCATCGGCTCGGCCGGGCTCAACGTGCTGGCGCGCCGGGGTCTCGACCCCGACGTGGAGGCCACGGCGCTCGACGCCGGCGAGGCGTTCTTCGCGACCTCCCAGGCCCCGCGGCTGCAGGTCGCGGGTTGAGCCGGCGGGTCGGACAGGTAATTCAGGAGGATGCGGCCATGACCTCTGACGTGCTGGTGTCCGCGGCGGAGCTCGCCGCCCAGATCGCCCGCGGCGACGACCTCGTCGTGCTCGACGTGCGCTGGCGGCTCGGCGGGCCGCCGGGCCACGGCGAGTACCTCACCGGGCACGTCCCCGGTGCCGTCTACGTCGACCTCGACACCGAGCTCGCCGCCCACGGCGAGCCGACGGACGGGCGCCACCCCCTTCCCGACGTCGCCGCGCTGCAGGAGGCCGCGCGCCGCTGGGGCGTACGGCGCGGGTCGCGCGTCGTGGCCTACGACGGCGCCGGCAACCTGGCCGCCGCCCGGGCCTGGTGGTTGCTGCGCTGGGCGGGCGTCACCGACGTCCGCCTCCTCGACGGCGCCCTGCCCGCCTGGACCGCGGCCGGCGGCGGGTTGGAGACGGACGACGTGGTCCCCGAGCCCGGCGACGTCGAGCTCACGCCGGGCGGGCTGCCGACCGTGGACCTCGCGTCGGTCGGGGACGTCCCGCGCGACGGGGTGCTGCTCGACGCCCGCGCCCCGGAGCGCTTCCGCGGCGAGGTCGAGCCCGTGGACCCCAAGGCCGGCCACGTGCCCGGCGCGACGAGCGCCCCGACCGGGGACAACCTCGACGCGGACGGCCGGTTCCTGCCGGCCGACGTCCTGCGCGAGCGGTTCGCCGCCCTGGGGGCGGACGGGTCGCGGCCGGTGGCCGTCTACTGCGGGTCGGGCGTCACCGCCGCCCACCAGGTCGCCGCGCTGGCCGTGGCGGGGGTGGACGCGGCGCTCTACCCCGGGTCCTGGTCGCAGTGGAGCAACCACGACCTGCCGGTGGCGACGGGGAGCTGAGCCTGTGCTGTCGGGCCTCGCTCCGCTCGGCCGTGCCCGCGGCGCTGCGGGCTCCTGCCCATCGGTCGATCCCGACCACGACTCCTCCGCTGCGCTCCTCCGACGTGGCCGCTCCTCCCGCTGGGCACGAGCGCGCCGCGGGCGTCGGGGGGCGGGGGGGTGAGCACGCGGCGTACCCGGGTCGCGAAATGTGCGGTGGGGGTGGGTCGGGTCGGGGTGGCGGCGTACGAGCGTCCCAGTTCGGGCCGCCCCTCGGGGGGGCGCGGTGGGGCGGGCAGCTGACCGGTTCGTGTTCTGCGGAACGGATGCACTCTGGGCGGTGGTCGGGTTGCGTCCGTTCCGCAGAACAGGCTGCGGTGTCTTCTGGCCTCGCTCCGCTCGGCGTGCCCGCGGCGCTGCGGGCTCCTGTCCGTCGGTCGATCCCGACCACGTCTCCTCCGCTGCGCTCCTCCGACGCGGCCGCTCCTCCCTCTGGACACGAGCGCGCCGCGGGCGGCGGGGGGCGTGCGGTGGTGAGCACGCGGCGTACCCGGGTCGCGAAGTGTGCTGTGGGGGTGGGTCGGGTCGGGGTGGCGGCGTACGAGCGTCCCAGTTCGGCTCGCCCCCCAGGGACGTCATGCGCACCGCGGGCCCGGGGCGCCGGGGCGCATGACGTCTAGGGAAGGGGTGGGGCCGGCCCGCCACCCGCCAGGCCAGCCTCAGCCCGCGAGCGTGCGTACGTCGCCGACGCTGTGCACCCCGGGTCCCTCGCCCTGCGCGGCGGAGCGCCCGAGCACGGTCTGGAGGGCGTGGTTGAGGGGGGTGGGGACGCCGTGCAGCCGGCCGAGCAGTGCGACCTCGCCGTTGAGGAAGTCGACCTCGCTGCCGGCGCCTCGCGCGAAGGCCTGCCACGGGGACTGCTGGCCGGAGCCGTGGGCAGCGCTCGGCGCCACCGCGGCCAGGGTCCGGTCGTGGGTCAGCTCGCGGGCCGCGTCGGCGAGGTCCCGACCGGCGGCGGCGAGCACGGCACGCGCCTCGGCGGCGAGGTCGGTGCGCAGCCGGGCTCGCTCGTCGTCGTCCCCGGACAGCACGCCGACCGCGAAGGTCACGCTCGCCACCAGCTTCCAGGCCAGCCACCGCTCGATGTCGGTCACGGGCTGGGCGAGCCACCCCGCACGGTCGAGGTCCGTGGCCACCTGCTCCGCGACCGCCCGGGCGGCCGGCGGGGCGGTGGCCGACGGGTAGGCGCCGAGCACGACCTCGCCCAGCCGGGGCGCGTTGGCGACGTCGACCTCGCCGGTGACGACGTGCCGTGCCGCGATGAGGGCGACCCCGCCGACGACGGTGGGGAAGCAGCGCAGCGCGACGCGTTCGGTCTCGAGCCCGTTCTGGAGCAGCACGAGGGGGAGGTCGGCGCCGACGCCGCCGTCCGTGCGCGCCGCCCAGGCCCAGCGGGGGAGCGTCGCGGCGGCGTCCTGCGACTTGGTGGCGAGCACGAGCACGTCGCCCGCGCGGAGGCCGACCTCGTCCGGGCCGCCGGCGACGGGGACGTCGAGCACCCGGGTGCGGCCCGCGTGGGTGAACCGCAGTCCACGTTCGCGCACCACGCCGAGCGTCGCGCCCCGCGAGACCAGCACGACGTCCAGCCCCGCGTCGGTGAGCCCGGCAGCGAGAGCCGCACCGACGCCCCCGGCCCCGATCACGACGTAGCGGCGGACGGCGGTTCCGGTAGGACCGGTGGTTCCGGTGGGGCTCATGCGTCGGGACTCCATCCGAGGGCGGGCGCGACGGTCGTCGCGAGGTCGCGCAGCAACCGCACGTCGGCCGCCAGGTCGAAGGCCGGCGGTAGGAACAGCACGAGCTCGTCGGCGGCCGCGATGCCGGGGTCGGCCAGCACGGCGGCGGCGACGGTGTCCGGGTCGCCGTGGTGCACCGGACTGATGACCGTCCCGGCCGGCAGTGCGGCCGTCTGGACGGGGGTGAGCGCGCCTGCGGGGCGCGACGCGGCCATGCCCTCGGTACGACGCTGGTGGTCGTACGCGGCGTACCGCTCGCGCAGCGCCGCGCTCGTGCCCGGCAGCACCGAGGCGGCGACCGCGACGGGCGGGACCGGGGTGCTCTGCACCGCGGCCCAGGTCCGGCGGTAGGTCGCGATGATGCGCGCCTGGTGCTCTCCGAAGGAGTCGCCCGCGGGCACGTCGGTCAGCACGGTGCCGGTGATGAGGCCGAGGCCGAGCCGGGCCGCGTGCTCGGCCGAGCCCAGGCTGGTCACCCCCTGGCGCAGGCGTGCGCGGAGGCCGGGGCTGTGCGGCGTCACTCGGATCGGGGTGCCGACCGGTGCCCCCTGCCCCTCGCCGTCGACGACGTGCAGCACCTCGCCGGCCACGGCGTCGAGGAACCGGCGCAGCCGCCGCCGGGCCTCGGTCCGCGCGTCGACCTCGACCGCGCCGAACACGCCGTCCCAGCTCGCCGTCGCGCCCGCGGACAGCGCCAGCTCGAGCCGGCCCCCGACGAGCAGGTCGGTCGTGCCGGCGGCCTCGGCGAGCAGCACGGGGTCCTGGTAGCGCATCGGCAGCACCGCCGACCCCAGGGTGATGCGCCCGGTCCGCTGGCCCACGGCCGCGAAGAAGGGCAGCGGCGACGACAGGTAGTGGTCGAAGTGCCGCTGGTAGGCCCAGCCCGCTTGGTAGCCGAGCTCCTCGGCGGCGGCGAACAGGCGCACGCCGTCCTCCAGCCCGGCTGCCGGTCCGGCGTCGTCGGAGAACGACACCCGGGTGTTGAAGCCCAGCCGCTGCGTGGTCCGTGCCGCGGTCACGTCGGCGGTGTCCGGAGCCGTGGCCGTCACCGCTCGGCCCCCCGCGGCACCGAGGCGAGCAGGGTGCGGGTGTAGTCGTGCTCCGGCGCGGCGAACACCTCGGCGACCGGCCCGGACTCGACCACCTTCCCGTGCCGCATGACCGACACGGTGTGGGCGAGCTGGCGCACCAGCGCGAGGTCGTGGGAGACGAACAGGTAGGTCAGCCCCCGCTCGGCCTGCAGCCGGAGCAGCAGCTGCACGATGTCGGCCTGCACGCTCACGTCGAGCGCCGACGTCGGCTCGTCCAGCACCAGCACGTCGGGCTGCAGCACGAGCGCGCGGGCGATCGCCACCCGCTGCCGCTGACCGCCCGAGAGCGCGGCGGGCCGACGGGTCAGCAGCTCCTCGGACAGGCCCACGGACGCGACGGCCTCGCGCACCCGGTCCCTCCGCTCGGCGCGGGTGCCGACGCCGTACCGGTCGAGCGGCTCGCGCACGAGCCGCTCCACCTTCCACAGCGGGTCGAGGGAGGTGAACGGGTTCTGGTAGACGAGCTGGAGGTGGCGCCGGGCCTCGCGCAGCTCGGCGCGGTCGTGCTGGTGCACCGCCGCGCCGGCCACCTCCACGGAGCCGCTGTCGGGCGTCTCGAGCCCGACCAGGAGGCGGATCGTCGTGGTCTTGCCCGACCCCGACTCGCCCACGAGCGCGTGCGTCGTGCCGGCGGGCACCGAGAACGACACGTCGTCGACGGCGACCAGCGCGTCGTCGCCGCGGCCGAAGGTCTTCGTCAGCCCCGCGACCTCGATCCGGGCCGGGGTCGCGTCCGCGCCGTGACGGCGGCGCTCACCGACGTCGCGCAGGTCGGCGTACCGGTCCGGGTTCAGCGACGGGACGTCGGCGTGCAGCCGCCGCGCGTACGCCGAGGAGGGGGCCGCGAAGACCTCCGACGTGGCACCGGACTCGTGCACCGTCCCGTTCTTGAGCACGACGAGGGAGTCGGCGCGCTCGGCCGCGATGGCCAGGTCGTGGGTGATGAGCAGCAGGCTGTTGCCGAGGTCGGCCCGCAGGTCGGAGAGCAGGTCGAGGATCCGCTTTTGGATGGTGACGTCCAGGGCCGAGGTCGGCTCGTCGGCGACGAGGAGCGCGGGGCGGGGGAGCACGGCGAGGCCGATGAGCACCCGCTGCAGCATCCCGCCGGAGAGCTCGTGGGGGTACGACGCGGCCACCCGCCGAGGGTCGTCGAGCCCGACCTGGGCGAGGGTCTCGAGGACGGCCTCCCGGCGCTCGGCCTTCGAGTCGAGGTCGAGCAGCGCGGCGGCCTCGAGCCCCTGGGCGCCGATGGTGCGCACCGGGTTGAGGGAGGCGCCCGGGTCCTGGGGCACGAAGCCGATCGAGCGGCCCCGCAGCGGCCGGAAGCGGCGCTCGGGCAGGGCCAGCACGTCGACCCCCTCGAAGACCGCGCGTCCCTGGGCCCGACCGCCCTCGGGCAGCAGGCGCAGCAGCGCCCGGGCGATCGTCGACTTGCCGGAGCCCGACTCGCCGATGAGGGCGAGGCTCTGCCCGCGGCCGATCGCCAGGTCGACGCCGTGCACGACCTGCGTGCCGCCGTACGCGATCGTCAGGCCCTCGACGGCGAGCACCGGGGGGACGTCCGGGGGCGTCGCCCCGGTGGGCTTGTCGAGCAGGGTCGTCAGTCGGTCGTGCGGAGCCATCGGCTGATCCTGTTCACGGAGAGGACGGTGGCGACGGTGACGATCGCCGGGGCGTAGACGAGCCAGGGGGCGAGCGGGTAGTCCTTGCCGACCGAGATGAGCAGGCCCCAGTCGGAGGCGGGCGGCGGGTCGCCGTAGCCCAGGAACGCGAGGCCGGCGATGACGAGGATCGACAGGCCGAACTGGAGCACCGCGAGCTGCAGCACCGAGCGGGAGGCGTTCGGCAGCACGTGGCGGGTCAGCACCTGCCAGCGGTTCGCGCCGAGCACCGCGGCGGCCTCCACGAAGACGGAGCTGCGCGTGCGCAGCACCTCCGCGCGCATCACCCGGGCGAAGACCGCCACCGCCGAGACGCCCGTCGCGATCGCGGCGTTGATCGTCTCGAAGCCGAGCGCGCTGACCACGACGACCGCGAGCAGGAAGCTCGGGATGGCGAGCAGCACGTCGACGAAGCGGGCGAGCACCACGTCGACGAGCCCGCCGAGGAAGCCCGCCAGCAGTCCGACGAAGCCCCCGACGAGCAACCCGATGGCGACGGCCACGAGCGCGCTCGTCACGGACGAGGCGGTGCCGTGCACGACCCGGGCGTAGACGTCGCGGCCGAGGTGGTCGGTGCCGAACCAGTGCGTGGCGCTGGGCGGCTGGAAGAAGTCGGCCGTCACCCCGACGGCCGGGTCGTAGGACGTGAAGAGGTTCGGCGCGACCGACCAGGCGAGCACGACGGCGACGACGACGAACGACAGCAGCACGCTCGGGCGCACCCGCGCGAGGAACCCACGGGCCCGGGCGGGCCCGAGGCGGGTGCCGCGCCGCTGCGGTCCGCCGGAGCCGTCGGCGGCGGGCGCCGGGGGCGGTGCGGCCTCGCCGCCCGTGGAGATCGAGGTGAGCGTCATGCGGAGACCTCCTTCTTCGGTGCCGGTGAGGCGTCGAGCCGGACGCGGGGGTCGAGCAGCGGGTAGACGAGGTCGGCCACGAGGTTGACGACGACGAACACGACGGCGGCGAGGGCGACGACCGCCTGCAGCACCGGCAGGTCCTGCGTGGCGACCGAGCGCTGCACGAGGTTGCCGACGCCGTTGCGCCCGAAGATCGTCTCGGTGATGAGCGAGCCGCCGAGGAGCTCGCCGACCGTGAGGGCCACCACCGTGACCACGGGCAGCGACGACGGCTTGAGCAGGTGGGCCGTGAACAACCGGGCCCGGCCGAGCCCGCGGGAGCGCGCCACCGCGGCGTACTCCTGGCGTGCCTCGTGGTCGAGGTTGGCGATGAGCACCTCGGCGATCTGCGCCGAGACCGGGATGCCGAGCGCGACCGCCGCGAAGAACGTCGCCCACAGGCTCTCGGCGTCGATCACGAGGAACAGGCCGAGCTGGAACGAGAACCACTGGATGAGCAGCAGCCCGATGAGGAAGTTCGGGACCGACAGGAAGAGCGAGGGGAACGCACGCAGTGGACGGGCCAGCGCGGCCGGCAGGTTGCGCACGCCGAACGCGATCGCGAAGGCGAGCACGAGCGCGACCGCCAGGGCGGCGCCGGCGAGGCGCAGGGTCGAGGGCAGCACGTCCGCGAGCAGCCCGGACACGGGGAGGTTGGAGCGGAGGGAGACCCCGAGGTCCCCCACCACGAACCGGGACAGCGCCTCGGACAGCTGGACCCAGAGGGGCTGGTCCAGGCCGTAGTAGGCCACGATCCGCGCGATCTCCTGCTCGGAGAAGTTGTTCTGCGGGTCGCGCAGGATGTTGCTGACGGGGTCGCCCGGCAGCACGCTGATCACGAGGAACGTGAACACGTAGGCCAGGAGGACGACCGCGACGGCTTGGGCGAGGCGCCGGACGGCGTAGCGGCCGTAGGCCCGGCGGGCGGCGGACCGGTTCGTGGTGGAGGACATCAGTGCCGGGCCGTCACTCCGCCAGCCAGGCGGTGTAGTAGTTCGCGTAGGCCACGCCGTTGTAGGTCACGCCCTGCACGTCGGGGGACTGCAGGTAGAGGCGCTGCGCGATCTGCGTGAGCGGCACGAAGTAGGCCTGGTCGAGCACGTAGCCCTGCAGCTCGTCGAGCGCCGGGTCGCGCTCCTCGGTCGTCGTCGCGGTCGCGACGTCCTGGGCCAACCCGGTCAGCGTGGGGTCGGACTGGCCGACGTTGAACCAGTTCTCGCCGTTGTCCGCGTCGGTGAGGACACCGGCCACCGTGCCCGCGTCGATGAAGCTGCGGGTCACCTCGTAGGTGGGGATGCTCGGGTTCGCGAAGGAGACCCGCTCGCCGTAGGTGATGACGTCGTAGGCCTGGATGTCGACGTCGAACCCGAGCTCGGCGAGCTGCTGGGCGACGAGCTCGTCGACGGCCTGCGAGGTGGCCAGGTAGGGGTTGGGGTGGAGCGTGAAGGCGAGCCGCTGCCCGTCCTTCGTGCGCACGCCGTCGGAGCCCTCGACCCAGCCGGCCTCGTCCAGCAGCGCGGCGGCCGCGTCGGCGTCGTGCACGAGCGCGTCGCTGTGGTCGGTCGCGCCGGGCACGTTGGACTGGATGAAGGACTCGGCCGGCAGCCAGTCGTCGGTGTAGACCGTGGACAGGATCTCGTCGCGGTCGATGCCGACCTGCAGCGCCTGGCGCACGCGCACGTCGTCGAAGGGGGCGACCTGGGTGTTGATGGCGTAGCCGTTCACGAAGCCCAGGTAGCGCGGCGCGGCGACGGTGAAGCCCTGCTCGCCGTAGAACTCCAGCTCCTGGGGCGAGGGGTTGTAGGCGACCTGCGCCTGGCCCGACTGGACGGCCGACGTGCGCACCGACGGCTCGGCCACCACCTTGTAGGTGAGGGTGTCGAGGTAGGCCGGACCGTCGTGGTCCAGCGCCGCCGGCGCCCAGTCGTAGTCCTCGCGCTTCTTGAGGACGACCTCGTCGCCCTCGGTCCAGGACTCCACGACGAACGGGCCGCTGCCGATGTCGTTCGCGAGGTCGGCCTGCTCCTCGGCCGAGGACGCCAGCGTCTCGGGGGCGATGAGGATCGAGCCGTGGTAGCCGAGCGTGGGGATGAAGCCCAGCGTCGGGGCGTCGAAGTCGACCTGCACGGTGAGGTCGTCGAGGGCCTCGGAGCCCACGTACGTCTTCGGGAAGAGACCGATGGGGTTGATGCCGCGCTCGACGTCGCCCCGGGCCCAGATGTCGAGGTTGGCGACGACGGCCTCGGCGTCGACGGGGGTGCCGTCGGAGAAGGTGACACCGTCCTTGAGGTGCAGGGTGAACTGGGTGGCGTCCTCGTTCTGGTCCCAGCTCTCGGCGACCCAGGGGCTGACGGCGCCGTTCTCGTCGACGTACACGAGCTTGTCCGTCAGGTGGCCCCAGATGTGGCCCTGGAAGCTGGAGATCGACGAGTTGTTCGGGATCCACGTGGGGCCGAGCGAGTCGATGAGGAAGACCAGGTCGCCGCCCTCCTGAGGCTCCCCGCCCGCCTGGCTCTGCGCGCCGCCGGCCGAGCAGCCGGCAGCCACCATCAGGGTGGCGAGGAGTCCGGCGGCGGCGGTGGTGGCACGACCGGCGCGGGGCCGGCGTGGCGAGCGGGGGATGGTCATGGTGGTCCTTCGGGTCGGGACGTGGTCGCGTAGAGCGGTTTTGTCGATCGGGTTACTACGTTTTGACCCTAGGGTCTGGCGGCGTCCGACCTCCAACAGCAACCAGGGATGAGATCCGATCGCAGACGGTGATGGTCGGGTGTAGGCCCACCCGCGAGCGCCGGCCCTAGGGTCAGGGCCGTGGACACCGGACGCACCGTCGAGACCAGCGCCCACTGGGGCACCTTCCTCGTCGACGTCGCAGCCGACGGCGCCTCGGTGGCGGCGCGACCGCACGCGGACGACCCCGACGCCGCTCCCGCGATCGGCAACGCCGCCGCGGCCCACCGCCACCCCAGCCGGGTCGCGCGGCCGAGCGTGCGGCGGGGGTGGCTCGAGGACGGCCCCGGGGCCGACGACCGGCGCGGTGATCCCGACGAGCCCTACGTCGAGGTCGACTGGGACACCGCGCTCGACCTGCTGGCCGCGGAGTACCGACGCGTCCGCTCGACGTACGGCGACGCCGCGGTCTTCGGCGGCTCCTACGGCTGGGGCAGCGCCGGCCGCCTGCACCACGCGCAGAGCCAGCTGCACCGCTTCCTCAACCGCACGGGCGGCTACACCCGGTCGGTCGGCGACTACAGCCGCGGCGCCAGCCTCGTGCTGCTGCCGCACCTCCTGGGCGCCGACGGCACCCTGGCGCTGCGGCGCCGCCCGGTGTCGTGGCAGCACGTCGCCGACCACACCGACCTCGTCGTCACCTTCGGCGGGCTGCGGCGCTCCAACACCTGGGTGGTGCCGGGCGGGCACGCCCGCCACCGCGGCTCGGACCTCGCGCGCGGGGCGGCCGCGACGACGCGCTTCGTGGCGCTCTCGGCCCAGCGCGACGACGCCTGGGACGAGCTCGGTGCCGAGTGGATCGGCGTCATGCCCGGCACCGACGTCACCGTGGCCCTCGCGCTGCTGCACGTGCTCGTCACGGAGGGCCTCGCCGACGAGGAGTTCCTCGCCACGCACTGCGTGGGCGCGGAGGAGGTCGCGGCGTACGTGCGGGGCGAGAGCGACGGCGTGCCGAAGACGCCCGAGTGGGCGGAGGCCATCTCCCGCGCACCGGCCGGTGCGCTGCGCGACCTGGCCCGCCGCATGGCGGCCGGACGCACGCTCGTCAACGTGGTCTACGCCGTGCAGCGCGGCGAGGCGGGCGAGCAGGCGGTGTGGGCCGCGCTGACCCTGGCGGCGTTCCTCGGCCAGGTGGGCCTGCCCGGTGGCGGGTTCGCGCACGGGTTCGGGTCGATGGGCGACTACGGTGTCGGGCTCGACGACGGGCGGCTGCCGGTGCTCGACCAGGGCCGCAACCCGGTCCCCGACCTCATCCCCTGCGCGCGGATCGTCGACCTGCTGACGTCGCCGGGTGGGGAGCTGCCGTTCGACGGGGGCGTGCTGCGCCTGCCCGACGTGCGTCTCGTGCACTGGGCGGGCGGCAACCCGTTCCACCACCACCAGGACCTGCGGCGGCTGCGGTCCGCGTTCCGGGGCGTCGACACGCTCGTCGTCGACGAGACCCACTGGACCGCGACGGCCCGCCACGCCGACGTGGTGCTGCCCGTCGCCAGCTCGCTCGAGCGGGACGACGTCGCCGCCGGCGCAGGCGACACGCGACTGCGGGTCTCGCGGGCGGCGACCGCGCCGTACGGCGAGGCGCGGGAGGAGCTCTGGATCCTCGGCCGGCTGGCGGAGCGCCTCGGTGCCGACCACGACGAGGGCCTCGACGCGCGCGGCTGGCTCGAGCGGATCTACGAGGAGTGGCGCGCCGCGCCCGGTTCACCGCCGGCGCCGGACTTCGCCCGGTTCTGGGCCGACGGCGGCCTCGACCTGCCGGCGTCGCCCTACCCGCCCGAGGACGCCGCGTTCGCGGCGTTCCGGGCCGACCCGGTCGGGGCGCCCCTGGGCACCCCCAGCGGGCGGATTGAGCTCGTCTCGTCGACCATCGGCGGCTTCGGGTTGCCCGACGTGGGCCGGCACGCGCGGTGGCGACCGCCGACCGCGTGGTGGGGCGCGACGGACGCCGCGACGTACCCGCTGCACCTGCTCTGCAACCAGCCCACCCACCGCCTGCACAGCCAGCACGACATGGGCGCGGCGAGCGCGTCGACGAAGGTGGCGGGACGGGAGCCGGTGCGGCTGCACCCCGCCGACGCGGCGGCGCGCGGGATCGCCGCGGGCGACGTCGTGCGGGTGCGGAGCGCGCAGGGGTCGCTGCTGGCGGGCGCGGTGCTCAGCGACGCGCTCATGGTCGGGGTCGCGCAGATGCACACGGGCGCGTGGTTCGACCCGAGCGCGCCGGAGGTGGCGGACTGCGTCCACGGCAACGTCAACGTGCTGACCCGCGACGTGCCGACCTCGACGCTGACGCAGGCGACGAGCGGGGCGCACGTGCTGGTGGAGGTCGAGCGCCACGACGGCCCCGTGCCCCCCGTCCGCGCCTTCGAGCCGCCGGTGTTCGTGGGGCGCTGAGGGCGCGTCGAGTTGGGTTGTATGGCGCGGCGTGCGCGTCGAGTTGGGTTGTATGGCGCGGCGTGCGCGTCGAGTTGGGTCGTACGGCGCGGTGCACCTGCCGTACGACCCAACTCGACGTTTCTGCCGCGGCGTTCGACCCAACTCGACGCGGATCAGACCCCCAGCACCCGGCGGCCGGCAGCCAGGAGGGCGGTGTCCTCCTGGGGTGGGTGGACGCGCACGCAGAGCACGTCGCGCAGGTGCCGCTCGAGGGAGCCGTGCCGCGACAGCGCGGGGTTGCCGAGGGCCGCGACGGCCGTCTGCACCGCCGCCACCACGGACCGCGCGATCGCGACCTTGATGCCCGAGAGCTCGGGCACGATCGACGTGTCGCCGGCCTCGAGCCGGAGCAGCGCGCCGTGCAGCAGCGTCTCCGCCTGCACCACGAGCACGTCGACCTCGCCGGCGACCGCCTGGATCCGCTCGGTCGTCGCGATGGGGCGGCCCAGCGCCGCGGGCACGCGGGTGCTGGCGAAGTCCACGAAGGCCGCGCGGGCGGCGCGCGCCACCCCGACGTACAGCGCCGCGTGGCCCAGGCTGCCCGGTCCCGACGCCGCGGCCGGGTCGCGGTAGACGCCGTCGGCGCCGCGCGGGATCTCGACGAAGGACGCGGCGGGCACGCGCACCCGGTCGTAGACGACGTCGTGCGTGTTCGACGCCCGCAGCCCGAGGTGGTCCCACGTCTCGATCCACGTGATGCCCTCCGCGTCGGCCGGCACCAGCACGTGCCCGACGCGCGGCCGCTCGGGGTCGCCGTCCGGCTCGTCGGCCACCGCCCACACGACGTGGTAGGCCAGGGCCGTGCCGCCGGTCGCGTAGGCCTTGTGGCCCGACAGCTCCCACCCGTCGTCGGTGCGCCGCGCCGTCGTCGTCGGCAGGCCGCCACGCGCGGGCGCACCGAGCTCCGGCTCCGCGCGGATCGCGTTGACCGGGGCCGGCCCGTCGAGCGAGCGGCGCAGGAGGTCGTCGTACGCCTCCGCCGGCCAGTGCGGCCGCTCCGCCTGGGCGGCGTGCGCGTTGAGGGTGTTGGCGACGATGAGCGCCACCGAGGCGTCCCCCTGGCCGACGGCCGTGAGGATCCGTGCGGCGTCGCGCGGCCCGAGCCCCGGGCCGCCGTGGGCGGTCCCGACGGTGGCCGTCAGCAGGCCGGCACGGTGCACGGCCTCGAGCCCGGGGAGCGGTACGGCGCCGCTGCGGTCGTGCTCCGCGGCGTACGTCGCGACCTCGGCCGTCACCGCCGCGAGGGCCGCGGGGGAGAGGTCCGGGACGGGCAGCGTGCGGACCGGTTCGGTGGTCGCGGTCACGCGCGCCCCGCCGTCGCGAGCTGGCGGTACTCGTCGGTGTAGCCGCCGAGGTGCTCGGCCTGTAGGGTGCCGCGGCGGCCGGTGGCCGTGCGGTGCGCCAGCTCCTCGCGCACCAGGGGCAGCACGTGCTTGCCGTAGTCGACGGCGTCGTTGAGCGTGTCGTAGCCGCGGATGCTGACGAGGTCCGCGCCGCGGTCCACGTAGTCGAGGATCGCCGCCGCCACGGTCTCCGGCGAGCCGACCAGCGCGGTCGAGGCGCCGGCCGCGTTGGTGGCGGCCGCCGTCTTCGTCCACAGCGCCCGGTCGTAGAGCTCGGAGGCGTTCGCGAACGTCAGCGCCCGCTGCGAGCCGACGTTCTGCGGGTCGCCCTTCTGGTGCAGCTGCTTGCCGAAGACGCCGCGCTCGAACGTCGCGGCGATCCGTGCGACGTAGTCGTGCGCCTTCTCCCACGCGAGCGCGTCGGTAGCCGCCACGATCGGGCGGAAGGTCACCCAGATCCGGGGGAGCGTGGTGCGCCCGGCGGCCCGCGCGATGGCGTGCACGCGCTCGATCTCGCCGCGCAGGTCGTCGAGGGGGCTCGCCCCAGAAGCTGAACACGTCCGCCTTCTCGCCGCCGACGGCGAACGCCTCGTCGGACTGGCCGCCGATCGAGATCGGGATCGGGGAGTCGTACGGCGCGAACCCGGGCCCGAAGCCGTCGAAGTCGTAGAACTCGCCGTGGTGGTCGAACGGCGCCGGCTCGGTCCACGCGCGGCGCAGCAGGTCGATGTACTCGCTCGTGCGGGCGTAGCGGCGCTCCTTCGGCAGGTAGTCGCCCTGCCGGGCCTGCTCCGCGTCGCTGCCGCCGGAGATGAGGTGGACGACGGCGCGGCCCTCGGTGAGCTGGTCGAGCGTCGCCAGCTTCTGGGCGGCGACGAGCGGGAACGTCGTGTTCGGCCGCAGCGCGACGATCGGCTTGATCCGCTCCGTCAGCTGGCCGACGGCCGAGGCGACGACGAACGAGTCCGCGGTGCCCGAGCCGTAGGGCAGCAGCGTGTAGTCGTAGCCGCCGTCCTCCAGCGCCTTCACGTAGCGGCGGAAGTAGGGCAGGTCGATGCCGCGGGACGGGACGGGCTCGAGCTCGGTGGACGGGTTGAGGTGCGAGAGGCTGATGAACTCGACCTCGCGCGCCGCGGTCTCGGGGATGGTGGGGTCGAACTCGGGGGTGCTCACCGTGGGCTCCTCGCGTCGGTACGTCGGGTGCGCGGCACGTGGCGCGCCGGCGGCTCGACGCTAGGCGCGGACACGGTGCGGGGTCCAAGAGCAATGGGGGATGGGGATCGATCGGCGGTGCCTATGCGTCGGGCGGGTTCCTCCGTTCGGGTGCGGCGAGGCCCTCGAGATCACTAGGGTCGGAACCTCGGCGAACGTCTCGCCGACGCTCACCCAGGGGGAACGCATGATCACCACCACCCGCCGTCGCGTGCTCGCCACCGCCGCGTGGACCGCCCCTGCCGTCGCCGTGGTCTCGGCCGCGCCGGCGTTCGCGGTGAGCACGGCGAACGGCACGCTGACGATCAACCGGGGCGCGAGCCGGTTCGGAGCGCCTCCGAACGAGTACGGCGATGCGGGGGCTCGGTCGGTGCTCTTCAACGGGTTCTCGATCACGCCCAGCAAGACGAGCCCGGCGCTCCTCACCCTGACGGTGACGAACAGCCAGAACGCGATCGCCTCCTACGACTACGTCCCGGCGGCGCCGAGCGGCTGGTCGCGGACCTCCGGGCCCGACGCCAACCCGGTCACCTACGTCTCCTCCGGCGCCCTCACCGCCGGCACCGCCGTCCCGTTCGGTCCCACGGGCTCCGAGGGTTACTACTTCGACGACAACGTCGTGCGCGGCGTCTACACGATCACGGCCAGCGCGCCCGGGTTCGACTCGCAGGCCGTGTCGTTCGGCCCCCCGTGAGCGGCCGAACCGCCTGACGGTTCTCCGCGCCGTACCCGGGACGTCATGCGTTCCGTAGCCCCCGGGCCGCGGTTCGCATGACGTCCGCGGGGGCCTGACCCTCGGTGCGCGCGGGGCGGCCCAGCCGGGGCTCGGAAATGGGACGTCGGGGCGGCGCCGACCGCCTCCGGCCCGCCCCAGCCGCACATTTCCGGGCTCGGTCCGGTCCGGGCCCGTCGCCCTCGCGCGCCGGCCCCGCGCCGTACCCCGGACGTCATGCGCTCCGGTGCCCCTGGCCCGCGGTTCGCATGACGTCCGCGGAGTGGAGCGCCCGTCAGCTGGCCTTCTTCGCCGCCGTCTTCCGGGAGGTGGTCTTCTTCGCGGGAGTCTTCTTGGCCGCCGTCTTCTTCGCGGCGGTCTTCTTCGTGGACGTCGTCTTCTTCGCCGTCGAGGCCTTCTTCGTCGCCGCCCGCTTCCTGGGCGCCGGCTTCTCCTCCGCCGCCTCGTCGCCGTCGTCCGCCGCCTCGTCGCCGTCGTCCGCCGACGAGTCGGACTCGTCCACGTCCTCGCCCCGCGACTTCTTCGCGGCCTGGACGGAGCGCTGCAGTGCGGCGAGCAGGTCGACGACCTCGCCGGAGCCCTTCGTGGTGGTCTCGGTGCGCTGCACCTCGCCGCCCTCGATCTTCGCCTTGACGACCGCCTCGACGGCCTCCGCGTAGTCGTCGGAGAAGTCGCTGGCGTCGAAGTCGCCGGCGAGGGTCTCGACCAGCATCTGCGCCATCTTGACCTCGGAGTCCTTGATCTCGCCGAGGTCGTCGACGTCGACGGAGAAGTCCGGGGTGCGCACCTCGTCGGGCCACATCATCGTCTGGAGCACGATCACGTCGCCGTTGTCGGTCTCGCGCACGCGCAGCACGGCGATGCTGGTGCGGTTGCGGATCGCGACGGTCACCACGGCCATCCGGTCGGCGTCGCGCAGCGCCTGGCGCAGCAGCGCGTAGGGCTTCGCCCCGGTCTTCTCGGGCTCCAGGTAGTAGCTCTTCTCGAAGAGCAGCGGGTCGATCTGGTCGCTCGGCACGAACTTCTCGACGGCGATCTCGCGCGACGAGGCCGAGGGCAGGGACGACAGGTCCTCGTCGTCGAGGACGACCATCTCGCCGTCCTCGGTCTCGTAGCCCTTGGCGATGTCGGCGTAGGGCACCTCCTCGCCGTCGAGCGAGCAGACGCGCTGGTAGCGGATCCGCCCCCCGTCCTTCGCGTGCACCTGGCGGAAGGACACGTCGTGGGACTCGGTCGCGGCGTACAGCTTCACGGGCACGCTGACCAGCCCGAAGGAGACCGCGCCCTTCCAGATCGCCCGCATCGCTGCTCCTTCTCGTCGTCGCCGTGCCGCTGCAGGAACCGGTTCCCCCGGTACCCCGCGCGGCGGTGCCCGAACCAGTCTGGCGGAACGACCCGCACGCCGCCACGAACTCATCGGTGCCCGTCGAGCACAGGAGCCCGGCAGGATGGGCCCGTGCCCGCTCCGCTGCGCCCCATGCTCGCGACCCGTGGCGACGTCGTGCCCGCGGGCGACGCCTGGCTGCACGAGGTGAAGTGGGACGGGATGCGGGTGCTGGTCCACCTCGACGGCACCGGCGGCCTGCGGCTCGAGAGCCGCAACGGCAACGTGGTGACGGCCGCCTACCCCGAGCTGCACGGCCTGGTCGACGCGGTCGCCGGCCGGTCGGCGGTGCTGGACGGCGAGGTGGTGGCGTTCGACGAGGCGGGCCGGCCCAGCTTCGCCGTGCTCGCCGAGCGGATCCACGAGCGCCGGGCGGCCCGGGTCGCGGCCCACGTCGCGGCGCGCCCCGTCACCTTCGTGGCCTTCGACCTCCTCGCGCTGGACGGCCGCGACCTCACCGTGCGGCCGCTCGAGCGGCGCCAGCGCCGCCTCACGAGCGTCCTCGAGTTCGACGGCGCGGCACCGTGGACGCAGTCGACGACGTACGACGACGGCCCGACCCTCCTCGCCGAGACCGAGCGCCTCGGGCTCGAGGGCATCGTCAGCAAGCGCCGCGACGCGCCGTACCGACCGGGGGTGCGGAGCCGGGACTGGCTGAAGTTCCCGCACCGGCGCCGGGAGTCGTACGTCGTCGGCGGGTGGCGTCCCGAGACGGGGACGCGGGACCGGCTCGGTGCCCTGCTGGTGGGCACGCCGACGCCCGACGGGCTGCTCTACCGGGGGCGCGTCGGCTCCGGCATCGGCGGACGGGCCGGGCGCGACCTGCGCGCGCTCCTCGACCCGCTGGCGCGCCCCACCAGCCCGTTCGACGACGAGGTCCCGCGCGAGGACGCCCTCGGGACGACGTGGCTCGAACCGACGGTCGTCGTCGACGTCGAGGCGCTCGGCACCATCGGTTCACCCGGAGGGAGCGGTGCGCGGCTGCGGCAGCCGACGTACCGTGGCGTCCGATCCGATCTCGGTGCGGAGGACCTGTGACGACCCATCCCCACGACGCGTCCCGGCGAGCCGTGCTCGCCTCGGTGGGCGCGCTGACGCTGACCGGGCTCCTGCGACCGGTGCCCGCCACGGCGGCCGGCACCGTGCGGCTCGACAACATGCCGGTCGCGCTCCGCGCCGGCACCACCCAGGTGGTGACCTGCAACCGCACGAGCGGGTACAAGGCGCGCGTCGCCTTCTGGCGGCTCGTCGACGGGCGGTGGCGCAGCGAGTTCAGCACGACGGACGGGCGCATCGGGTACGGCGGCCTGGTCTCGCCCGGTTCACGCCGTCAGGGCAGCGGCACGACGCCGATGGGCACCTACGGCATCCCCTTCACCTTCGGTCGCTGGAACCACTCGACCGCGTGGCGGATGCCCTACCTGAAGATGGCCCGGGGCGACTACTGGGTGCTCGACAACGACTCGCGCTACTACAACCGGTTCCGCAAGCTCTCCTCGGGCGGGTTCCGCACGGCCGGCTCGGAGCACCTCGTCGACTTCGGGGACCAGTACGAGATGTCCGCCGTCCTCGACTTCAACTACGCCTCCCCGGTGCGGCACCGCGGGGGCGCGATCTTCCTCCACGTCAACGGACGGGGCGCCACGGCCGGCTGCGTCAGCGTGCCGCGGGTCATGATGGGCGCCGTCATGCGGGAGCTGCAGCCCGCCGCCGTGCCGGTCGTCACCATCGGCGACGGCTGATCGGGCAGACTCACCGACGTGCCGGCACAGGGCGAGGGGACCGAGGTCAGGGTCGAGGTCGACGGCCGCGTGCTGCGCCTGACCAACCTGGAGAAGGTGCTCTACCCGGCGACGGGGACCACCAAGGGCGAGGTGCTCGACTACTACGCCCGCATCGCCCCCGTGCTGCTGCCGCAGCTGCGCGACCGCGCCGTGACGCGGGTGCGCTGGCCCCACGGCACCGGCCGGCCCAGCTTCTTCGAGAAGAACGCGCCCACCGGCACGCCGCCGTGGGTGCGCACCGCCGAGGTCTCGACGACGGGGTCCCGGCGGGCGCGGTCGACCGGGGAGGCCGCGCAGGAGGGCACCCTCGTCTTCCCCGTGATCGACGACCTCGCCACCCTCACGTGGGTCGTGAACCTGGCGGCCCTGGAGCTGCACGTGCACCAGTGGCGGGTGGGCCGCACCGGTCGCTCCCGCCGGCCCGACCGGATCGTCATCGACCTCGACCCGGGCGAGCCGGCCGGCCTCGGCGAGTGCTGCGAGGTGGCGCTCCTGGTGCGGGGGTTGCTCGAGGACCGGGGGCTCGAGGCGACCCCCGTGCTGAGCGGCAGCAAGGGCCTCCACCTGTACGCCGCGCTCGACGCCCTCCCGCGGGGTGAGGCGCCCGCGGACAGCACCGAGTCCACCGACCTGGCCCGCGCGGTCGCCGAGCAGCTCCAGCGGGACCACCCCGGCCTGGTCACGGCGTCGATGACCAAGCAGCGGCGCGGCGGCAAGGTCTTCCTGGACTGGTCGCAGAACGCCGGGTCCAAGACCACGGTCGCGCCGTACTCCCTCCGCGGTCGCGACCGGCCCTACGCCGCCGCGCCCCTCACCTGGGACGAGGTCGTGGCCGGAGCGGAGGACCCCCTCGACATCGACCAGCTCACCTTCACCGAGGTGCTCGAGCGGGTCGAGGCCCAGGGGGACCTCTTCGCTGCGGGGCTGATCCGTCAGCCGATGAGCTCCTTCAGCTGCGCGATCGTGGCGGTCGGGTCGGCCGTGGCGGGGGTGACGTTGATGTCGGTGACGCCCGCCGCCTCGAACGCGGCCAGCCGCTCCTTCACGTACGACGCCGGACCGACGAGGTTGGCGGCCTCGAGCCACTCGGTCGGGACGAGGGCCTCGGCCTCCTTCTTCTTGCCGGACAGGTAGAGGTCCTGGATCTTCTCCGCCTCCTCCTCGTAGCCGTAGGCCCGCGCGACGTCGTTGTAGAAGTTCTTGCCCTTGGCGCCCATGCCGCCGACGTACAGGGCGAAGGTCGGGCGTGCGAGGTCGAGCGCCGCGCGGGTCTCCTCGCCCTCGCCGATCGCGAGGAGGCCGCCGGCCATGACCTGCAGGGAGCCGAGCTCCTCGGGTCGCTTGGCGGCGCCCTTCGCGAGCGACTCGCCCCACACGTCCGCCGCCTTCTCCGGGTGGAAGAGGTGGGGGATCCAGCCGTCGGCGTACTCCGCCGTGTGCTCCACGTTCTTCGGGCCCAGCGCGGCGATCCAGATCGGGATCGAGGAGCGCTCCGGCTTGGTGAGGATCTTCAGCGGCTTGCCGAGCCCCGTCACGGCGCCCTGCTCCTTGGTCAGCGGGAGCTTCACGATGCCGTCGTTCTCGAGCGGCTCGCGGCGCAGGCCGCGGCGCACGATGTCGACGATCTCGCGGGTGCGGCCGAGCGGCTTCTCGTAGGGCACGCCGTGGAAGCCCTCGATGACCTGCGGACCGGAGGCGCCGAGGCCGAGGATCGCGCGGCCGCCCGAGACGTTGTCGAGGCCGGCCGCGGTCTGCAGCAGCGCACCGGGCGTGCGCGAGAAGATGTTGAGGATGCCGGAGCCGATCTTCACGGTCTCCGTCTTGGCGGCCAGGTAGCCCATGAGCGTGGGGGAGTCGAAGCCGTACGCCTCCGGGACCCACACGGAGTCGAGCCCGGCCTTCTCCCAGGCGGCGACCTCGTCGGCCGCGTCGCGGGGGTTGCCGGAGTAGTTCAGCAGGGTCGCGATGCGCAGTGTCATGGCGCCACCATGACAGCACCACTGTCACGGTGACAAGCGTCGCGGCGGCGCCGGCTTGGAACGCGCCCGCGGCGGCGCTCTAAGGTGGGGTCCGTGAGCTCGGACGCGTGGTGCGACCACTGTGACATGTCCCTGATCAGCTGCCCCCACGGTGCGCCCCCGCCGCCCCCGCCGCCGGCCCCCGAGCCGAAGGCGTCGCGGGTGCGCACGTCGCGGGTGGCCGACGCGGGCACCCCGTCGACGGCGGTGCGGTCGAGCGTCCCGCGGGCGAGCGCGACCCGCGTGCCGGGCACCCCCGCCCCGGCCCCCGTGCGTCGGTCGCCGATCACCAAGCCCGGCCGCACGCCCCAGGCGGCCTACCGGCCCTACCTGCTCTCCGTGGTCGCCGCGTCCGACGGCCGCATCGAGCGCGAGCCGGCGCTCGAGGCGCTCGGCCGACGCATGGCCGACGTGCTCCAGCGCGACGACCTGGCCGTCGGGCCCAGCGGCGAGCTGCGCTGGCGCACCGCGGCGCAGAAGGAGCGCCGCGCGATGCTCGACGCCGGGCTGCTGCGCTCGGGCGGGCCGGGCGTCTGGGAGCTGACGCGGGCCGGGTACGACGCGCTCGACGCCTTCCGCGCCGCACTCTCGGCCAGCGAGGCGGAGTCGGGCGACGCGGAGCCGGGCGACGCGGAGCCGGGCGACGTGGAGCCGGGCGACGCGGAGCCGCCGACCGCCTGACACCTGGACGACACCTGGGGGTCAGCCGGGCGTCGTCCGCGGCTGGTGCTCTCGAACGCGTGACGGTCACCCTCGCGACCCGGCCGCGGACCCGCGCCAGCCTCGTCGTCACCCCGGGCGTCACCGCCCACCGCGGCGCGTCCGGCTGGCGGCCCGAGCACACGCTCGAGGCCTACCGCACG
Organism: Nocardioides zeae; assembly: GCF_030818655.1. Lineage (NCBI taxonomy): Bacteria > Bacillati > Actinomycetota > Actinomycetes > Propionibacteriales > Nocardioidaceae > Nocardioides > Nocardioides zeae. The sequence goes on along the minus strand of NZ_JAUTAN010000001.1, from coordinate 2,332,059 downwards.
GCCATCCGCTGCGGCGTCGACGACATCGAGCTGGACCTCGTCTGCACCGCGGACGGCGTCCTCGTCGCCCGCCACGAGAACGAGCTGTCGGTCACGACCGACGTCGCCACCCGACCGGAGCTGGCCCACCGCCGCACCGAGAGGCTCGTCGACGGGACCCTCGCCACGGGGTGGTTCGCCGAGGACCTCACCGTCGCGGAGATCAAGACGCTGACGGCGCGGGAGCGCTTCCCCCACCTGCGGCCCTCGTCGGCCGCCCACGACGGGCAGGAGGGCGTGCCCACGCTCACCGAGGTGCTCGCCATGGTCGAGGCCGAGTCGGTGCGGCGCGGCCGGGGCGTGGGCATCATGCTCGAGCTCAAGCACGTCGAGCACGCGCGCGACCGGGGTCTCGACTACGAGGGCGCGCTCCTCGACACGCTGCGGCGCCACGACCTCGACCACCCCCGGGCCCGCGTCACCGTCATGTCGTTCGAGGTGGAGGTGCTGCGCCGCCTCGCGCAGCGCACGCGGGTGCAGGTGGTGCAGCTGCTCGACGCCGCCACCCCCTCGCCCCCCGACGTCCACCTCGCGGGCGTGCCCGCGACGTACGCCGCCATGACCACCCCGGAGGGCCTCGCGCGCATCGAGGAGTACGCCGACGGGATCGGCGTCGCCAAGGCCCTCGTGCTGGCACCGGGCCCGGACGGGGAGCTCGGGGCGCCGACCCCGCTCGTGCGCGACGCCCACCGGCGCTGGCTGACCGTGCAGGTCTGGACCCTGCGGGCCGAGAACCGGTTCCTGCCGACCGACCTGCGCTCGTCGTCCGACCCGTCCGACGAGGCGGCGTTCGGCGACCTCGCCGCCGAGGCGGCGGCCTTCCTCGACGCCGGTGTCGACGGCATCACGACCGACCACCCCGAGATCGTGCTCGAGGTGCTGCGCAGCCGGGCCTGAGGGTCGGCCGGCGAGATCAGTCGTCGGTGTCGGCGCCCACGGCGGCGTCGAGCCGCTCGCGGGCGCCGTCGAGCCAGGTCTGGCACGTGCGGGCCAGGAGCTCGGCCCGCTCCCACAGGGCGAGCGACTCCTCGAGGGTCGTGCCACCGCTCTCCAGGCGGCGCACGACGTCGACGAGCTCGTCGCGGGCCTTCTCGTAGGACAGGCTCTCGCTCGTGCCGGTCGTCTCAGGCATCGTCGTCCTCCGCTGGTTCGGTCGGGTGGGTCGGGTCGGCGAGCGGCTCGAGCCGCGTCGTCGTCGCGTGGAGGCGCCCGTCGGCGACCCGCACCGTGACGTCGGCCCCCGGCGTGGTCTGCGCGAGCGACGTGACGACGGCGCCGTCGGCGGTCTGCAGCACGGCGTAGCCCCGCCGGAGGGTGGCCAGCGGCGAGAGCGCCTCGGCCCGGGCGCGGCGGTGCTCGACGTCGTCGCCGGCACGGTCGAGCCGGTGGCGCAGCGTGACGCGGGCCCGGTCGCGGAGGGCCGTGACCTCCTCGCGGCGCACCTCGAGGAGGTGGCGCGGGTCGGCCATCGCCGGGCGCGAGCGGAGCGCGTCGAGCGCCGCCTGCTCCCGCGCGATCCAGTGCGCCAGCACGCGGCGTGCGCGGTCGCGGGCGGCGGCCACCTGCTGCTGCTCCTCGACGACGTCGGGCACCACGCGCTTGGCGGCGTCGGTCGGCGTCGCGGCCCGCCAGTCGGCGACGAGGTCGAGCAGGGGGGAGTCGGGCTCGTGGCCGATCGCGGACACCACCGGGGTGCGCACCGCGTGGACGGCCCGCACGAGCCCCTCGTCGGAGAAGGGCAGCAGGTCCTCCACCGACCCGCCGCCCCGCGCCACGACGATGACGTCGACCGCCGCGTCGCGGTCGAGCCGCTCGACGGCCTCGATGACCTCGCCGGCGCTGCGCGGGCCCTGCATCGCGGCGTACGCCACCTCGAACCGCACCGCCGGCCACCGCCGGCGGGCGACCTCGAGCACGTCGCGCTCCGCCGCGGACCCGGGCGCCGTGACGAGCCCGACGACGCCGGGCAGGAACGGCAGCGGGCGCTTGAGGTCGGGCGCGAAGAGGCCCTCGGCGGCCAGCAGCTGGCGACGCCGCTCGAGCCGCGCCAGCAGCTCGCCCAGCCCGACCATGCGGATCTCGCGCGCGGCCAGCGAGAGCGTGCCGCGGTTGGGGTAGAACGACGGCTTGGCGTGGACCACGACCCCCGCGCCCTCGACGAGCGGCGGGTTGAGGCTGTCGAAGAGCGTGCGCGAGCAGGTGAGCGTCACGGACAGGTCGGCGACGGTGTCGCGCAGCACCATGAACACGGTGCTCATCCCCGGGCGACGGTTGACCTGGGCGATCTGGCCCTCGACCCACACGGCACCGAGCCGGTCGACCCAGCCGGCGATCGCCGTCGCGATCTGCCGCACCGGGGCCGGTTGCTCGAGGGAGGTCTCCAGGGCCACGCGCACGAGGTTAGGGCCTGCCGCCGACGGTTCTGCCCCGCGTGCCCCCCTCGCCTAGACTCGGGCCCCATGAGCACCGACCTGGGTACGCCGCGACTCCTGCCGCGCGACGACGCCGAGCGCGCCGTGCTGCTCGCCGCTCCGCGGGGCTACTGCGCGGGCGTCGACCGGGCCGTGATCACCGTCGAGAAGGCCCTCGACCTCTACGGCGCGCCGGTCTACGTGCGCAAGCAGATCGTGCACAACAAGCACGTGGTGCGCACCCTGGAGGAGCGCGGCGCGATCTTCGTCGAGGAGGTCGCGGAGGTCCCCGAGGGCGCCACCGTGGTGTTCTCGGCCCACGGCGTCTCGCCGATGGTGCACGCCGAGGCCGCGGAGCGCTCGCTCAAGACCATCGACGCGACGTGCCCGCTCGTCACGAAGGTGCACCACGAGGCGCGCCGGTTCGCGGGCGAGGGCTACCGGATCCTGCTCATCGGCCACGCCGGTCACGAGGAGGTCGAGGGCACGGCGGGCGAGGCGCCCGACCACATCACCCTCGTCGAGACCCCCGACGACGTCGCCGACCTCGAGTTCCCCGAGGGCACCAAGCTGTCCTGGCTCTCGCAGACGACGCTCAGCGTCGACGAGACGATGGAGACGGTGCGTCGCCTACGCGAGAAGTTCCCGCAGCTGGAGGACCCGCCGTCCGACGACATCTGCTACGCCACGCAGAACCGCCAGGTCGCGGTCAAGGAGATCGGCCAGGGCGCCGATCTCGTGATCGTGGTCGGCTCGGCCAACTCGTCGAACTCCGTGCGCCTCGTGGAGGTCGCGCTCGAGGCGGGCGCCAAGGCCTCCTACCGCGTGGACGACGCGTCCGAGATCGACGAGGCCTGGCTCGACGGCGTGCAGACGGTGAGCGTCACCTCCGGCGCCTCGGTGCCCGAGGACCTCGTCGAGGGCGTGCTCGGCTTCCTCGCCGAGCGGGGCTACCCCGACGCCCGTGCCGTGAAGACCGCGGAGGAGTCGCTCATCTTCGCGCTGCCGCCCGAGCTGCGACGCGACCTCAAGGCCGCCGGGCGCTCCTGATGGCCCGCTTCCTCGACCTGCACCCGGTCGACCCGCAGCCGCGCCTCGTCGCGCAGGTCGTGGAGGCGCTGCGGGACGACGCCCTCATCGCCTACCCGACCGACTCGGGCTACGCCCTCGGCTGCCGGCTCGGCAACCGCGACGGCAAGGACCGGATCCTCCGGATCCGCCAGCTCGACGACAAGCACCACTTCACGCTCATGTGCGCCGACTTCTCCCAGCTCGGCCACTTCGTGCACGTGTCCAACCACGCGTTCCGGTCGGTGAAGTCGGCGACGCCGGGCCCCTACACGTTCATCCTCCCGGCCACCCGCGAGGTGCCGAAGCAGCTGATGCACCCCAAGAAGAAGACGGTGGGCGTGCGCATCCCGGAGCACCCGGTCGTCGAGGCGCTCCTCGCCGAGCTGGGCGAGCCGCTGCTGACCAGCAGCCTGATCCTGCCGGGCGAGGCCGAGCCCCGCACGATCGGCTGGGAGGTCAAGGAGGACCTCGACCACGACGTCGACATCGTCATCGAGGCGGGGGAGACCCCGGCCGTGCCGACGACGGTCGTCGACTGGTCGGAGGACGTGCCGGAGATCGTGCGGTACGGCGCGGGCGACCCGAGCCGCTTCGAGGCCTGAGCGGCGGAGGGCCTCGGCCGGATCCGGTTCCGGCGCCGCGCCGGTTCGCGAACTGTGCGGTGGGGGTGGGTCCGACCGCCTCCGACCTGTCCCAGGCGCACATTTCCGAGCCCGGGCGAACCCGCGCCGTACCGCCCGAGGCGCGAAATGTGCGGTGGGGGTGGATCCGACCGCGGCGTACGTGACAGCTCGCCGCGCTCAGTCCTGGGTCATGCGGGCGCCGAGCGTGAGCAGGCAGAGGGCGTAGCCCGCTGCGAGGCCCGGTGCGTGGAGCAGCATCCCGCTGACGAGGGCCTGGACCGCGCCGTCCTCCGGCCGCGCCAGGGCGCCGGGGGACACGAGGGCGATCGCCGTGAACGCGGCCAGCATCAGCAGCGGCGGGGTCATGCCCACCGCGAAGAACGCCGATCGGTCGGCGCGCACGGCGAGCACGAGGCAGAGCACGATGAAGCTGAGGTCGAAGAACGAGCTGACCCGGCCGCCGAGCCCGAGGTCCACCGCCAGGATGGCGAGCATCCCGAGCGCGCCGACGACCGCGACCCGGGGTCCGGGCTCGGTGCCCGTCCCGCGGGCGGCCTCGAGCAGGCTCACGGCGACAGGGTAGGTCCCGACGCTCAGGCTCCCCGGCTCGACGCGCCGCCCGGGTCACGGGGCAGCTCCCGCACCTCCCGGGGGCCGGGCAGCGGTTCGTCCGTGACCCCCAGGTCGCCCAGCCGCCGGGCGGAGACCAGCACCCGCGACTCGAGCGAGCCGACGGCGCTGTTGTAGTGCCGCGTCGCCGCCCCCAGCGAGCGACCCAGCTGGTCGAGGTGGTCGGCCCACGTGCGCAGCCGCTGGTGCAGCTCCCGCCCGGTGCGCTGGATCTCCGCGGCCTGCTCGGCGAGCGCCTCCTGCCGCCAGCCCAGCGCGACGGTGCGCAGCAGCGCGATGAGGGTCGTCGGCGTGGCGAGCACGACCTGGCGGCCGGCGGCGTGCTCCATCAGCCCCGGGTCGGCCTCGAGCGCGGCCGCGAGGAACGCGTCGCCCGGCACGAACAGCACGACGAACTCGGGCGACGACGGGAGCGCCGCCCAGTAGCGCCGCGCACCGAGCACGTCGACGTGGGCCCGCAGCTGTCGGGCGTGGCGCGCCAGGTGGGCGCGGTGCTGCTCCACCTCCGCCGGGTCGACCGGGTCGAGGACGCTCGCGTCGAGGTAGCCGTCGAGCGGCACCTTCGCGTCGACCACCACGGTGCGGCCCCCCGCCAGGCGCACGACCAGGTCGGGGCGCAGTGCGCCGTCGTCGAGCGGCGTCTGCTCGGTGAAGTCGCAGCGGTCGACCATTCCGGCGAGCTCCACGGCGCGCCGCAGGTGGAGCTCCCCCCAACGGCCGCGCACGGTCGGACGGCGCAGAGCGGTCGCCAGGCCGTGGGTCTCGCGGCGCAGCTCCCCGGTCTGGTGGCGCATGTCGGCCACCTGGGCGGCGAGCTCGCCCTGCCAGGTGGCGCGGTCGTGGTGGAGGTCGGCCAGCTGGTCTCCGAGCCGGTCGATCCCCTCGGCCAGGCGTCCGGCGTCGACCGCCTCCTGCGGGGCCGTGCGCGCCCGGCTCCAGAGCACGCCGACGAGGCAGCCGACCGCTCCCCCGACGAGGAGCAGCAGCAGCGCGGTCACCACATCGAGCAGGTCCATGGCGCCAGCATGGACGGCGCCACCGACGGTTCTGGGAGCGGCGCCCGGTCTGGACCACAGGAAACCGAGAAACAGTTGTTACAGCCGCGAAACGGGAGGAACGGTGCGTGAAACGATCGATCACTAACTTCCGGTGCACCCGAGCAACGCACGTGGAAGGAAACCCATGTCCCTCTCCTCACGCCTGCAGCAGCTGCGCGACGCCCGTCGCCCGCTGCTCGCCGCCGCGTCCGCCCTCGTCCTGGCCGGCAGCCTCGCCGCCTGCGGAGGCGACGACTCCGACGCCTCGGGCTCGGACGGCTTCGGCGAGATCAGCGTGCAGTACTCCTGGATCAAGAACGAGGAGTTCGCGGGCGAGTTCTACGCCTACGAGAACGGCTACTACGACGAGGCCGGCTTCGACGCGGTGAACGGGATCTCGGGCCCCGACACCGGTGTCGCCAAGCTCCTGAGCGGCACGGTGCAGGTCGCGCTCAGCGACTCCGCCTCGGTCGGCGCGGCCGTCGCCGAGCAGGACGCACCGCTGAAGATCATCGGCGCGACCTTCCAGAAGAACCCGTTCACGATCCTGTCCCTGGCGGACGGCGGCAACATCGCGACGCCGGAGGACCTGGTCGGCAAGAAGATCGGCGTGCAGGACTCCAACGCCAGCGTCTTCCGCGCGCTGCTCGCGGCCAACGGCCTCTCCGAGGACGACGTGGAGATCGTGCCGGTCGACTTCGACCCGACGCCCCTCATGAACGGTGACGTCGACGGCTTCATGGCCTACCTGACGAACGAGTCGCTGACCGTGGAGCTGGCGGGCTACGAGGTCACGAACCTGCCGTACGCCGAGAACGGCGTGCCCTTCGTCGCCGAGACCTTCACGGTGACCGACCAGTACCTCGCCGAGAACCGGGAGCTCCTCAAGCAGTTCCTCATCGCCGAGATCAAGGGCTGGAGCGACGTCTTCACGGAGTCGACGGACGACTCGGTCGACCTGGTCGTGGAGTACTACAACGCCGCCGCCTCCGAGAACGCGGAGGGCCTCGAGTCCGTCTTCGGCGCGCTCGACCCGGAGAAGACCGGCCTCGCCCTCGAGGCGACGAAGGAGCTGATCTCCACCGACGAGACCGAGGAGAACGGCCTGTTCACGATCTCCGACGAGCTCCAGGAGCAGACCGTGGCGTCGCTCGGCGCCGCCGGCTGGGACGTCGAGACGGACCAGATCTTCGACACGTCGATCATCGACGAGATCTACGCCGAGAACCCCGACCTGATCGACTACCAGCCCTGATCATGACCGCTCCCACCACCACCGCCACGAGCGAGGGGGCCGGTGCCCGCAGCGGCACCGGCCTCCGGATCACCGGGCTGAGCAAGACGTTCAAGGGCTCGCGCGGCAAGACCGTGCAGGCGCTGGAGGACACGGACCTCCACACCGACCGGGGCTCGTTCCTCGCGCTCCTGGGCCCCTCGGGGTGCGGCAAGTCCACCATCCTGCGCATCCTCGCGGACCTCGAGACGCCGACGACCGGCCAGGCGCTCGTCGACGGCAAGACCCCGCGGGAGCTGCGTCGTGACTCCGAGCTCGGGATCGCCTTCCAGGACCACGCGCTGCTCCCGTGGCGCAGCGTCGAGAAGAACATCCGGCTGCCGTTCGAGGTGGCCGGGAAGTCGGTCGACACGGCGTACGTCGACGAGCTCATCGACCTCGTCGGCCTCCGGGGCTTCGAGAAGGCGAAGCCCGCGCAGCTCTCCGGGGGCATGCGCCAGCGCGTCTCGATCGCCCGCGCCCTGGTGCTCAAGCCGTCGGTGCTGCTGCTCGACGAGCCGTTCGGCGCGCTCGACGACATGACCCGGCAGAACCTCAACCTCGAGCTGCTCCGCATCTGGACGGAGAAGCCCGCGACGACGCTCCTGGTGACGCACGGCATCGCCGAGGCGATCTTCCTGTCCGACCAGGTGGCCGTCATGTCGGCCCGCCCGGGTCGCGTCAAGGAGATCATCGAGGTCGACCTGCCGCGGCCCCGCACGCCGGAGATGATGCGGACGCCCGAGTTCCACGCGCTGGTGGACCGTGCCTCCGAGATCCTCTTCGGCCACGCGGGACCGGCCGGCGGGGGGCACTGACGTGGTGGGCGAGCGCCGGGTGCCCGGCTGGCTCGCCGGGATCATCGGGACCGTCGTGCTCGTGGGCGGCTGGTGGCTGCTCTCCGTCACGGCCTTCACGCCCGCCGAGGGCACGGACTTCACGCCCGTCCCGTCGCCCTTCGCGGTGGTGCGGACGCTCCTGGAGGACGGGTTCGCGTCGTACTGGACCTTCTTCAGCGTCACCCTCACCGAGGCCGCGTGGGGGTTCCTGTGGGGCAACGCGCTGGCGCTCCTCCTGGCCTCGACGGTGCTCGTGCTGCCGCAGCTGGAGACGGTGGTGACGCAGGTGGCGGTCGTGAGCTACTGCCTGCCGCTCGTCGCGGTCGGCGGCATCGCGATCGTCGTGCTCGGCGGCGCCGACCAGCCCGGCGACCCGTCGTCGACGGCGATCTTCCTCGCCGCCCTCAGCGTCTTCTTCACCACCGTGGTGGGGGCGCTGCTCGGCTTCAAGGCGGCGGACAAGGCGTCGCTCGACGTCATCAGCGTGTACGGCGGGGGTCGGTTCACGCAGCTGCGCAAGGTGCGGCTCGTGGCCGCGCTGCCCTCGATCCTCAACGCCCTCCAGATCGCCGTACCGACGTCGTTCCTCGGTGCGGTGCTGGGGGAGTACATGGGTGCCACCGACCGCAGCGTCGGCATCACGCTGATCCGCCTGCAGGGCAACCTCGACGCCGAGCGGGTGTGGGCGGTCTTCCTGCTGTGCGCGCTGGTGGCGATGCTCGGGTACGCGGCCCTCGGCCTCGTCTCCCGCCTGCTGACCCCCTGGATCTCCGGGCGGGCCGCGTGAACGCCGTGGCCCGGGCCGCCGGGCGGGGACTCCTCAACGCGGTGCTCACCCTGGTCGTCGTGCTCGCGCTGTGGCAGGCGGTGGTGTCGTGGGGCGGGATCTCGCCCTACGTCGCCAAGGGCCCCATCGACGTCTGGAACCACCTCTTCGTCACCGACCCCGACGCCTTCACGACCGCGGCGGAGCGGCGCGACGCGCTCGTGCCGCTGCTGTGGTCGACCCTGAAGGACGCGAGCATCGGGTTCGTCGTCGGCATGCTCATCGCCGTCGCGCTCGCCATGGCCTTCACGCTGTCGAAGACCGTCGAGGCGGGCGTCATGCCGCTCGCGCTCCTGCTGCGCAGCATCCCGCTCGTGTCGATCGCACCGGTGATCATGCTGCTCACCGGCCGCGGCACCACCGCGTCGGTGGCGGTGATCGGCACGATCGTGGTGCTGTTCCCGGCGCTCGCGTCGGTGCTGTTCGGGCTCAGCCAGGCCAACCGGCAGAGCCTCGACCTGGTGCGCGTGTACGGCGGGGGCAACCTCTCCGCGCTCCGCAAGGTCGCCGTGCCGGGCGCCCTGCCGTCGCTCTTCGCGGCCGCCCGGGTCTCCGTGCCCGGCGCCGTCACGGGGGCGCTGCTCGCCGAGTGGCTCTCCACCGGCACGGGCATCGGCGGCAACATCGTGAAGTTCAACGCCGGCGCGCAGTTCGACAACCTGTGGGCCTGCGTCGCGATGGTGACGCTGGTGACGCTGGTGCTCTACAACCTCGTGCAGCTGCTCGAGAACGTCGTGCTCGCCGAGATGGGGATGAGCCAGCGCTCGTAGGGGGTGTGGTCGTGGGGGCCCGGTCGTGGGGGTCGGGCCCCTCGGGGAAAGAAAACGCGGACTGGTCAGGGCGACACGCCGAGGGGCGCGCCCGACCGGTCCGCGTTTTCCTTGCCCAGGCGGGGGCCCAGGCGGGGGCCCAGGCGGGCGACGGCCCCCTCAGTACGCCGCGCGGTCGTCCTTCGCGAGCCAGGCGTCGAACGGTGCGGTCGCGTCGGCCGGGCGCACCTGCACGACGGGCGTGGCCCAGTCGGAGCGGGGCGTCGCCATGAGGTCGTAGAAGGCCCGGTCGTCGAAGCCCCCGCGGGCGGCGTCGTCGCGGTCCGCGGCGTACACGACGCGGTCGACCCGCGCCCACAGGGAGGCGGCGGCGCACATGGGGCAGGGCTCGCACGAGCTGTAGAGCACGCAGCCGGCGAGGGTGAAGGTGCCGAGCTCGCGGCAGGCCGCGCGGATGGCCTGGACCTCCGCGTGGGCGGTCGGGTCGAGGGTGGGCGTCACCCGGTTCTGCCCGGTGGACACACCAGCGCGCCGTCGCGCACGACGACGGCGCCGAACGGCCCGCCGCCCTCCTGCACGTTGGCGACGGCGAGCTCGACGGCGCGAGCGAGCCAGGGGGTGTCGGTGGACGGGGCGGTGCTCATTGCTCTCCTCGGGGGGACGATCGGGCCAGCCGCCAGACGCGGTCACGGCTCAGGGGGATCTCGTGGGGCCGCACGCCGAGCGCGTCGCGCACGGCGTTGGCCAGGGCGGGGGCGACGGGGTTGTAGGGCGCCTCGCTCATCGACTTCGCACCGGCCGGGCCGAGCGGGTCGACGGTCGCGGCGAACAGCACCGTCGTGGGCGGCACGTCGGCCATGGTGGGCACGCGGTAGTCGCGGAACGCCGCCGTCGTCGGCGCGCCGTCGACGAGCACGACCTCCTCCTGCAGCGCGCTGCCCAGGCCCTGGGCGACCCCGCCCTCGACCTGGCCCCGGAGCTGCTCGGGGTTGAGCACGACGGCCGCGTCGACGCCCTGCACCGAGGTCAGCACGCGGACCTCGCCGGTGCGCGGGTCGACCGCGACGCGGAAGCCGTGCACGTTGAACGCGACGGAGCGCGGGGAGCCGTCGCACGAGCCGTGCGCGACCAGCGGGCGGTCGAGCCGGGCCGGGTCCCCGCCCGCCGCGTCCAGCAGGGCGCGCAGGGACGTCGCGGCCCGGGCCACCGCCGTACCGGCCACGACCGATCCGGTCGACCCGTAGGCCCCCGTGTCGAAGCCGGCCGTCGCGGTGTCGCCGGTGCGCAGGCGCACCTGGTGGGCCGGTACGCCGAGGGTGGAGGCCACCAGCTGCGTGTGGACCGTCGCGGTGCCGTTGCCGAACTCGGCCGTGCCGACGTCGACGGTGACGACCCCGTCGGAGGTGAGGGTGAGGGTGGCGTTGCTGTGGTGCCCGCGCGGCGGGATGGTCGCGATCATGGCCGCCGCCACGCCCTCGCCGACGAGCCACGGGGTGCCGTCGGGCCGGACCGGGACCCGGGCGGCGTCGGCGGGCGCCGTCGTCGCGAGGTGCCCCTCCACCAGGTCGAGGCACTGGGCGAACCCGTCGCCCGTGTGCCCGAGGTCGGTGTCGGGCGGGCCGTTGACGACGAACGCGTCGCCGGGCACGACGGCGTTGCGCCGCCGGATCTCGAACGGGCTGATGCCGACCTCGCGGGCCAGCTCGTCGAGCGCGGACTCGATGCCGAGCACGACCTGACCGAGCCCGTAGCCGCGGAAGGCGCCCGAGGGGAGGTTGTTGGTGTAGACCGCCTCGGCGTCCACCCGCTTGTTGGCGCAGCGGTAGAGCGCCACCGACTCGTGGCACCCGTGGAACAGCACGCCGGGGCCGTGGTTGCCGTAGGCGCCGGTGTCGGACAGGACGTCGACGGCCATCGCCGTCAGCACGCCGTCGGCGTCGGCGCCGAGCTCCACCGTGACCCGCATCGGGTGCCGGCAGGGCACCATCGTGAACTGCTGGTTCCGGGTGAGCTCGAGCTGCACGGGTCGGGGGTCGCCCTCGGCGGCGGTGCGCAGCGCCGCGACGGCCGCGAGGTCCTCGACGAGGAGCTCCTGCTTGCCGCCGAACCCGCCGCCCACCCGCGCCGCGACGACCCGCACGGTGGCGGGGTCGCGATCGAGGAGGCGCGCCAGCTCGTCGCGCACCAGGAACGGCACCTGCGTCGAGGTGCGCACGACGAGGGTGCCGTCGGGCTCCACCCACGCCCGGGCCCCGTGGGTCTCGAGCGCGGCGTGGTTGACGCGCGCGGTGCGCCAGGTGCCCCGCACCCGGTGCGCGGCGGCCTCCAGGCCGGCGGCGACGTCCCCCACCTCGCCGTGCGTCTGCGCGACCACGTTGCGCGCCGGGTCGCTGATCCGCGCGACCACCGCGTCCTTGTCGCCGTGCAGCAGCGGGGCCCCCGGACCGCGGGCGGCGTCGGGGTCGTGGACGGCGGGGAGCGCGTCGTACGCCACGACCACGAGCCGCGCCGCCTCCTCCGCCGCCTGCGGCGTCTCGGCCACGACGGCGGCTACGCGCTGGCCGACGAAGCGCACGACGTCGTCGAGGATCCGGGTGTCGTCGGGGTCGTCGAGCCGGCTCTGGTGGCGGCCGGTGGAGAAGAGGGTGGCCGGCACGTCGCGGTGCGTCAGCACGAAGCGGACCCCGGGCACCGCCTCGGCGGCGCTGGTGTCGACCGTGATCCGTGCGTGCGGCGCGGTGCTCTGCACGAGCGCGACGTGCAGCACGTCGGTGGTCGGCAGGTCGAGCGTGTAGGGCTCGCGGCCGGTCACGACCCGGGGCGCCGCGGGGGCCGCGAGCGACGAGCCGATGGCGCCGCAGGCGGGGGAGACGTTGGTCCGACCCGCCAGCGCGTCCCGGATCGACCGGTAGCCCGTGCAGCGGCAGAGGTTGCCCTTGAACCGCCGGGCCAGGGCGTGCCCGTCGTCGGAGCCCTCGGAGCCCTCGTCGGAGCCGTCCTCGACCACCGTCCCGTCCGGGCCGGCGAGCGCGGCCGCGGTCACGACGTACCCCGCCGTGCAGAACCCGCACTGGAACCCCGCCGCCGCCGCGAAGCGCTGCTGCACGGGGTGCGGCTCCTCGGGCGTGCCGAGCCCGGCGGCCGTGGTGACGGAGCGGCCGTCGGCGCGGTGCACCGGCACCAGGCAGGAGTGCAGCGGTGTGCCGTCGACGAGCACGCTGCAGGCGCCGCAGTCACCGGCGTCGCAGCCCTTGCGGACGTCGAGGTGGCCGGTGTCCCGCAGGAAGGTGCGCAGGCACTGGCCCGGGTGCGCGGTCGACGGATCGACGGGGACGCCGTTCACCTCGATCACGCGGCGACCTCCCGCGTGCCGGCGTGCAGCTCGTCGAGCACCTCGCGGGCGAGGACGCCGGCCAGTTGGGCGCGCCAGTCGGGGGCGCCGTGGGGGTCGTCGTACCACCGCTCCTCCGCGATCCCCGCCACCGCCGCGGCGAGCTCGTCGACGCCGGGCAGGGCGCCGAAGCGCAGCACGACGGGGCGGTCGGTCGCAGCGGTCACGCTGACCGTGCAGGCGCCGGACGGCGCGTCGAGGCGCCCGATCACGACGGCGGCGGAGCGGCCGACCGGGGTGAGGGAGAGGGTGCGGACGGCGTACGTCGCGGTCAGCGCCGCCGCGTCGACCTCGAGCCCGCGGAGCAGCTCGTCGGGGCGCCGGTCGGTGCGGCCGGGTCCGGTGACGAGGTCGGCGACCGGTACGACGCGGGCACCGCCATCGGCCGTCAGCAGGGTCGCCCGCGCGTCGAGGGCGACGGCCAAGGACGTCATCGCGCCCGCCGGCAGGCCGAGGCAGACGTTGCCGCCGACGGTCGCGACCTCCTGCACCTTGAACGACATGAGGAAGGCGTCGGCGCACCGCCGCGCCAGGGCGGCGACGCTGGCGCGGCGCGGGTCCGCGACCCAGGGCGCGGTGGCGGCGAGGAGCGCGGCGACGGTGCAGGTCGCGCCGATGCGCAGGCCCGGCTCGTCGGCGCCCGGCTCGTCGGAGTGTGGCTCCGGGGTCGGCGCCGGGATCGGCTCCACGGCCGACCAGCCCAGGCCGGTGAGGTCCACGAGGCCGCGCAGGTGCGGCTGCGGCGTGGAGTAGAGCCACGACCCGCCCGCGAGCCACGACTCCCCGGGCTGCAGCCACGCCTCGTCGAGGGTGCGCGGGACGCGCACGCCCCGCAGCTCGGCGAGGTCCATCACTCCACCTCCGCCAGGCGCTGGTAGGTCGCCGAGATGCTGGTGACGCGCTCCCGCCCGGCGGCACCGCGGCGCGCGAGCACCCCGTCGGCGAGGACGGCGACGAGGCTCATCGCGGCGGCGTAGGAGTCGAAGGACAGGTCGGTGCTGACCGGGCACTCCACCCAGATGCCGGAGCGGCCGATGCGGCCCAGGTGCTCCGCGGCGCTGGGGTCGCCGACGAGCACCACCCGGGCCCCCGTGCGGGTGGCCTCGGTGAGGAAGGCGCCGAAGCCGGACGGGCGGCGCCGGAACCCGACGACCACGACGACGTCGCCGGGCTCGACGTCGGCGAGCTCCTCGCCCATCACCTGGCCCGGCGCCGGCGCGAGGCGGACGTGGGGGCGGGCCTGCACGAGCTGCTGGCGCAGGTGGAGCGCGACGACGTGGCTGTTGCGCCAGCCGACCACGTGGACGTGGGCGGCGTCCGCGAGCGCGGCGACGGCGTCGGCGATCGCCGGGCGGGACAGGGCCGCGGCGATGGCCGCCGCCTCCGCCCGCGCGTGGACCGGCAGGCTCGCCGGGCCGTCGGTCGCCCGCGGCTCCCCGACCGCACGGATCGCGCGGAGGTGCTCGCGCACCTCGTCGAAGTCGCTGTAGCCGAGGCTGCGGAACAGTCGGCTCATCGTGGCCTTCGAGACCCCGGCCAGGTCGGCGAGCTCGGCCGCCCGGTAGGTCGCGAGGTCGTCGAGGTGCTCGAGGAGGGTGTCGGCCGCCCGCCGCTCCTGCGGGGACAGGGCTCCGCGGTGGGTCGCGATCCGCTCGTCGATGCGCACGGCGCTCACACCCCCAGTCCGACGGCGGGCGAGGGCACGGCGGTGGTCGCTCCCGCGTCGTACGCGCGGACGGCGGAGCGCACCGCCTCCTCGAGGGCGACGAGCCCGGCGGCGACGTCGACCTCGCGGACGTCCTCGCCCGGGTGGTGGCTGATGCCGTCGAAGCAGCGGAGGAAGAGCATCCCGATGTCGGTGACGCGGGCGACCGCCATGGCGTCGTGCCCGGCGCGACTCCACAGCGCCATGGGGTCGGGGTCGCCGGTGCGGGTGATGCCGTCGCGCACGGCCTGCTGCAACCAGCCCGCGCACGGCGCTGCGGGGGCCGCGTGGGTCTCGATGGCCTCGAACCGGAGTCCGCGCGCGGCGCAGGTGGCGGCGATGTCGGCGGCCATGACGTCCCAGGCCGCGTCGCGGGCACTGTCGAGCGGCGCGCGGAGGTCGAGGCTGAGGTCGGCGCGGCCGGCGATGACGTTGACCGCGCCCGGGCTGGCCTCGATCCGGCCCACGGTCGCGATCACGCCCCGCTCGCGGGCGATCCGCTCGATCGCGGTGATGGCGAGGCTGGCGCCGACGAGGGCGTCCTTGCGGCGCTCGTACGGCGTGCCGCCCGCGTGCCGGGCCTCCCCGTGCACGGTGAGCCGGAAGCGGCGGGCGCCGGCGATCGTCGTGACGTAGCCCAGCGAGGCGTCCGCCGCCTCGAGGTAGGGGCCCTGCTCGATGTGCGCCTCCAGGTAGCCGACGAGCGACCCGGGGTCGCGGGCCGCCTCGTGGTGGCGGCGGGGGTCGAGACCGAAGTCGAGGTAGGCCTGGTGCAGCGTGACGCCCTCGCGGTCGCGGAGGTCCCAGAACGTGTCGTCCCACTGTCCGGAGAACGCCTTGCTGCCCAGCAGCGCCGTGCCGAAGCGGGTGCCCTCCTCGTCGGAGAACGCCACCACCTCGAGCGCGCACGGCCAGGTCGCGACCTCGGCGGCGAGGCTGCGGGCCACGTCGATCGCCATGACGACGCCGAGCATCCCGTCGTAGCTGCCCGCGTCGGGCACCGTGTCGATGTGGGAGCCGAGCACGAGGGCCGGCAGCCCCGGGGTGCGGCCCTCGATGCGGCCGCACTGGTTGCCGGCGGCGTCCTGCCACGTCCGCATCCCGGCCTGCTCGAGCCAGGTGGCCACGCGCCGGTTGGCCAACGCGTGCTCGGGGGTCAGGTGGGTGCGCTCGAGCCCCGTGGTCGAGGCGGAGAACAGGTCGAGCTCGCTGCAGCGCGCGAGCACCTCGGCGGCGCTCACGCGGCGTCGCCCGTGTCGGCGCCCGTGTCGGCGTAGGACTCCAGCGCGGCCCCGACGCCGCCGCCGGCGACGACGGGAGCACCGGCGGCGCGGAGCACCTGCTCGAGCGCGGCCAGGGTGAGGAGCACGGCGTCACGGCGTGCGTTGTGGCCCATCGTGCCGATGCGCCAGACCTTGCCGTGGAGGGGGCCGAACGAGGTGCCGATCTCGATCCCGAAGTCGGTGAGCATCGCCCCGCGCACGTCGTCGGCGACCACGCCGTCGGGCACGTGGACGGCCACGACGTTGTGCATCTTGTGGGCGACGTCGCCGAACACGGCGAGCCCGAGCCCGCGCACGCCGGCGAGCATCGCGGCACCGTGCACGCGGTGGCGCTCGATGGCGGCGTCGACCCCCTCGGACAGGAGGATGCGGGCGCACTCGCGGGCCGCGTACAGCATGCTCGTGGCCTCCGTGTGGTGGTTGAGGCGGCGCGGTCCCCAGTAGTCCATGACCTGCGCGAGGTCGAGGTAGTTGGACGCGATCCGCACGCCCTGCTCCCGCGCGACGTCGGACTCCTCGCGGATGCCCGCCTCGACGTGCCGGCGGCCGTCAATGACCGCGACCGCCCGCTCGCCGAGGGTGATCGGGGCGCTGCCGGACGGGCCGCCCAGGCACTTCTGCAACCCGGCGCTGGCGACGTCGATGCCCCACGCGTCGGTCTCGAACACGTTGCCGCCGAGGGAGGCGGTCGCGTCGCAGTAGAGGAGCGCGTCGTGCCGGCGGCAGATCTCGCCGAGGTCGGCGAGCGGCTGGCACATCGTCGTCGACGTGTCGCCCTGGACGACGGCGACGACCTTGGGGCGTACGGCGCGGACCGCCGCCTCCAGCTCCTCGGGCTCGAACACCTCGCCCCACGGCCGCTCGACGGTGTGGACCTCGGCGCCGCAGCGCTCGGCGATCTCGACGAGGAGGTGCCCGAAGCGGCCGAAGACGGGCACGAGCACGCGGTCGCCCGGCTCGAGGAGGCTGACGAGGGCTGCCTCGATGCCTGCGCGGGAGGTGCCGTCGACGAGCAGCGTGTGCTCGTTGGTCGTGCGGAACACACCGCGGTAGAGGGCCATGACCTCGGTCATGTAGCCCGTCATGGCGGGGTCGTACTGCCCGACGAGCGGCGCCGCCATCGCCCGCAGCACGCGCGGGTCGGCGTCGATGGGACCCGGCCCCATGAGCAGGCGCGGCGGCGGGTTGACCTGCTCGGTGAGGACAGGGGGACCGGACGACGGTGTCATGGGGCTGACCGTAAGAAACGGCCGTTTCGGATGTGTTTCGGTGGTGGGGCAGTGTGTTTCGCGTCAGGCTGGCGGCATGGGCACGTGGGACGAGGGGCTGTTCGGCAGCGACGCTGCGGCGGACGTCGCGATGGACGCGGCCGGGGCGCCGCCACCGATGGTCGAGGGATTCCTGCGCGAGGCGATGGCGCGCTGGGACGACGAGGAGGACGCCGCCGACCCGGCGGCCGCGGTCGCGCTCGTGCTGTACGCCGTCGATCCGACCGGCATCGAGCAGCACCCCTACGTGTCCGGATGGCCGCGTCGTGACTGGGTCCCGTCGGAACGCCTCGTCGGAGACGCGCGGGTCCTCGGGGAACGGCTGCTCGCCGAGGCGGACGAGGACGACGAGGACGCCGGGTTCCTGCCCCGGGCACGCGCGGAGCTGCGGGCCCTGCTCGACCGCACCCGCGGCGTACCGGTGCCACAGGCTCCGCTCGCGCCCGCGGCGCCCGCGGCGCCTCCGGGGTCGCGGCGTCGCCGCTGGCCCTTCGGGCGGTCGCGCTGAGTCGTGGCCCCAGCGGGCCGTTTTCCATGGCGCTGGGGCCACGACGCGGGATGGCGGTTGGCGCCGAACCCCGCCCGGGGCCGGAACTGTGCGGATGGGGCGGGCCGGAGGCGGCCCGGGGCGCACCGACGTCCCAATTCCGAGCGCCGGGCCGGAACATCGCGACCCGCACCACCGTTGTCCCCTCCGTGACCGGAGTCGTGATCCTCATCGCCGCCGTCGTGCTCGCGCTCGGCTTCGGCGCCTGGCGCGCTCGTGTCGACGGGCGCTTCGCCGCGCGCCGTACGCCGCGGGCGATCGCCACCCCGACCGAGAACCCCACCGGGACGGAGCCGACCGGGCCCACCGCCTGGGACGCCGTCGTCGCCGCGGGCCTCGTCGAGACACCGGGGGAGCGCGCGACGCTGCTGCAGTTCTCGTCCGCGTTCTGCGCACCGTGCCGGGCCACGCGCCGGGTGCTGGGCGAGGTGGCCGAGGTCGTGCCGGGCGTGGCCCACGTCGAGGTCGACGCGGAGCACCACCTGGAGCTGACGCGCACCCTGGGGATCCTCCGCACCCCGACGACGCTGGTGCTCGACGCCGCGGGCCGCGAGGTCACGCGCGCGGCGGGCGCGCCCACGAAGCAGCAGGTGCTCGCGGGGCTCGACGCGGCGGTCTGACGGGATGGAGCGCGGCGGTCACTCCCGCTCGAGCTGACGTCCCCACGTGTGGTCGGGGCGCGCCGGGTCGACCAGGTCGCCGCGCACGACCGTGTGGGTCACGGCTCCGTCGAGCCGCAGCCCGTCGTACGCCGAGATCGGGTTGCGGTGCGCCAGCTCCGTCGCGTCGATGCGGAGAGCGACGCTCGGGTCGTAGATCGCGAGGTCCGCGTCGGCGCCCACCGCGATGCGGCCCTTGCGCGTGAACCCGACGAGGTCGGCCGTGTTCCGCGCCATCCACCGCACGACCGTCTCCAGCGGGATCCCGCGGCGCCGCGCCTCGGTGGCCATGGCGGCGAAGCCGACCTGCAGGCCCGCGATCCCGCCCCACGCCTGCTGGAGGTCGCCGTCGCCGCGGCCCTTCTCCTCGGCGGTCGCGGGGGAGTGGTCGGACACGACGCAGTCGATGATGCCGGCCTGGAGGGCGGTCCACAGCTCGTCGCGGTTGCCGGCGTCGCGGATGGGCGGGCAGCACTTGAACTGCGGCGCCGCGTGCGGGATGTCCTCGGCCGCGAACACCAGGTAGTGCGGACACGTCTCCACCGTCACCCGCAGCCCCTCGGCGCGGGCGTCGGCGATCATCTCGACGGCGTGGGCGCTCGAGAGGTGCAGCACGTGCACCCGCGCCCCCGTCTCGCGGGCGCCATCGAGCACCTGCCGGATGGCCGCGGTCTCCGCCTCGTGGGGCCGCGAGCGCACGAAGTCGCGGTAGGAACCGCCGGGCTCCTGGGGTGCGGCCGCCAGCACGGCGGGGTCCTCGGCGTGCACGATCATGAGCCCGTCGAAGCGGGCCACCTCCCGCAGGGCCGCCCGGAACCCGGCGGCGTCGAGCGGCGGGAACTCGTCCACCCCGCTGGGCGACAGGAAGCACTTGAAGCCGAGCACGCCGGCGTCCCAGAGCGGTGCGAGGTCGGCGACGTTGCCCGGCACGGCGCCGCCCCAGAACCCGACGTCCACCATCAGCTGCCCGCGGGCCGCGGCCTGCTTGAGGCGCAGGTGCTCGACCGTCGTGGTCGGCGGGATCGCGTTGAGCGGCATGTCGACGAGGGTCGTCACCCCGCCGAGCGCTGCGGCCCGCGTCGCGGAGGTGAACCCCTCCCACTCGGTGCGTCCCGGCTCGTTGACGTGGACGTGGGTGTCGACGACCCCGGGGACGACGTACGCCGCGTCCGGGGCCTCGACGACCACGCCGGCCACCTCGTGGTCGAGGTCCGCGACCTCCGCCACCCGGCCGTCGCGGACCACGACGGTGGCGGGCCGGAAGCCGTCGCCGACGAGGACCTGCCGTCCGCGGACGGCGTCGATGCGCACGGCCGCGCCCTCAGGCGAACGCGGGCACGGTGGCCCACGCCTGCGGTACCTCGGGCTGCCCCTCGCGGGTGATCGTGGCCTGGATGAGCCCGTAGGGCCGGTCCGCCGCGAAGAACACCTCCCCGGGGTTGTCGAGCCCGAACGGGGCGAGGTCGACGAGGAAGTGGTGCTTGTTGGGGCACGACAGCCGGATCTCGGCGATCTCCGGGTGCTCCTCGAGCACGCGTCGTCCCATCGCGAACAGCGTCTGCTGCAGCGCCAGCGAGTGCACCTCGGCGAACGTGGACAGCAGCGCGGCGCGCACGGCGGCGTGCAGACCGTCGAAGTCGAGGCCCTCGAGCTCCGCCTGCGTCTCGGGCGCGTAGCGCCACCACGCCGTCACCGACGTCGCCATGATGCGGTCGTCGGTCTCGGCGAGGGTCGTGTAGCGGTCGCGGGGGAAGCCGGAGAACTCCGAGCCCGTCGACTTCAGCACGGTGCAGCCGCTCAGCCCGGAGACGACCCACGTCGCGTCGCCGTCCTTCTGCACGACCGTGGTGCGCACCTCCTCCCCGCGCCGCACGAAGGAGTGGTCGTGCTCGCCGTCACCGGTGACGATGCGGTCCCAGGCGTGGGACTGCGCCTCCCAGCGCCCGCCGGTCACCCACTCGAAGCCCTCGACGAAGTGGCGGCCGAGCGTCATGAGGAAGGTCTCCGGGGTGGCGATCCCGTGCTCCCGCGCGAAGGCGTAGACCGTGTTCTTCTGGGTGTCCGTCGCGACGACCCGGCTGTTGTCGCCGTCGGTGTGGCAGGCGGTGAAGTCGCCGCGCAGCTGGGCGGTCACGGTGAGGTCGGTGATGCGGTGCACCGGCGTCTCGCGGTCGATGCGCACGAGGCGGCACTCGGCCTTCCCGTACTGGTTCGCCCCGAGGACGATGTCGCCGTCGGCCATGTCAGCTCCCCTGGTAGGTGGTGTAGGCGTACGGGCTCAGCAGCAGCGCCACGTGCACGTGGGCGCCGTGGAGGGCGACCGTGAGGTCGACGTGGGGGAAGAAGGTGTCGCGCCCGGCCGCGGCGTACCAGTCACCCGTCGCGAACGACACGACGTACGTCGCGGGGTCGAGCTGCGCCGTACCGCCGGCCGCGACGAGCGGTCCGTCCCACCGGATGCGGCCGTCGGCGTCGGTGGTGGCGGTGGCGAGCGTCGTCCCGGCGGGCGTGGCGAGCGTGACGTCCAGGCCGGCGGCCGGTACGCCGCGGGCGGCGTCGAGGACGTGCGTCGAGCAGGTGGTCACGTGGGGCTCCCCTCGAGCATGCCCTTCAGGCGCAGCAACGCGATCTGCGTCAGCTGGTCGTGCACCTCGGCGCGCTCGGCGTCGGGTCGGGGTCGTTCGTGAGGCGGCGGTCGAGCTCGGCGAGGATCTCGGGCCGGCTGCGGCCCGCCGCGCGGATGAGGAAGACGCGGCCGAAGCGGTCCTCGTACGCCGCGTTCCCGGCCGCGATCGCCCGCTCGAGGTCGGCCGGGTCGGAGGCGTCGGTGCCACTCCGGATGGCCCCCTGCTCGCGACGGCTCAGCGCCGCCTCGGGGCTGTCCCCGGTCGGCCGCTCGCCGATGCGCGGGTGGTGGGCGAGGGCGCCCTCCACGTCGGCGTCGGTCCACCGCGCGGCCCCCGTCGCGGCAAGCGTGAGCAGCGCCTGCGCGTCCGCGTAGGGCCGGCCGGCCACGAGCGCGTCCAGCCACCAGCCGACGTCGGCCGCCGGGGCCAGCGCCGCGCGTGCCGTCGCCGCGTCGAGCGCGTTGAGCTCGTCGATCCGCACCTGTGTCGCCCTCCTGTCGACGCCCCACGGCCGGTCCGGGTGGGTGCGCCAGGCGCGACAGTAGGGAGAGCCCGTGTTTCACGCACCGGCCGCTGCGTTTCGTCGCTGTAACGAACGTTTCGACGGGCCGGGCCGGTCGGGCGGGCGGGCGCCTCAGGCGGGCCGGGGGATCGTGCGTGCGAGCGCCAGCAGGTCCCGGTCGCGGCCGGGGGCGGCCACGAGGCACACGCCGCAGGGCAGGCCGTCGGCCGTGCGCAGCGGCACGTTGAGCGCCGGCAGGCCGCCGATCCCCGCGATGGAGGTGAGGCCCAGCATGGTCTCGCGCAGCGACTGGTCGGCGCTGCCCGGCAGCGGCGCGACCGTGGGGGTCGACGGGAGGAGGACGATGCGGTCCGCGACCCGGTGCCGGATCTCCAGCCGCACGCCGGTGAGGCTCTCCGCGGCCGCGTTGACCTCGGCCGGGTCGAGCCGGGCGGCGGCCTCGAAGCGGCCACGGACGGCCGGCGTCAGGGTGTGCAGGCGGGATGCCACCCAGGTGGCGTGCTGCTTCCAGGCCTCCGCCGACTGCACGAGGGTGAACGTGGTGCGCCACGTGTCGAGGTCGTGGGCGTCGAACGGCTCTCGCACGACGTTGCCCCAGCCGCGGGCGAACTCCTCGATGGCGGCGCGCACGTCCGGGGCCGCCAGGGCGAGGAGGTCGGTGGCGAGCACGACGTCGCTGGTCGCCGGGGGTGGTGCGGGCGGCAGGAGCACGTCGCCGACGCGGGCCAGGAGGTCGGCGTCGCGGGTCACCCAGCCGACGGTGTCGAAGGTCGGGGCGAGGGCGAGGAGGCCGTCACGGGCCACCGCGTTCCGCGAGGTGCGGATGCCCCACAGGCCCTGCCACGACGACGGCACGCGGATGGAGCCGCCCGTGTCGGTGCCGAGCCCGATGGTGGTGTGACC
This sequence comes from Nocardioides zeae, assembly GCF_030818655.1. Classification (NCBI taxonomy): domain Bacteria; kingdom Bacillati; phylum Actinomycetota; class Actinomycetes; order Propionibacteriales; family Nocardioidaceae; genus Nocardioides; species Nocardioides zeae. The sequence goes on along the minus strand of NZ_JAUTAN010000001.1, from coordinate 2,309,634 downwards.
GAGGCTCGTCGCGGTCGCCGAGCCCGACGTCGAGCCGCCGGGCAGCCGGCGAGGCGCGTGGACGTTGGGCGGCGTCCCGTAGTGCCCGTTGTCGCCGAAGAGGCTCCACGCGAACTCGTCGGTGCGGGCGATGCCGGTGACGTCCGCGCCGGCGTCGAGGAGCTTCTGCACGGCGCGGGCGGAGCGGGTCTCGACGGGCGCGGCGGCGAGGTAGGCCGGGCTGCCGGCGCCGACCTTCTGGCCCGCGACCGCGAACAGGTCCTTCACCGCGACCGTCTCGCGAGCCAGCGGTCCGTCCTCGGCCCCGGTCACCAGCGGGTCGCCGACGACGCGCCACACCCGGGTGTCGATCGCCGGCGGGGTGACGGCGACGTGCGCCGCCGTGACGACCCAGCCGTCGGGCCGCCGCTGCCACAGCTGGGTCTGCGCGCCGCGCCCGCCGCGGACGAGCTCGGTGGTGGCGACGACGAGCGCGTTGGCGGCGTCGACGACCTGCACCTGGATGTCGACGACCGTACGGCGCGGGGCGCCGCCCCGCCCGCCCCGGAACGTGCTGATCTGGTCGTGGCCCACGAGGGTGCCCGCGGCGTCGGTGCGGAGCGTCGCGGGACCGGGCGCGAAGAGCCGGTCGAGGGCCTCGAGGTCGTCGGACATCAAGGCGGCCTCGTAGTCCCAGAAGGCGTCCATCAGGCCGTCGGGCAGCGGGTCGGACGTGCCGTCGGTCATGCGGGGCATCATCGCGGTCCCGAGCCGCCCGGTGCGGCCGATTCGCCGAGGTGGGCGAAGTCGGCGGTGCGGATCCGGGCGTGGACGCCCTTCACGACGTCGACGACCTGGGAGATGTCGAAGTCGGTGGCGGCCGACAGGTAGGCGTAGGCCTGCGCCGGCTCCATCCCGTAGCGCGCACCGAGCAGGCCGATCGCCGCCCGCACGCAGTTCTGGACGGCGACGTCGAGGTCCTCGTCGAGGCCGGTCGGCACGAGGTGCTCCCGCGTCTCGGCGAGCGGCCCGACGAGCTCGCCGAACCGCGCGACGGCCTCCTCGCGGGGCACGACGTCGAGCCGCACGGTGGCGCGCAGGCTGGCCTCCATCGCGGTGAGCGCGACCTCGCCGTCGCCCTGCGCGAAGTGGGGGTCGCCGACGTAGGCCAGCGCGTCGGCGACCTGCACCGGGAGGTAGAGCGTCGCGCCCTCCGTCAGCAGGTTGATGTCGACGTTGCCGCCGTGGGCCCCCGGCGGCACCGAGTGGGGCCGCGCGTCGTCGTCGACGGCGACGCCGATGATGCCGAGGAACGGCGCGAGCGGGAACCGCGCCCTCGGGGCGTCAGGAGCGTCGTACCCGGCCCGCGTCAGCGGGATCTCCCCGTACGACGCGATCCGTCCCGTCCCGGGAACCGGGTGCTCGGCGAGCGCGGCGAAGGCGGAGACGAGGGGGACGCCGTCGAGGGGGTACTCACCGGGCAGCGCCCCGCGGGCGTGGCGGTTGGAGACGACGCCGTACGGCACGCGGGGGAGCGTCTCGACGATGGTGACGGCGAGGAGGTCGCCCGGCCGGGCGCCGGTGACCGCGATCGGACCGGTGACGACGTGGGGTCCGTCCGGACCGGGCGTGTGCGGCACGTCGCTCGCCGCGAGGGCGACCGCGTCGGCGAGCACCTGCTCGCCGTCGACCCCGTACGACGCGAAGAACGCCCGTGGGTCCCGCCCCTGGTCCTCGAGCACGCCCTCGTGGCTGAGCGTGTCGATCGTGACCTCGGTGCCGGGGTCGACGCGCAGCACGGGCGCGTCGGTGCGGCAGGGGAGTCGCCCCCAGAGGAGGTGGTCGGGCGTGGAGGGGAGGTACGTCGCCGCCCGTACCGGCCCCACCCCCGTGTCGAGGGGAACGTCCGGGAAGCGGTAGCGGGAGGCCATGCCGCGGAGCGTAGGAAACCTGTGTTTCAGCAGGGTTGCGCGTCGAGTTGGGTCGTACGGCGCGGCGGGGGCGTCGAGTTGGGTCGTACGCCGCGGCGGGGGCGTCGAGTTGGGTCGTAGGGCGCGGCGGGGGCGTCGAGTTGTCACGTACGCCGCGGCGGGGGCGTCGAGTGTGGAGGCGTGCGCACGTGTCACCGGTCCGTGGGAGCGTGGACCCTCGCGAGCGATCGGGGGACGGAATGGACGAGAAGCAGGGCCCGGGAGAGCAGGGCGGTCAGGTGGGCGGGGCCCCTGCCGGCTGGTACGCCGCGGAGCCCGGCCAGGAGCGGTGGTGGGACGGGGCGTCGTGGACGGGGCACGTGAGGCCGGTGCCGGCCGGTGGACCGGGCGGGCCGGCGGGGTCAGGCGGAGGCATCGCCTGGAAGGTCGTCGGCCCGGTGGTCGGGGTCGTGGCGGTGCTGGTGGTCGCCCTCGTGGTCACGCTCGCCCTGACGTTGGGCGGCGGCGACGCCTCGGACGCACCGGACGACGCGACGACGGAGGAGTTCTGCGACGCCGTGGAGGAGATGTACGGCGCCCTCTTCGTCTTCGCCCTCCAGGAGTCGGACGCCCCGTGGGAGACCGGCCGCGTCGTCGAGGTGCTGACCGAGACGGGGACGCCCGAGGGCATCTCCCCGGAGGCGCGCGCCGGGTTCGAGGAGGTCGTCACCGCGCTCGAGCGGGTCGACGGCATGACCACGGCGGAGATCGAGGAGATCGAGGAGCTCGACACCGACGACGACCCCGACAACGACTCGCCGGAGTCGGACGCGTTCGAGGAGTACGCCGACCAGACCTGCGGCTCGATGTTCGGCTGACGCTGTCCACAGCCCCGCCAGAACTGTCGGTGGGTCCGTGTTGAGTGGTGGTCATGACGGGGGTCAGCTCTTCTGGTGACGCCGGCGGCTGGGACGAGCCGCCGGCGCCGGACTGGTTGGAGCACGCGTTCGCGACGGGTGAGTGGCCCGTGGAGGCGGACATCTCCTATGCGACGGTCTTCGTCCCTCCGGGCCGGTACGACGCTGGTCAGCCCGTCGAGGACGTGGAGCCCGTGGGGTGGGTGGTGCCGGGTGTGCCGGTCGATGCCGGTGGTGACGTGGCGCATCCGGTCGTGGCCGGGGTCGGTGCGGCCTCGGAGGCGCTGACCTTCGACGGCCTGGACTGGATGAGTGCTGCGGACGCCGGTGCCGGGCTGGTCGCGGTGCAGCGTCTGGTGGCGCGGGCCTCGGCGCTCGCGGCGGTGCTGCTCAGCCGGGCCGAGGAGCTGGAGCTGTATCGGGAGAACGGGGCGTCGACGGCGGCGGTGTGGTGGGCGAACGCGACGGCGCTGACCCGGCGAGATGCCTACCGGTCCGCGCGGGTCGGTGACGCTCTGGTGGGTCGGTGCGGGACGCACCTGGCGCCGGCGTGCGAGGCCGGGACGGTGAACAGCGAGCAGGCCGACGTGATCGTGAAGGCCCTCGACGTGTTGCCCGAGGACCTGTCCGTCGAGCTCCGATCGCAGGCCGAGGAGACGCTGGTCGGGTTCGCGGCGGATCACGATGCGCGGGCCCTGCGCGCGATCGGGAAGAAGATCCTCACCGTGGTCGCCCCCGAGGTCGGCGAGGCTCACGAGGCCGCGCTGCTGGAGCGGGAGGAACGGGAGGCCCGGGCCGTGTCGCGCCTGAGCATGGTCTCCGACGGCCACGGCAAGGTCCACGGCCGGTTCACCCTCCCCGAGCTCCACGGCGCGATGCTCCGCAAGGCCCTCGATGCCTACGCCGCGCCCCGGCACCTCAACGCCGCTGACGATCCCGACCAACGCTTCCGAGCAGACCGGCCGACGCCGGAGCGCTACGGCCAGGCGTTCCAGCAGCTGCTCGAGATGCTCGATCAGAAGGACCTCCCGAACGCGGGTGGTACGGGCGCGACCGTCGTGGTCACGATGACCCTGGAGTCACTGCTGGGTGGGCTTGCATCGGCGTCCCTCGACACCGGCGGCACCATCAGCGCCGCCGAAGCGCGACGCCTCGCGTGCGAAGCCGGCCTGGTCCCCGCGGTCCTCGGCATCAAGAGCGAAGTGCTCGACCTCGGCCGCACGGCCCGCTTCCACACGAAGGCCATGCGCACCGCGATGGCAGTCAGGGACGGTGGCTGCGTCGCCGAAGGCTGCATGAGACCGCCCCACCAGACCCACGCCCACCACCTCATCGCGTGGTCAGCAGGCGGCCACACCAACGTGAAAGACGCCTGCCTCCTCTGCGACCAACACCACCACCAGATCCACCACCCGCTCTACCTCGTCGAACGCCTCGGCACCGGCAAGCTCCGCTTCACCCGCCGCGAGTGAGGCGACCACGCATTCCGGAACACCCGACCCGCCGGGCGAACCGGATCCTCCGTCAGGTCAGTCGGGCTGCTGCGCCCTCGGCCCGCGCGCTCGGCCCAGCACCCACGACACCGCCACTACGACACCGACGCACGTGGGGAGGGCGACGCTCATGCTCGTCCAGTAGTGCAGGTCGAGGCTGTCGGAGACGGTCATGGCCGTCAACGTGGCCAGGCTCCCGAAGAAGATGCGCCACTGGTCGCCAACTGTCATCGGCTCCCTCGAGCGGGCGCTTTTGCGCCGAGCAGCGCGCCGACCCCGTGCGGTGAGGAAGAAGACAGCCATGAGGCCGACGAGACCCGCGCTGAGAACCTGACCGACCACCTGTTCGGACCGGGACACGTCGACGAGGAAGCCAGCGACGAAGAGACCGATGAAGATCGACGCGAAGAAGGCGGGCGCGACGTAGGGCCGCCACCATCGTCGGCCCACAGCGATCGGGTCGTCGCGATGTCCGTCGGCCACGGCTCGGGCATGCCCGATCGCGAACGCCCGAAACCGTCGGCCGCACGCCCTCGCTTCGTGACCGCCGGTCAGCAGGCCCTACGCGACCTCCACCACCACCGGCGCGTGGTCGGACGCGCCCTTGCCGTGCCCGTCGGCCCCGCCGCGCTCCTCGCGGTCGATGAACGCGCCCGTCACCCGGGACGCCAACGACGGACTGGCCAGCACGTGGTCGATCCGCATGCCGCGGTTCCGCTCGTAGCGCTGCCGGTAGTAGTCCCAGTACGTGTAACCGTCCTCGGGCTCCGGGACATGGGGGCGCACCACGTCGACGTACCCGTCCTCCACGAACCCCTCGAACGCCGCTCGCTCGGGCGGGGTGACGTGCGTGGAGGTGGCGAACTGCTTGATGTCGAAGACGTCGGTGTCGAGCGGTGCGATGTTCCAGTCGCCGACGAGGGCGGTGGGCTCGCCGATCCACGCGGTCGCGGCGGCGCGGAGCCGGGCGAGCCAGTCCAGCTTGTAGACGTAGTGCGGGTCGCCGATCTTGCGCCCGTTGGGCACGTAGAGCGACCACACGCGCACGCCGCCGCACACCGCGCCGATCGCGCGCGCCTCGGCGACGGGCGGCTCGCCGAACTCCGGCATCGCGTCGAAGCCCACGGACACCTCCTCGATGCCGACGCGGCTGATGATCGCGACGCCGTTCCACTGGCTGATGCCGGCGGCAGCGACGTCGTACCCCCGCGCCTGCAACCCCATCAGCGGCAGCTGCTCGACCTTCGCCTTCGTCTCCTGCAGGGCGAGCACGTCGACGTCGTGGCGCTCGAGGAACGCCTCGACGCGGTCGATGCGGGAGCGGAGGGAGTTGACGTTCCAGGTCGCGATGCGCACCCGCCCGAGGCTATAGCGCGGCCTCAGGTGGCCCGGAACGGCGTCAGCAGACCCGGCGTCGCGGCGTCGGCGAGGCGCAGGGCCTCGGGGAGCGGTACGTCGCGGAGCTCGACCGACTCGGGACCCGCGGCCGTCGTGGCGACGAGGGTCGCGAGGCCGAGCCGTCGCTGGAAGAACGACTGCCGCACGACCCACCCGATGACGCCCTCGGTCTCGAGCACGGTGCGCACGCGGTCGTAGCCGCCCGACCCCATCACCACGTGCCAGGGGGTCCCGTCGGGTCGGTGGGTGAGCGCGTGGCCGAGGTGGCGGTAGGACTGCTCGGCGCCCACGAGCCCGAACCCGCCGAGGACCACGGCGACCAGCACGACCGGCCACCACGGCCCGTCGAAGCCGAGCGTCAGGCCGACGGCGACCAGGGTGAGCAGCACCGGCAGCCGCTGCCAGCGCACGTGGGCCCGTCGGCGCGCAGCACCGCCGTGCGCTGCCAGGGGCACCTGCAGCGGTGCGGTGTCCCGGGCGCCGAGCACCTCGTGCCCGACGGCGACGGCGACGGGGGCCGGGCAGGGCGGTACGACGGTGGTCGTGCCCTCCTCGACACCGGTCGCCAGCGTGGCCAGCTCGCCACCGCCGGCGACCCGCATGAGGGCCTGCTCGGTGAGCCGTACGCCGCGGACCCGCCGCTCCTCGACCGTCGTCGACCGGGTGGTGAGGAGGCCGGCCCGCAGCTGGATCGAGGTCTCCTCGGGGCGGCCGGCGGGGCGGAGCCGCACGAGCCGGAACCCGGACCACGTCAGCACGTAGCCCACCAGCGCCACGACGAGCCACAGCACGGCCGCGATGCCGAGGGCGACGAGCACGACGAGCACGAGCACCTGGCTGGTCAGCCACGCGTAGGCCGACTGCGCGTGGTCGACGTCCGCGAACGGCAGGTCGTCGACGAACTGGGACGCACCGGCGCACGCACCGAGCACGATCGCCATCTGCGCGACGTTGAGCGGGGCGAACCGCAGCCACGACCACGACAGCGCGGCCAGCTGCTCCTCGTCGCCCGCCGGGGCCGGACCCGGCGCCTCGGGCCCCCCGGGTACGACGTCGGGCCCGACCCCCGCCGTACCCGGTCCCGCCCCCGTCGCCCCCGTCGTCCCCGGTCGTGCCGTCGTCCCCGGCCCTGCGCGGTCGAGCAGCTCCCGCTGCAGGCGCTGGGCCTCGGCGACGTCGACGGCCTCGAGGGTGATCCGCTCGTCGTCGACGCCCGTCCCGATCTCGACCTTCGTCACGCCGAGCACGCGGTGGAGGAGCGAGGCGGTCAGGTCGACGCTGCGGACGCGGTCGAGCGGCGCGGTCAGCCGCTTGCGGTGGAGCCAGCCGGTGCGGAGCTCGAGCTGGGCGGGGGTGCGGCGGTAGGACGTCGTGAGCCAGGGGAGCGCCCCGAAGACGGCGGCCGCGACGAGCGAGACGGGGACGAGGAGGAGCGTCCAGACGCCCGCCTGCGTGCCGATGCCGATGAGGCTGAAGATGATGGGGACGGCGAAGCCGCGCAGCACCTGCAGGGGGCTGATGACGAGCAGGCGACGGTCGAGCCGCTGCCACTCCTCGACCGCGGAGGGGTTGCTCACGTCGCGTCGTCCTGGCTGGCACCGGTGATGGCGGTGAGGTCGGCGACGAGGTGCTGCGCCGTACCGACGTCGAGGCACTCGACCGTGATCGGTCCCGCGGCGGACGCGGTCGTCACGGTGAGCGAACGGAGGCCGAATGCGCGCTGCAGCGGACCCTGCGAGGAGTCGACGGTCTGCACGCGGGACAGCGGCGCGATGCGCTCGTCGATGGTCAACCACCCGCTGCGGGTGTGGATCGCGTCGTCGGTGACCTCCCAGCGGTGCACGCGGTAGCGGAACGACGGCATGATCGCCGTCCACGCGAGCAGGAGGAGCACGACGAGGGCGGCGGGGGCGAGGTACCACCAGGGGCGGTCCGACCACACCAGCGCCACGACCACGAGCGGGACGGTCACGACGGCCGCGGTGATGCCGGCCCCGACGCGCCAGTAGGTCACCGCCCGTGGTGACACCTGGTGGGCCGGCTCGCGCAACGCGACCGGCACGGGCTGGACGGTCTCCCCTGACGTCATGCCCCGAGCCTCCCACGTCGGGAGGCGGGGAGGCGGGGTGCTCGCCGGTGACGGAGCGATGCTGGGGCAGCCCCCGCCGCGCCGTAGACTGCCGCCCCGTGGCTCTCACCATCGGCATCGTCGGACTCCCCAACGCAGGCAAGTCGACGCTCTTCAACGCGCTGACCAAGAACGACGTGCTCGCGGCGAACTACCCGTTCGCCACCATCGAGCCCAACGTCGGTGTCGTGGGCGTCCCCGACGAGCGCCTTGGCACCCTCGCCGAGATCTTCGGCAGCCAGAAGATCCTTCCGGCGACCGTCGAGTTCGTCGACATCGCTGGCATCGTGCGCGGCGCCAGCGAGGGCGAGGGCCTGGGCAACAAGTTCCTCGCCCACATCCGCGAGTCTTCGGCGATCTGCCAGGTCACCCGGGTCTTCCGCGACGAGGACGTCACCCACGTCGACGGCGAGGTCAACCCCGCCAACGACATCTCCACCATCCAGACCGAGCTGATCCTCGCCGACCTCGAGACCGTCGACCGCGCCGTCGTGCGGCTCGAGAAGGAGTCGCGGAAGGTCAAGGACCTGGTCGCGAACCTCGAGGCCGCGAAGGCCGCGAAGGAGGCGCTCGAGTCGGGTACGCCGATCATCGCGACCGACATCGACCGCAGCCTCCTCCGGGAGCTGTCCCTGCTGACGGCCAAGCCGTTCCTCTACGTCTTCAACTGCGACGCGGACGAGCTCGCCGACGAGGACCTCAAGACGAAGATGCGCGAGATCGTCGCCCCGGCCGAGGCCATCTTCCTCGACGCCAAGTTCGAGTCGGAGCTCATCGAGCTCGACGAGGAGGAGGCCGCCGAGTTCCTCGCCGAGGCCGGCGTCACCGAGCCCGGCCTCGAGGTGCTCGCCCGGGTCGGGTTCGACACCCTCGGCCTGCAGACCTACCTCACCGCCGGCCCCAAGGAGACCCGCGCCTGGACGATCCCCAAGGGCGCGACCGCGCCCGAGGCGGCCGGGGTCATCCACACCGACTTCCAGAAGGGCTTCATCAAGGCCGAGATCGTGTCGTTCGACGACCTGGTCGCCGCGGGCTCGATGGTGAAGGCCAAGGAGGCGGGCAAGGTGCGCATGGAGGGCAAGGACTACGTCATGGCCGACGGCGACGTGGTGGAGTTCCGCTTCAACGTGTGACCACCGCGCGGGGCGGGCCTGGCCTGCACGGATGCGATGGGGTCCCACCCCGCCCCTCACCGGGAGAGCGGAACCGGATGGCGGACGCGCCACCGCGCCCCTAGGGTCACGGCGTGCTCATCGCGGGAACGTTCCGGACCCGCCACCTCTACCTCGAGGACGATCCCGGCGTTCGAGCTGAGCCTGTGGTGCGGCACCTGCCCGTTCCTCTTCGAGCGGCAGGGGGGCGCGAACGGCACCCTGTCCACCGCGCTCGGCGTCATGGCGGAGCTGGAGGGGCCGCTCGAGGCCGTCGACGACCAGGTCTTGGCCCTATTGGCGACCCTGCTCCCGGACGGCGACTACCTCCCCCTGCTGGTGGAGGTCAGGCCGGAGCTCGTCGCACCGCACGACGCGCGTGACTACTTCACCCACGAGCAGGTCGCGACGTGGGGAGTGGACAGGTTCTGGGGGCTCCCGGAGAACCCGCGCAGCTTCTACTACCGCACCTTCGAGACGGCGGTGTCGCCGGAGGCACACCTGTACGAGTTCGTCGTGCCGCTCGTGCCGCCGAGCTGGAACGACCGGACACGGGTGGGGACCTACCGCTCGGCGATGGCCGACGGTGTCGTGCCCACCGCCGTGGCGCTGTCCACGCTCGACGTCTGCCAGCCCGCGACGTACGAGGAGTCCGCCGACCACCACGCCCACTGGGGACTGACGCACTTCCTGCTCGACGGCCACCACAAGCTCGAGGCGGCCGCGCGGTCCGGAGCGCCGGTCCGGCTGCTGGCGCTCGTCAGTGTCGACGGGAGCCTGGCGGCCGCCGCCGACGTGGCCCGGCTGCCCGAGCTGCTGGCACGACCGCGCCAGCAGCGGACCGTCGCCTGAGGACGAGCGGTCTGCCGACCGGGATCAGCGCGAGCGCTTCCCGCCCGCCCGCCGGTCGCGCAGGGACTGCACGGCGCGGTCGATCTTCGCCTTGTTCTGCGGCTTGCGTGACTCGTCGTACAGCTTCTTGCCGACGGTGATCAGGGCGGCGGTGCGGAGGATCTTCATGCTCGAGACGGTACCCAGCGCGCGGTCGGCCACCGCGTGGACGGCTCTTGACCTCAACCGCGCTCGAGGTCCTAGCGTCGCGCTCGTGCGCAGCCGCCCGGCTGCGCGTCCCCGACCAGGAGGATGCTCCGCTGATGCGTCTGTTCGCTCCCACCGTCGACGTCGAGGCCCACTGCGACCTGCCCTGCGGCGTCTACGACCCCGCCCAGGCCCGCATCGAGGCCGAGTCGATCAAGGCCGTCATCGCCAAGGTCGCCGACTCCGACGACCCCGACTTCCGCACCCGCGCCGTGCTCATCAAGGAGCAGCGCTCCGAGCTCGTCAAGCACCACCTCTGGGTGCTGTGGACGGACTACTTCAAGCCCCCGCACTTCGAGAAGTACCCCCAGCTCCACACCCTCGTGAACGAGGCCACGAAGCTCGCGGGCGCCGCCGGCACCAAGGGCAGCCTCGACGCCGAGGTCGCCGACCAGCTCCTCGCCACGATCGACGAGATCGCCGAGATCTTCTGGGAGACCAAGAAGGCCTGAGTCGGCTCGGGAACTGTGCAGCAGGGACGGGTCCGCCCCGGCAGGACGTCGTCCCAGCTGCACAGTTCGGGCCCGTCGGCGACCGGCCCTCACCCCAGCGGCGGCCTTCGGTCGGCCCAGGGCACGGCCTGCTCCAGCTGCGCGGCGAGGCTGAGCAGCAGCGGCTCGCCGCCGAGCGGCGCGACGAGCTGCACACCGAGCGGCAGGCCGTCGGCCGTCCAGTGCAGCGGGAGCGAGATCGCGGGCCGGCCGGTGACGTTCGCGAGCTGGGTGTAGGGCACCCAGCCGAGGTTCTTCTGCACCATGTCGTCCACGACCGGCGTGTGCTTGAGCAGCCGGGCGGTGCCCGTGCGGAGCAGCGCGTCCGCCGCGATCCGCAGCGGAGCGGGCAGCTCGAACGCCCCGACCCGCGGCGGCGGGGTCGCCAAGGTCGGCGTGAGCAGCAGGTCGTAGGTCTCGAAGTACGTCGTCAGGCGCCGCGCGTGCTGGTGTCGTCGCTCGACGGCGTCGACGTACTCCGGACCGGTCGTCGCCGCGCCCAGCGCCGCCATGAGCCGGGTGTCGCGCTCGAACGCGTCGTCCCCGGCGCCGGTGAGCCGCTTCGCCTCGGCCACCTCCCAGGAGATGACCACGAACCAGGCGAGCAGGAACTCGGCGGCCAGCGCCGCGTCGTCGAACGGAGCCTCCGGCAGCTCCTCGACGTCGTGCCCGAGGTCGGTGAGCGCCCGCACCGCGCCCTCCACCGCGGCGTACGCCTCGGGGTGGGGGTCGGGCGTGATCGCCGACGGGACGCGCACACCGATGCGGAGGCGCCCGGGGTCGCGCCCGACCGCGGAGAGGTACGACGAGGACGGCGCGCCCGGCACGTAGGGCCCGCTGGGCTCGCCGCCCGCGATGACGTCGAGCATGGCGGCGGAGTCACGGACGGTGCGGGTCACGACGCCCTGGACGGCGGCGCCGTGCATGAGCTCGGAGGCACCCGGGCCGAACGACGTCAGACCACGGCCGGGCTTGAGGCCGACGAGGCCGCAGCAGGCGGCGGGGATGCGCGTGGACCCGCCCCCGTCGTTCGCGCCGGCGGCCGGCACGATCCCGGCCGCCACCGCCGCGGCCGAGCCCCCGGAGGAGCCGCCGGGGGTGCGCCCGAGGTCCCACGGGTTGCGCGCCGGGCCCCAGGCCTCCGACTCGCTGATGCCCTTCGCGCCGAACTCGGGCAGGTTGGTCTTGCCGAAGATCATGAGGCCGGCGTCGAGCCAGCGCTGCACGGTCGTCGAGTGCTCGGCGGCGGGCATCGTCTGCAGCGCCCGGGACCCCTGGGAGCTGGGCAGGCCGGCGTAGTCCTGCCCGAGGTCCTTGATGAGGAACGGCACGCCCGCGAACGGTCCGGTGCGCGGCTCGTCGGGGTCGCAGGGCACGTCGCGCACGACGGCGTTGAGCTGCGGGTTGACCTCGGCCAGCCGGGCGCGGGCGACGGCCATCAGCTCCGCCGGCGTCACCTGCTTCTCGGCGACCAGCCGGGCGAGGCCGGTGGCGTCGTGGCGGCGGTACTCCTCGTAGTCCATGCGCGCAGTGTGGCGCAGGGCCCGGCCGGATCAGGAGGCGGACGCGCCGATCACCCGCACGCCGCTGGCCTCCGCGCCGGCGACGCCGCGGTCGAGCGCGAACTCGACGCGGTCGCCGACGACGACCGGGCGCCCCGCGTCCCAGAGGTCGCGACCGTGCACGACGACAGGCGCGTCACCGTGGTCCTGCGTGATGTAGCCGTAGCCCTGACCCTCGTCGAACCACGTGATGGTGCCTGCTGCCATGGGTGCCGCTCCGTTCCGAGATCCTGCCCGCCCTCGAGGACGAGCCCCGCCCGGTACCCACACGCTCGATCCTCAAGCAGGCCGCTGCGGGGGCGGGGGGTGCTCAAGGGGCGGGAAGGGTCGGTCACCCGAGCCTGCCAGGGCCGCGCAAGGTGGGCACAAGCCTCTCCCGCTCGGGCCGGGGGCCTCGTAGGTTCGTCGGTGGAGGCCACGTCATCCCCCGAGCGGGGTCTCCCGGTTCCCGAGGTCCAGACCGCGGGCCGACGGAACCGCCCCGCCCGCCGCCCCCGCCCGCCGCCGTCGCACGAGGTCGGCAGCGGCTGCGTCCCACGCAGGGTGATCGAAGGTGAAGCCCGCGTCCAGCAGCCGTCCCGGCACGACCCGGCGGCTCTTGAGGAGCAGCTCGGGGTCCGAGCGGAGCGCGAACGCACCGAGCCCGGCCATCCACCGCGTGGCCGGCAGCCCGGGTCGCCCGCCCCAGGCGCGGCGGAGGTCGCGCATCAGCGTGCGCTGGGGGAGCGGGCCCGGTGCGGCCAGGTTCACCGGTCCGTCGAGGTCGTCCCGCCGGAGCAGGAACAGCACGGCCCGCACGAGGTCGTCGGCGTGGATCCACGAGACGAACTGGTCGCCGCCCGCGACCGGCCCGCCGAGCCCGACCCGGGCGAGCCACGAGAGGTAGTCGAAGATGCCGCCCCGGTCCGGACTCATCACCATCGCGGTGCGCAGCGCGACGCGACGCGTGGCCGGCAGGTCCTGCTCGAGCTGGGCCGCCTCCCAGCGGCGGGCGATGCGGACGCTGTACTCCCAGTAGAGCGGCACGTCCGGCTCCTCGCCCCCGAGCACGCCCGTCGCCTCGTCGTGGGCGGGGCCGCGGGTGTCGGCGTAGATCGTCGCCGTGCTCATCTGCAGCCACACCGCGGGTGGGCGCGCGGCCCGCGCGATCGCTGCCCCGACGGCCCGGGTGGAATCGATGCGCGAGTCCATCATCTGCCGCAGGTTGCGGTCGGTGTAGCGGCAGCTCACCGAGCGCCCCGCCAGGTTCACGACCGCGTCGGCACCGTCGAGCTCCGCCTCCCACGGCCCCGGGCTCCGCCCGTCCCACACCGCGTGCCGCACCCCCGGCTCGAGCACCTCCGGCCGCCGGCTCAGCACGACGACGTCGTGGCCGTCCTCCGCCAGGGCGCGCCGCAGCACGCCACCCACCTGCCCGGTGCCACCGGGGACGACGATCCGCATGGCGAGAGCGTACGCCCCTTTTTGAACGTGTTCAATTATGTCGGCGTTCCTCGTGCACCGCGTGCTGCTCGAGCAGTGCCCGCGCCTGCTCCCCGGCAGCGCCCTCCAGGTCCGAGGCGTCACGGAAGCTCCCCAGCTTCTCGGCCCCGCCCGGTAGCCCGGCGCGTCGGTCATGCGGACTCGTCCGGTCCGTCTGGGCTCCCCCGTATCGCCCGCCTGGGTAACGTCACGGGCATGAGCGCGGTGCGGAGCGAGGAGGCGGGCTGGGGCGAGGTCGTCCGGCTCCCCGGGGCGGACGTGCCCCCGCTCCCCGTCGAGGCGCCGCTGGACCCGGCCGTCGTCGGTGCCCGCCTCCACGAGGAGGTCGCCCGCCGGCGGCTCGTGCTGGAGGACGTGGACCCCGGGCTCGGCGCGGTCGTCGACGCCGTGGAGCGGCTGGCCGAGGGCGGCAAGCGGCTGCGGGCCGGGTTCGTGCTCCTGGGCGCCGCGGGCGCGTCGGGCGGCGAGGACGTGCCCGGTGTGCTCGGCATCGCCACCGCGGTCGAGCTGTTCCACCTGGCCGCCCTCGTCCACGACGACGTGATGGACCACGCCGACGAGCGCCGCGGCGTGCCCACCGTCCACCGGGTCTTCGGGTCCCGGTCGGCCGACCACGGCACGGCGGTCGGCGTGCTCGCCGGCGACCTGCTGCTGACCTGGGCCGACGACGTGCTCGCCCGGTCGACGGAGGGCCTGCCGACGGCGCCCGCCGTCCGGACGGTCTGGGCGGAGATGCGCGACCAGGTGCTCGCGGGGCAGTACCTCGACCTGCGCCTGCAGGCCGACCTCGGCGCGGGGACCGAGGTGGACGTCCCCGACGTCGTCCGGATGCTCCAGTTCAAGAGCGCGAAGTACACCGTCGAGCACCCGCTCCGTCTCGGCGGCACCCTCGCGGGCGCCGGTCCGGACCTGCTCGACGGGTACGCCGCGTTCGGCCTGGCCGTGGGCGAGGCGTTCCAGCTCCGCGACGACGTGCTCGACGTGTTCGGCGACCCGCGGGCGACCGGCAAGGCGGAGGCCGGCGACCTGCGCGAGGGCAAGCGCACCCTGCTCGTCGCGCTCGCCCTCGAGCGCGGCACCGCCGCGGAGCGCGCCGTCCTGACCCGGCGCCTCGGCGACCCCGCGCTCGACGCGGCGGGCATCGCGGAGGCGCGGGACGTGCTCGTCGCGACCGGGGCCCGCGCCCGCGTCGAGGACCGCATCACCGTGCTCGTGGACGACGCCCGCCGGGCGCTGGCGGCCCTCCCCCTCGACCCGCGCACCCGCGCCGCGCTCGACGACCTCGCCGAGGGCGCCGCGTGGCGCTCGCGGTGACCTGCGCCTCGGCGGAGGCCCGGACGAGCGGTTCAGGCGTCGCGGCGTCCCAGCAGCCGCGCGACGGCCGGGACGGGTCCGGGCCCCACCTCGCGCTGCACGCCCCGGCGGCCCCACCACACCCACCACATCATCGACTGCGTGACGAGGCTGAAGCCGAAGAGCACGTCCTCGACCGGCTGGTGGCCGATGCGCCAGCCGAGGATCGCGTCCTCGCCGTACTGGAACACGCCCTGCCACGTCAGCCACTCGTTCGTGACCAGCTGGAAGAACAGCACGATGGCGTAGGACGCCCAGTAGGCCTTGCGCGTCAGCAGGCGGGTGCGCAGCACCCAGAGGTCGAGCACCACCGTGACGGCGATGCCCAGCAGGGAGGCCTCGGTGTGCGTCACGCGCGCTCCTCCCGCTCGTCGCCGACGGTCCAGCCGCGCACGCTCCGCACGGCCTCTAGCGTCAGCACCGAGGCGATGGGCACCACGAGGAAGAACATCCACTCCTCGAGCGGCAGGCCCCCCGGGAGCTCGATGCCGAGCGTCAGGTCGAGGTCGAACCACCAGTGCCCGGCGCGGGTCGCGGCGATGTCCCAGAGGACGAAGGGCACCCCCACGCACACGATCGTCAGTGCGAGCCGCTTGGCGCGGGCGTACACCCGGGTGCGCAGCACGAGCTCGAGCGGGAGGGTGGCGACGAGGACGAAGACGAGCATGGCGACGTACGTCAGGGTGCCCATGCGGCCATTCTCCGCATGCCCCACCAAGCCGGTGCCGTCGTGGTGAGCGCGGGCGTCGTCGTTGCCGAGGCCCGCGCCCTGCTCCGGGGCACCGGTCGCCTGCTGGAGGGCCGCGACCTGTCGGCGGCGGCGGCGACCCTCACCTACTTCGCGGGCATCGCCGTCGTGCCGTGGCTGCTGCTCGCGCTCTGGTCGACCACCTGGGGTGCCGGAGCGGACGCCGCCGAGACGCGGCTGCTCGGCCTGCGGGTGCTGGTGCCGCCGGACATGGGCGCGCGGCTGCCCTACGACCTCCTCGTCGACACGGCCGTGCACCTCGGCGTCGTGGCGGCCCTGGTGCTGCTCTTCCCGGCCTCGTTCTACGGCGAGGGCCTGCGCCGCGCCGGCCTCGCCCTCGCGCCGCGTGCCGACCGGTTCACGGGCTGGCGGGCGCGCCTGCTGGTGCTCGTCGCGCTCGTGCCGCTGCCCGTCCTGAGCGGCGCGTTCCTCGCCACCGGCGACCTGCTCGTGCCCCTGGCCCCCGAGGGCGGCGGGCACGGCGTGGGCGACCGGCTGCTGCGGATCGTGCTCGGCTTCGTGGCGGCGTGGCTCGTGCTCTCCGTGCTGCTGGCCTGGGTGTTCGTGGCGGTCCTGCCGGAGCCGCTGCGGTGGTGGGTCGCGGCCGTCGGCGCACTGGGCACCGGATCGTTCCTCGCCGGCTTCCTCCACGGGTTCCAGCTCTTCCTCGCGATCCCCATCGACGTCGGGCTGCCCTTCGGCGGCCTCGGCGTGGTGGGCGGCGTCGTCGCGGTCGGGCTGTGGCTCTACGTGCTCCACGTGTTCGTGCTGCTCGGCTGGACGGTGACCCGGGCGCTCGAGGAGCGGGTACGCCGCGGGGACGCCCCCGAAGCAGGTCCGTCGCCAGCGGTCGGGGGGACGGGGTGAGCGCCGGGAGCCCGCCCCACGTCGAGCTGCGGGTGTGGGGCACCGACCGGGTGCTGCCCGCGCTGGGACGGATGGCGACCGGCGGACCGCGGCTGCGTCGTACGCCGGGGTTGCGGTTCGCCAAGCTCCTCGGCACCGGCTCGGCCCGCACGTTCACGCCGCGCGACGCCGACCCCCACCACTGGGCCCTGCTGACGGTCTGGGACGACCGGGCGGCGGCCGCCGCGGCGGCCGGGTCCCCGGTGCTGCGGTCGTGGTCGCGCGCCAGCCACGAGGAGCTGCGCGTCGCCATGAGTCCGCTGCGGTCGCGGGGGCGCTGGTCGCGGCGGGAGCCGTTCGAGCCGGTGGCCCCGGTGGCGACGGCGCCGGTGGGTACCGGGCTCGTCGCATCGATCACCCGCGCCCGGCTGCGACCCACGCGCGCCCTGTCGTTCTGGCGGGCGGTGCCGCCGGTCGTCGAGGACCTGGCGGCGACGCCGGGCCTGCGGCTGGCGCTGGGGATCGGCGAGGCGCCGATCGGGCTGCAGGGCACGTTCTCGCTCTGGGACTCGGACGCGGCGCTCCGGGCGTTCGCGCACGGCTCGGCCGCGCACCGCTCGGCGGTGCGGCGGACCGAGCCGGAGCGGTGGTACGCCGAGGAGCTGTTCGCGCGCCTGGCCGTGCTCGACGTCGAGGGAACCTACGAGGGGAGATCCGTGTGACCAGCACCTCCGAGCCGTTCGCGGTCGTGCCGCGACGTGCCCACCGCGGCGGTCGCGCCGTCGCGCCGCACCGCTGGCCGGCGCTGGTGCTCGCCGCGGGCGGCGTGCTCGCGCAGATGGCGTTCCCGTTCACCGACGGCGGGACCCTGGGCCTGACGACCGCGAGCGTCGTGCTCCTCGCCGCCGCGGCCCTCGCCGACGCCTGGGCCACGCGCGGCCCCCTCGCCGCCGCGACCCTCGCCGCGGTGGCGGGGCTCGGCGGTCTCGTCGCCGAGGCCGTCGGCGTGCGCACCGGCTTCCCGTTCGGCGACTACGCCTACACCGGCACGCTCGGCCTCGAGGTGCTCGGCGTGCCGGCCCTCGTGCCGCTCGCCTGGATCATGATGGCCTGGCCCGCGCTCGCCGTCGCCCGTCGGCTCGGCGGGGAACGGCGCTGGGCGGTCGCCCTGGTGGGAGCGGCGGCCCTCACCGCCTGGGACGTCTTCCTCGACCCCCAGATGGTCGACCAGGGCCACTGGACCTGGGCCCACCCGTCGCCCGGCCTGCCCGGCATCGACGACGTGCCGCTCACCAACTACGCCGGCTGGCTGCTGGTCTCGTTCCTCATGGTCGCCGCGCTCGACCGTCTGGTGCCGCGGACGTCGCCGGACCAGGCGACCGGGCCGGCCGGTCGGGGCAGCCGGGACATCGCGCTCGACGCGGTCCCGCTGGCGGTCTACCTGTGGACCTACTCCTCCTCGGTGCTCGCCCACGCCGTCTTCTTCGGGCGCCCGCCCGTGGCCCTCGTCGGCGGGCTCCTGATGGGCCTGGTGGCGGTGCCCCTCGTCGTACGCCTCCTGCGGGAGCAGCCCGGCGGCCGCCGCGCCCTCCAGCGCACCGGCCAGCGCACCGGCCGGGACAGCGGGGTGGGGCCGCGGTGAGCGGGCTCGCCCGCGCCGGCCGGGTGGGGGTCGCCGCCGGGTCGGCGGTCGCACTCGGTTGCCTGGCGCTCACCGTCGACAACCTGCGGCGGCTGCGCACCCCGGTGCTGCCGGCGGACGCGGGGGTGCCCGGCCGCACGGCGGAGCCGCTCACGGTCGTGCTGCCGGTGCGTGACGAGGAAGGGGACCTGCGGGCCTGCGCGGCCAGCGTGCTCGCCGCGCTCGACGCGTGGCCGGGCCGGGGGCGCCTCGTCGTCGTCGACGACCGCTCGTCCGACCGCACCCTGGCCGTGGCCGCCGAGCTGGCCGAGCAGGACGCACGGGTCGTCGTGCGCGCCGGCGCGCCGACGCCGCAGGGCTGGCTGGGCAAGCCGTGGGCCTGCCACCAGGGCGCCCAGGCCGTCGACGTGGAGGGGGTGCTCGTCTTCGTCGACGCCGACGTGCGCCTCGCCGCGGACGCCCTCGTGGCGTCGGTGGGCCTGCTGCGCTCCAGCGGCCTCGACCTCGTCAGCCCCTACCCGCGGCAGCGCGCCCACGGCGCCGCGGAACGCCTCGTGCAGCCGTTGCTGCAGTGGTCGTGGATGAGCACCCTGCCCCTCGGCCTGGCGGAGCGCTCGCCCCGGCCGTCGCTCACCGCGGCCAACGGACAGCTGCTCGTCGTGGACGCGATGGCCTACCACGACGCCGGGGGCCACGCGGCCGTGCGCACGGCGGTGCTCGAGGACCTCGCGCTCCTGCGCGCCCTCAAGGCCGTCGGTCGTCGGGGCGGCGTGGTCGACGGGAGCGACCTGGCGACCTGCCGGATGTACGCCGGCTGGCCGGCCCTCCGCGCCGGCTACCGCAAGTCGCTGTGGTCGGCCTTCGGGTCGCCGGCGGGCGCGGTCGGGGTGCTGGCGCTGCTGCTGCTCGCCTATGTGGTGCCCCCGCTCGCCGCGCTGCGGGGCTCGCGCACCGGTCTGCTCGGGTACGCCGCGGGCGTCGCCTCCCGCGTCCTCGTGGCCCGGCGGACCCGGGGCCGGGCGCTGCCCGACGCGCTGGCCCACCCGGTCTCGGTGCTCGTGCTCGCCGGCCTCACCGTCGACTCCCTGGCGGCGCGTCGCCGGGGCGAGCTGCGGTGGCGCGGGCGGCCCGTGGAGGTCGGGCGGTGAACCTCGTCGTCGTCGGTGCCGGCGTCGGCGGTCTGGCCGTCGCGGTGCGGCTGGCCGCGGCGGGCCACCGCGTCACCGTGCTCGAGCAGGCGCCGGACGTCGGCGGCAAGGTCGGCGTGCACGAGCAGGACGGCTTCCTCTTCGACACCGGCCCGTCGCTGCTGACGATGCCGCACGTGCTGGAGGAGCTCTTCGCGACGACCGGTGCCCCGCTGGCCGAGGTGCTGCCGCTCGAGCGCCTGGAGGTCGCCTGCCGCTACCGCTTCCCCGACGGCACGGTGCTCGACCTGCCCGGCGACGTCGCCGCGATCCCGGACGCGCTCGACGCGGCCCTGGGGCCGGGGCGCGGCGCGCAGTGGAGCGCGTTCCTCGACCGGGCGCGACGGATCTGGGACGTGACGCACGAGCCGTTCCTCGAGTCGCCCATCGGCCTGCAGGACATGGTGCGGCTCTCGCGCCGCCTGGACGACGTGCGGACCGTCGCGCCCTGGCGCACCCTGCGCGGGCTGGGCCGCCAGCACCTGCACGACCCGCGGCTCGTCATGCTGCTGGACCGCTACGCGACGTACACGGGGTCGGACCCCCGCCGCGCCCCGGCCGCACTCGCGGCGGTGCCGTGGGCGGAGCAGCGGTGGGGGTCCTGGTACGTCCCCGGCGGCCTCGGCCGCATCGCCACCGCGCTCCGGGAGCGGCTCGAGCTGCTGGGCGGCGAGGTCGTCACGGGTGCCGCGGTCGCGGAGGTCACGACCGACGCCCGGGGGCGGGTCGACGGGGTGGCGCTGGCCGACGGCAGCCGGCTCGCCGCGGACGTCGTGGTCGCCAACGCCGACGCCCGCCAGGTCTACGGCCACCTCGTGCGCACCCCCGCCGCGCGGCGGGCGGCGGCCCGGGTGGCGCGCACGACCCCCTCGCTGTCGGGGCTCGCGCTGCTGCTCGCCGTCGACGGACCCCCGCCGGACCAGCCGCACCACGCGGTCTACTTCGCCGAGGACTACGACGCCGAGTTCGACGCCGTCTTCGGCCGGCGGGGCCGGCCGCGCCCGGTCGCCCGACCGACGGTGTACGTCGCGGCACCCGACGACCCCGCCATCGTGCCCGGCCCCGGGACCGGCGCCTGGTTCGTGCTCGTCAACGCGCCCCCGCACGACCCGGCGCGCGGCACCGACTGGGACGCCCCCGGGCTGGCCGAGCGCACCGCCGACACGGTGCTCGACCTCCTCGCGGAGCGGGGCACCGACGTGCGCGACCGCGTGCGGCACCGCACCCTCGTCAGCCCGGCCGACCTGGAGCGCCGGACGTGGACGCCGGGCGGCTCGATCTACGGCTCGTCGTCGAACGGCCCGCGCGCCGCGTTCCTGCGCCCGTCGAACGCGTCGCCGGTGCCGGGCCTGTTCCTCGTCGGCGGCTCGTCCCACCCCGGTGGCGGGCTGCCGCTCGTGCTGCTCTCCGCGCGGATCGTCGCCGACCTGGTCGGCCCCGCCCTCCGTTGAGCCCCGCAGTCGTATACCCCCAGGGGGTACGACACTTTCCCCGGTCGACCGGGGAAGGTGTCACTTTGACCATCAACATTGATGGTCAAAGCGGCGTGTTCCCCGGTCGACCGGGGAAAGTGTCACCCCCCGCCCCACCCCGGGGGAGGGCACGCCGTACGGCGCGGACGACGTGCGCCAGCCCGACGAGCGCCAGTGCGAGACCGACGACGGTGCCGGTCGTCGCCAGCACGGCGCCGTCGACCGCCGGCAGCACGTCGACGCCCACCGACCGCGCCGCCCACGCGGCGGCGCACGCGGCCGCGGTGAACGCCACGACGATGACGCGGGAGGGGCGCTCCCACACCGTCACGGCCCCGGGGCCGACCATGCCCGCGGCCTGGCCCAGCGCCCGGGCCTGCTCGAGGAGCAGCGTGGCGACGGCGACGACCGCGACGAGCCACCACGGGGCGCCCAGGACGACCAGGGTGAGCAGCAGGAGGAGGTCGGCGCAGCGGTCGGCGAGGCCGTCGAGCACGCGGCCCCACGCCGAGTCGGTGCCCGTGCGGGCGGCCAGCGCACCGTCGACGCCGTCCAGCACCGCGGCGACCACCATCGGCACCACCGCGACCAGCGGCCACAGGGCGCCGAGTCCGGCGAGCAGCGGCACCGCTGCGGTCAGCACGACCGCCGCCAGGGTCACCGCGTCGGGGTGCACGCCCCACCGGGCGAGCGGGCGCGCTCCGGCGTGGGTGAGGCGCACCCAGCCCCGCACCCAGACGGACCCCCGCGGGTCGAGCCCGCCGTGCAGGCGCGACCAGTGGTCGAACGACTCCTCGTCCGCCGCAGACCGAGGACGGCCGCGCGTCACGCCACGCCCGCGGTCGCGTCCACCGTCCCGTCGGGCACCGCGTCGGCGGGCGCGTCGGCGGGGGGCTCGGTCGAGGGACCGACCGACGTGTCGCCCGCCAGGCGCTTGCGCACGAGCTCGGCGCTGATGAGGCACATGGGGAGCCCGATGCCCGGCACGGTGCTGGCGCCCGCGTAGTAGAGGTCCCGCACCTTCCTCGACACGTTCCCGGCCCGGAAGAACGCGCTCTGCTTGAGCACGTGCGCCGGCCCTAGCGCCCCGCCGCACCAGGCGTTGACGTCGGCCACGAAGTCGGCGGGACCGACGGTGCGCCGCACGACGACCCGGTCGGCCAGGTCGGGCACGTCCGCCCAACGCGCGACGAGGTCGATCGCCCGGTCGGCGATCGCCTCGACCAGCGGGTCCCCGGCGCCGTCGACCCCACCCCGCCCGATGTCGGGATCGGGCGGCACGGGCACGAGGACGAACAGGTTCTCGTGGTCGGGCGGTGCCACGGTGTCGTCGGTCGCTGACGGCTTGCACACGTAGATCGACGCCGGGTCCGGCACCCGCGTGGGCGTGCCGAAGATGGCGTCGAAGTTCGCGTGCCAGTCCTCGGTGAAGAACAGCGAGTGGTGCTCGAGCTCGGGCAGGCGGCCGGTGACCCCCAGCTGCACCAGCACGGCGCCGGGCCCGGAGACGGCCTTGTCCCACCAGCGCTGCGGGTAGGTCTGCAGGTCGTCCGGCAGCAGCCGGGTCTCGACGTGGTGGAGGTCGGCCGCTCCGACCACCACGTCGGCGGGTACGTCGCGGCTCGTGCCGTCGGCGTCGACGACGCGCACGCCGGTCACGCGCGCGCGCCGCCGGTCGCCCCGCGCGGTGGTGCGGCGGCAGGTCAGCACCTCGGTGACCGCGGTGCCGGTGTGCAGCCGGGCGCCACGCTGGCGCGCGAGGTCGGCGAGCGCCTCGACGAGCCGGGTGAACCCGCCCGCGGGGTAGCGCACGCCGTCGGCGAGGTCGAGCCAGCTCATGAGGTGGTACATCGCCGGCGTGCGGTCGGGCGACGAGCCGAGGAAGACGGCGGGGTAGCCCAGCACCTGCCGCAGGCGGCGGTCGGAGAACCGCGCCGCGACGTACGACTCCAGGCTGCGGGCCAGCAGGCCCGCCAGCCGGGGGCCGTGCGCCAGCACGCGGCGGCCGAGGAAGGCGGCCGGCGTCTCGAAGCTGGTGTAGAGGAACCGGTCGACCGCCAGGTCGTAGGCCTCGCGGGCGGAGCGGAGGTAGTCCCCGAGCCGGTCGCCGGCGCCGGGTTCGATGCTCTCGAAGAGGTCCCGGTTGCCCTGCTCGTCGGCGGCCACGTCGATGCTGCCGGGCACGCCCTCGAAGAACACCCGGTAGCCCGGGTCGAGGCGCACGAGCTCGACCTGCTCCTCGGTCGTCGTCCCGAGGAGGCGGAAGAAGTGGTCGAACACCTCGGGCATGAGCCACCACGACGGGCCGGTGTCGAACCGGAACCCGTCCTGCTCCCACGACCCGGCGCGTCCGCCGAGCGCGTCGTTCTTCTCGAACAGCTCCACGTCGTGCCCGTCGGCGGCCAGCAGCGCCGCGGTCGCGAGCCCGGCGACGCCGCCGCCCACGACGACCACGCGCCGCAGCGGGGCGCTCACGCGGCGGCCCCCGCGTGTCGGACCGGCGTCGCGGTGCGGGGGAGGCCGTCGCGCAGGAGCGCGCCGGCGGCCAGCCGGGCCTTGACGGCACCCGGCACGCGGACGCGGCGGTCGCGGGCCTCGACCGGCGACGTACGGCGCAGGCGGACCGCCAGCTCGGAGAAGAGGTCGTGCGCGGTGCAGACCGCGACGCGGCTGCTGCGGGGCAGGGCGGGGACGACGGCGGCGGCCGCGGCGAGGTCGGCGTCGACGTCGTCGAGCCAGCGCGTCCAGGCCGCCTCGTCGGGGTCGGCCGGATCCAGCCCGACGAGGTAGCGGCGCCCGAGGTCGTCACCGTCCTCCCCGAGGTCGCGGAGGAAGTTGACCTTCTGGAAGGCCGCGCCGAGGCGCTGCGCGCCGGGGCCGAGGGCCTCGTACTGGACCTCGCGCTGCGGCTCGTCCGCCAGGAACGCCCGCAGGCACATGAGGCCGACGACCTCCGCCGAGCCGTAGACGTAGGTCGCCAGGCTGGCGTCGTCGTGCTCGGTGCGGTCGAGGTCGGTGCGCATCGAGGCGAAGAACGGGGCGACCAGCGCCTTGTCGACGCCGCAGCGGCGGGCCGTGCGGGCGAAGGCGTGCACCACGAGGTTGCTGCTGGAGCCGGTGCGCAGGGCGGTGACGGTCGCCTCCTCGAGGGCGTCGAGCGTGGCGCGGCGCTCGGTGTCGTCGCCCTCGGGACGGGGGGCGTCGACGATCTCGTCGGCCACCCGCACGAGCGCGTAGACGTTGCGCACGTCGGCGCGCACCCGGCCGCCGAGGAGGCGGGACGCAAGCCCGAACGACGACGAGTACGCCCGGATCACGAGCGAGGCGCTCGCCTCGGCGACCTCGTCGTACTGCTGGTGGGGCCGGGGAACGGCGCCCCGCGGTGGGCGTGACGGGCCGTGCAGCCAGAGGTTCATGCTCGGTTCCTCCTCGGGGACGCCGCCGCCGGCAGGGCGTTGGTCGTGGCCGTCGGGCGCTCGCCCTCCGTCTGGGGAGAACGTACGGGGGGAGGTGGAACCGGAGGCAGACGTGCGCCCGAGGGGGCCCGGCCGGCGGGCGGCCGACCGGGGTCCCGGCACCCCGCGACGCGTCCCGACCGCCCGCCCGGCACGATGGGAGGAGGCAGATCCTCCGCCTTGCCCCGCCCTTGCCCCGCCCATGCCCCGCCCACGCCCCGCCGTCGACCCAGGAGCTCCGATGACCGTCGCCACCGAGGACCTCGTCGTGCTGCTCGACGAGCGCGGGGAGCCCTGCGGCACGGCGCCCCGGGGCGGCGTGCACACCACCGACACCCCGCTCCACCTCGCCTTCTCCTGCTGGGTGCTCGGCCCCGACGGCCGCCTGCTCGTGACGCGCCGCGCCCTCACGAAGCGCACCTGGCCGGGCGTGTGGACCAACACGTTCTGCGGGCACCCGCGCCCGGGGGAGGAGCCGGTGGCGGCCGTCGAGCGGTACGCCGCGCACGAGCTCGGCCTGCGGGTCTCCGACCTGCGGCTCGCCCTGCCGGACTTCCGCTACCGCGCCGTCGACGCCAGCGGGATCGTCGAGCACGAGATCTGCCCCGTCTGGCTCGCGCGCACCGACGACGTGCCGTCTCCGCACCCCGACGAGGTCGCCGAGCACGCCTGGACCGACCCGCGCGCCCTGCTCGACCTGGCCGAGCGCACGCCGTGGGCCCTCAGCCCCTGGGCGGTCGAGCAGAGCGTCGGGATGCGGGCCGTGCTGGGGCTCTGACGCGCCCGGACCTCGGGTCCACCTTCGGGTGGGGCGGGGGGGAGCGGGGTACCGGAACCCCATGGACGCGTCCGGCTCCACCCTCACCGCTGCCGCCCAGGCGATCCGCGCGCTGTACCGCCCGACGGACGTCGCGGGCACGCTCGCGGCCATCGTGGAGGTCGCGCGGCTCTCCCTCGACGACGTCGACCACGTCAGCGTCTCGTTGGCCGGGCGGGACGGGAGCCTGGAGACCGTGGCCGCGACCGACGACCTCGTGCGTGACCTCGACCGGCTCCAGCACGACCTCGGGGAGGGGCCCTGCCTGCACGCCGCCCTCGACGCGGAGACCGTCGTCATCCACCACGCGCGCCACGAGCAGCGCTGGCCGGCCTACATGGCGGTCGCCGTGCGCCGCGGGGTGCGGGCCCAGGTGGGCCTGCGGCTCCACGTCGACGACCGCGTGCTCGGCGCCCTCAACCTCTACTCCCTGGCGGCGGACCGGATCGGGGACGAGAGCCTCCAGCTGGCCGAGCTGCTCGCGGCAGCGGCGGCCACGGCCCTCGGTGGGGTGCGCGAGCGGGAGCACCTGCGCACCGCCCTCGAGTCCCGCGAGCGGATCGGGATGGCGGTCGGGGTGGTCATGGAGCGCTTCGGCCTCGACGCGGAGCGGGCGTTCGACTACCTCGCCCGCACGTCGCAGCACGGCAACCGCAAGCTGCGGGACGTCGCGGAGGCCCTCCTTGCGCCGCCCTCGGAGGCTCGCTAGCAGCGGTGCCGCGGACGCGAGCCGGTCGGCCCTAGGGTGGCGGGAGCGACCCGACCCTGAAGGAGACCTGCATGGCCACCGTCGTGCTGTTCCACCACGCGCAGGGCCTGACCGACGGGGTGGTGACGTTCGCTGACCGGTTGCGGGAGGCCGACCACCACGTCTACACCCCCGACCTCTTCGACGGACGCACGTTCGACGACCTGACCGCCGGCGTGGGCCACGTCGGCGAGATCGGCTTGCCGGCGCTGCTGCAGCGCGGAGCCGCCGCGGTCGAGGGGTTGCCGGAGGAGGTCGTCTACGCGGGGTTCTCCCTCGGTGTGCTCCCCGCCCAGATGCTCGCGCAGGGCCGGGTCGGCGCCCGCGGGGCAGTGCTGATGGAGGCGTGCGTGCCGCCGAGCGAGTTCGGCCCCGGCTGGCCCGAGGGGCTGCCGGTGCAGGTGCACGGCATGAGCGACGACCCGTTCTTCGCGGGCGAGGGCGACCTCGACGTGGCCCGGGCCCTCACCGAGCAGGAGGCGCGGGGCGAGCTCTTCCTCTACCCGGGCGAGGCCCACCTCTTCGCCGACCCCACGCTCCCGTCGTACGACGCGGCCGCCGCCGCCCTGCTCCTCGACCGCGTGCTCGCCTTCCTCGGCGGGCTCGACGCGCTCGACGCCTGAGGCCGTGGGGACGTCACCGGCCCCGTGCCACGATCGTGCGGTGGACTTCGACGGGTCGATCCGGTGCGACCAGCCGGCGGCGACGGAGACCCGCCACCGCTTCCTCGACGCGCTCCTCGCCCAGGGCACCTCGATCGACGTCGCGGAGGATGCCGCCCTCGTGCTCTACGAGCTGCTGCAGAACGGCGTGGAGCACGGTGCGCCGCGTCCCGACGGCTCCCTGGGGGTGTGCTGGGAGATCCAGGGCGACGTCGTCCACCTCGCCGTGACCGACGGCGGTCTCCCGGCGGGCGGCCCGCCCGGGAGCGGCGCCGAGGCCTGGCGGGCGCGCCGGCTGCGCCCGGCCGACCCGATGGCCGACCGGGGCCGCGGCCTCCACATCGTCGACGGCCTCAGCCGGAGCTGGGCGGTCGAGACGACCGCCGCCGGCACCACGGTGCGTGCCGTGGTGCCGATCGGTCCCGTCAGCCCCGGAGGAAGCTGAACCGCACCTCGCGCTCGTCGTTGTCGACGTTGAGGTCGACGAGGCAGATGCTCTGCCAGGTCCCCAGCGTGAGGCGCCCGTCGACGACGGGGACGGTGGCGTACGGCGGCACGAGGGCCGGCATGACGTGCGACCGCCCGTGGCCGCGGCTGCCGTGGCGGTGGCGCCACCGGTCGTCCGCGGGCAGCAGGTCCCCGAGCGCGGCGAGGAGGTCGTCGTCGCTGCCGGCGCCCGTCTCGAGGATCGCGAGCCCGGCCGTCGCGTGCGGCACGAAGACGTGGAGCAGCCCGTCACCCCGGCGCGCGACCCAGGAGCGGCAGTCCTCGGTGAGGTCGAGCACGACCTCGCGGTCGCCGGTGCGGTAGCGGCGCGTCTCGCTGTCCATCCGCCCATCGTGGCAGGCGGGGGGTGACCCGGCTCCTGGTCGCGTCGCTAGTCGCGCAGCCGCACGGCGACCAGGGCGATGTCGTCCTCGGTCCAGCCCGGCAGCATCCGGGCCATCAGGCGGTCGCAGAGGTCCTCGGTGCTCGGGTCCTCGGCCAGCAGCTCGGTCAGCACGCCGCAGAGGCGGTCGAGCCCCGTGTCGAGCACCTCGCCGCGCCGCTCGACGAGCCCGTCGGTGTAGAGCAGCAGGAGCGAGCCCGGCGGCAGCTCGATCGACGACTCGCTGCGGGAGGACGCGACCGAGGCGGCGGTGAGGAGGCCCAGCATCGGGTTCGGGTCGCCGCACCACAGTGCCCGGGCCACGCCGTCGACCACCACGACCGGCGGCGGGTGGCCGGCGCTGCTCCAGCGCAGGGTCGCGCTGCCGACGTCGCGCTGCGCGGGGGTCTGCTCGAGCCGGGCCATCACCGCGGTCGCCATGGTGTCGACCCGCAGGGTCGCCAGCGCCGCGTCCACCCGGTGCAGCACCTCGGCCGGACCGCCCTCGGTCGTGACCGCGATCCCGCGGAGCAGCGTGCGCACCTGGCCCATCGCCGCGGCCGCCCGGGCGTCGTGGCCGATGACGTCGCCGATGACCAGCGTCAGGGCGTCCGCGGCCGGCTGCTGGAACGCGTCGTACCAGTCCCCGCCCACCTGCGCCGCCTCCGCGGCCGGCTCGTAGCGCACGACGACGTCGAGGTGCTCGATGCGCGGTGGAGCGGTGAGCAGGCTGCGCTGCAGGCCCTCGGCGATGTCGCGCTGGCCCGCGTAGAGCGTCGCGTTGTCGAGCGCGAGCCCGGCGCGGTCGGCGACCTCGCTCAGCATCACGAGGTCCTCGGGGGAGAAGCCCGGGCGCTCGGGTCCGCGGAAGACGGTGAGGAGGCCGGCCGTGCGGCCGCGGCCCGGCAGCGGGACGACGGCGGCGGCGGCCGGGCCGAGCGCGCGGCAGGCCTCCGTGGCCGGGCCCGGCTCCAGCACCGAGACGATGTGCTCGGTGGCGCCCTCATGCACCACGACGGGCTCACGGCCGGCGAGGGCGCGCGCGACCATGGAGCCGTTGGTGAGGGCGGGGATGCGCACCTGTGCGTACTGCTCCACCAGGGGACGCTTCGCCGGGTCGGAGTGCCAACAGCCGATGTCGCGCAGGCGGCGCCGCCAGGTGCGGTCGACCAGCGGGTCGTCGGTGAGACGGCCGTCGACCTGCGTGACGACGCACCAGTCGCCGAGGCGGGGCACGAGGATCTGGGCGAGGCGCTCGACCGCCTCGTCGGCCTCGAGGGTGTCCGTCAGGGTGCGCGTGACGTCGGCGAGCAGCTCGGCCCGGCCGGCCGCGCGGGCCAGCACGTCCTGCGCGATGCGCCGCTCGGTGATCTCGATGAAGTAGACCGAGAGCCCGTCGGGCGTCGGCCAGCAGCGCACCTCGTACCAGCCGTCGAGCGGCGGTGGGTAGTAGGCCTCGAACGACCGCGGCCGGCCGCTCTCAACGGCGCTGCGGTAGTAGCGCTCGAAGTCGGACCCGACCGTGGCCGGGAAGAGCTCCCACACGACGTGGCCGACCGGGTCGCTGCTGATCCCGCCCAGCAGCCGACGGGCCTCGGGGTTCGCGTAGGTGAACCGCCAGTCGCGGTCGAGGTGGTAGAACGCCGTCGGCATCGCCTCGAGGGTGCGGGCGACGCGCTCCTCGCCCTCGCGCACCGCCGTCGTGTCGTAGGCCGCGCCGACCACCCGCACGGCGGTGCCGTCAGGCCCCGCGATGGCGTGCCCGCGGGCGGCCACCCACCGGAGGGTGCCGTCGGGCCAGGTGACGCGGTACTCCGCGGCGTACTCGCCGCAGGTCGCGATGGCGTGGTCGAGCGCGGCGCCGACCCAGTCGCGGTCGTCGGCGTGGACGAAGGCGTTGAACGTCTCGATCGTGCCCCCGAAGGAGGCACGGTCGGTGCCGAAGACCTCGAGCAGGCGGTCGTCCCAGCGCAGCTCGCCGGTGACGAGGTCCCAGTCGAAGGCACCGACCCCGGCGGCGTCGACGGCGAGCTGCCAGACGACGCGGTCCTCCTCGTAGGTCGACTCCAGCGCCGCCAGCTCGAGCTCGGCCAGCGCCGGCTCCGCCAGCTGCTCGAGGAGGCGGACGTCGTCGGCGGACCACGTGCGCTCGGCGGTGTCGAAGACGCACAGCGACCCCACGACGTGGCCGCCGGACCGCAGGGGCACCCCCAGGTACGACGCGGCCGCGCCCCCCACGACCGGAGGCAGGTGCTGGGAGCGCGCGTCGTCCCGCGTGGCGGGGATCGCGACGGGCTCGCCGGTCTCCACCGGGAGGAGGCACAGCGACTCGGAGGCGTCGGACTCGGCGCCGACCGTCGGGGCGGCGAGCCCGGACCCGCCCATCACCCGTTGCCGGTCGGCGATGACGGAGACCTGGCCGGACCCGGTGCCGAGGAGCTGCGCGGCGAGCTCGGCCAGCCGGTTGAGGGCCGGGAGCCCGTCGGTGCGGGCCGAGAGGCTGCGCGCGCGCTCCACCCGGGCGGAGGTGATCTCGGGGCCGCGGAACGGACTGCGCCCCGCGGCGGGGCGCTCGGGCTCGACCGGCACGCGGTTCAACCGGGCTCCGATCTGCCGAGGGTCGCGCGACCGGTGTCGCGGCGTCGTCCGGTGATCCTCCCACGACGGCCAAGGGCGGACTGGACCGCCGGGGCCGAGGGGGCCGACGGGACGGGCCGCGGTCAGGCGTCGGGCGGGGCGAGGCTGTCGAGCTGGTCCAGCGCCGTGCGGGCGGCGGCCAGGCGCTCGGCCTCGGGCCGGTCCCACCACCGCGGACCCCGTTCGCCGAGCCCGTGCTTGGCGAGGCCGACACGACGCCGGGCCGCGGCGACCGCGTCGTCGTCCCCCCGGCGCTTCGCGACGCCGACCGCGGACCGGGCCCGGCCCAGGTGGGACGTCAGGGCGGCGCGCAGGTCGTCGGGCAGGGAGGGGTCGGTGCGCCGCCAGCGGCGTCCGTCGACGACGAGCCAGCGCTCGTCGTCGACGGTGCTCACGCCGCGCTCACGTCCGCGTCGGTCGTGTCGCCCCCGCCGAACGTCTCCGCCGGCGTCGCCGGGGCGGAGCCCTCGGCCTCGTCGGCCGTCGTGAGCCCGATGATCAGCAGCGTGCCGCCGACCACCACAACGAGCACGATCACTGCCGCGACGATCCATCGCCGTGGACCCATCTGGACCTCCTCGGTAGGTGTGCCGACGACGCTACGTCAGCCCGCCTAGCGGTACCCGCCGGCCGGGCGCTCAGGTGAGCAGCGGCGGCTCGGTCGCGGCGCGGATCTCCTCCTCGCTCACGCCGGGGGCGAGCTCGACGAGCCGGAGGCCGTCGGGCGTCACGTCGATCACGCCCAGGTCGGTGATGATGCGCTGCACGACGCCCCGCCCCGTGTAGGGCAGGGAGCACTCGTCGACGATCTTGGGGGAGCCGTCGCGGGCGACGTGCTCCATCAGCACCACGACCTTGTCGGCGCCGTGGACCAGGTCCATCGCCCCGCCCATGCCCTTGACCATCTTCCCGGGGATCATCCAGTTGGCGATGTCGCCGGCCGCCGAGACCTGCATGGCGCCGAGGATGGCGGCGTCCACCTTGCCGCCGCGGATCATCCCGAAGCTCGTCGCCGAGTCGAAGTAGGACGCCCCGCGGCGCACGGTCACCGTCTCCTTGCCCGCGTTGACGAGGTCGGGGTCCTCCTCGCCCTCGACGGGGTAGGCGCCCACGCCGAGGATCCCGTTCTCCGACTGCAGCACCAGCTCCACGTCGTCGGGCACGAAGTTCGGCACCCGGGTCGGGAGCCCGATCCCCAGGTTGACGTAGGAGCCGTCGCTCAGCTCCGCCGCGGCCCGGGCCGCCATCTCGTCGTGGCTCCAGGGCATCTCAGGCCTCCTGCTCGGTGCTCGTGGCGGTGGGGGACGCGGGGCGCACCGTGCGTTTCTCGATGCGCTTGTCGGCGGCCTGCTCGGGGGTGAGGGGTACGACGCGGTGCACGAAGACACCCGGCAGGTGGACGTGGTCCGGGTCGATCTCGCCGGGCTCGACGAGCTCCTCGACCTCGACGATCGTGGTGCGGCCGCACATGGCGGCGAGCGGGTTGAAGTTGCGGGCCGCCCGCCGGAACACGAGGTTGCCGTGGCGGTCGCCGCGGTGGGCGCGCACGAGGGCGAAGTCCGCGACGATCGCCTCCTCGAGCACGAACTCCTTCGGACCGTCGGCCGTCTCGAACACCTGGGTCTGCTTGGCGGGGGAGGCCGTCACGACGTTGCCGTCCGCGTCGTACCGCCACGGCAGGCCGCCGTCGGCCACCTGGGTGCCCACGCCGGTCGCGGTGAAGAAGGCGGGGATGCCGGAGCCGCCGGCGCGCATGCGCTCGGCGAGGGTGCCCTGCGGGGTGAGCTCGACCTCGAGCTCGCCGGACAGGTACTGCCGCGCGAACTCCTTGTTCTCGCCGACGTAGGAGGCCACCATCCGGCGCAGGCGGCCCGCGCCGAGGAGCATGCCGAGGCCGGCGCCGTCGACGCCCGCGTTGTTCGAGAACGCCTCGAGGTCGTCCGCTCCCTGGTCGAGCAGTGCCGCGAGGAGCACCGACGGGATGCCCGAGAGCCCGAAGCCCCCCACGGCGATCCGCGATCCCGACCCGATGTCCGCGACGGCCTCCGCGGCCGACGCCACGACCTTGTCCACGCCCGATCTCCCTCTGTCGCTGGTGTGTGCGCTCCGACACAACCGGCTGGTGGGCGGAGGGGTCAACGCCCGGCCGCGGACTGCTCGCAGCGCGACCGGAGGCCGGACCGGCCGTTCACTCACCGAACGCGCCGCTAGGCTGGCCCCCGTGAGCGAAGCGGTCGGGATGGTCGGGCGCGCTGCCGGGGTCCTGCGCGCGCTCGCCGAGCTGGACACCGACGGCGCCCGCACCGCGGACGTCGCGCGGGCGGTCGACCTGCCCCGACCGACCGTCCACCGCGTGCTCACCGCGCTGCTCGACGAGGGCCTCGTCGACCGGGTGCAGGAGACGGGACGGTGGCACCTCGGCCCCGAGCTGTTCGTGCTGGGCGCGGCCGCGGCCCGGCGGTACGACGTCGCGCAGGTCGCGCACCCGACCGTCCGCCGGCTCGCGGAGGTCACGGGGGAGAGCGCGTTCTTCTCCGTCCGCCGCGGCGAGGACACGGTGTGCCTGCTGCGCGAGGACGGCGACTTCCCCATCCGCTCGCACGTGCTGACCGAGGGGTCCCGCTTCCCGCTCGGCGTCGTGTCCGCCGGGCTGGCCCTGCTCGCGCACCTCCCCGACCGCGAGGTCGAGGACTACCTCGCGCGGGTGGACCTGGTGCCGTCCTACGGACGCCCCCACGCGACCGAGCCGCTGCGGCAGCGGATCGCGACGACGCGCACCGACGGCTACGCGACCAACCCGGGGCTCAACGTCGAGGGCAGCTGGGGCCTGGCCGCAGCCGTCTTCGACCGGGCGGGCCGGCCCTCGTGGGCGCTCACGCTGACGGGGATCGAGTCGCGGTTCGCGCAGCCGCGGCGCGCCGAGCTCGGGGCGCTGCTCCTGCGCGAGGCACACGCGCTGACGGGCCGGCTCTCGGCCGGACCGAGCGCCGCGGCGCCGCCGCGCTGACGGCCGCTCGCCGCGGTCCACGCCGACCTGCCAGGGGACCTCTCCGAACGGCCAGGACCGCCCCCTGACCTGGGTGGTGGGATCCGGATCCTCGCCTGTTCGACCCCTCTCCGACGGACCTAGCGTCTCGTGACGAGCGCCACATCCCCGTCCCACAGGAGGTCTGCCATGCAGGTCGACGAGCTGCTCAAGCCGTTCCCGATCAAGGAGTTCCACCCGTTCCCGCGCGCCCTCATGGGCCCGGGCGCCCACGAGATGATCGGGCCGGAGGCCCTCAAGCTGGGCTTCCGCAAGACCCTCGTGATGACGTCGGGCCTCCGGGGCACGGACATCGTGCACAAGATCGTGGAGTCGATGAAGTACCACGGCCTCGAGGTCGTCGTGTACGACAAGGTCGAGTCCAACCCCAAGGACTACAACGTCATGGACTCGGTCGCGCTCTACCAGGAGAACGAGTGCGACTCGTTCGTCTCCATCGGTGGCGGCTCGTCCCACGACGCCTGCAAGGGCGCGCGCATCTCCGTCGCCCACGACGGCCGCAACGTCAACGAGTTCGAGGGCTTCAACATGTCCGAGAACCCGAAGAACCCGCCGCACATCGCGGTCTCGACGACGGCCGGCACCGGCTCGGAGACGTCGTGGGCCTACGTCATCACCGACACGACGACCGACCCCGACAACCCGCACAAGTACGTCGCGTTCGACGACGCCTCGGTGGCCACCCTGGCCATCGACGACCCGGTGCTCTACTTCGACTGCCCGGTCGACTACACGGCCCAGTGCGGGTTCGACGTGCTCGCGCACGCCTCCGAGCCGTACGTCTCGCGGCTGAACTTCGAGCCCAGCCTCGGCAACGCGATCCGCGCCATCAAGCTGACCGCCGAGAACCTCCGCGAGGCCACCTGGAACGGCCAGGACCTCAAGGGGCGCGAGGGCATGATGTACGCGCAGTACATCGCCGCGCAGGCGTTCAACTCCGGTGGCCTCGGGATCATCCACTCGATCAGCCACGCCGTGTCGGCGTTCTACGACACCCACCACGGCCTCAACAACGCGATCGCGCTGCCGCGGGTCTGGGCGTTCAACATGCCGGCCGTCTACGGCCGCTTCGCGGACATCGCCGAGGCGATGGGCATCGACACCCACGGCATGACCAAGCCGCAGGCCGCGGACGCCGCGCTCGCCGCCGCCATCCGCCTGCTCCGCGACGTGGGCATCCCGGAGCGGTTCGTGGACGTCACGGCCGACTCGTACTCGAAGAACCGGCTCGGCACCGGCCCGACGAAGTACTACGAGAACGCGCCGGTCATCAAGGGCGACGCCGACGACGTCGACCGGATCACGAACCACGTGCTCGGTGACGCCTGCACGCCGGGCAACGCCAAGGAGTGCACGTTCGAGACCGTGCGCCCCGTGGTCGAGCACTGCATGACGGGCGACCTGGACGACCTCCTGTCCTGATCGACGGCCCCCGCGCCGTACGCCCACCCCCTCCCCGGTGGTAGTCCCTGACGTTTCGGCACACCGCCCCGGCGTGTCGTCGCCGGAACGTCAGGGACTACGCGCCCAGCCCTGCCCAGCTCAGCCCTGCTCAGCGAGGAGCCGTCGATGACCACCACGCCGACCGACCACGAGACCCCGACCCTCGAGGAGGTGGAGGAGCTCGACTCCGTCGCCGCCGTCAAGGAGCGGTTCGCCGCCGCCGGCTACCTGGCCGACGACCGGCTCGCGACGACCGTCTTCCTGCAGACGCGCCTCGACAAGCCGGTGCTGCTCGAGGGGCCGGCGGGCGTCGGCAAGACCCAGCTGGCGCAGACGCTCGCCGAGGTCACGGGGCGGCGGCTGCTGCGGCTGCAGTGCTACGAGGGCCAGGACGAGACGAAGGCGCTCTACGAGTGGGACTACGGCAAGCAGCTGCTCTACACGCAGATCCTCCGGGAGAAGATCGGCCAGGTCGTCGCCGACACCGCGACGCTGACCGAGGCGGTCGAGCGGATCGCCGCCCAGGACTCGGTGTTCTTCTCCGACCGGTTCCTCGCCCCGCGGCCGCTGCTCGAGGCCATCACGTCGCCCCAGCCGGTCGTGCTGCTCATCGACGAGGTCGACCGGGCCGACGAGGCGCTCGAGGCGGTGCTGCTGGAGCTGCTGGCGGAGTACCAGGTCTCCATCCCCGAGGTCGGCACCGTCGTGGCGACGCACAAGCCCTACGTCGTGCTCACCTCCAACAACACGCGCGACCTCTCCGCCGCCCTCAAGCGGCGCTGCCTGCACCTCTTCCTCGACTACCCCGACGCGCAGCGCGAGCTGGAGATCATCGCCAGCAAGGACACCGGGCTCTCGGCGTCGTTGGCGACCCGCCTCGTCGAGGTGGTCCGCCAGCTGCGCGAGCTCGACCTGCGCAAGGCGCCGAGCATCTCCGAGACGATCGACTGGGCCCGCACGCTCGCCGTGCTCGGCGTCTCCGAGCTCTCCGCCGAGGTGCTGTCGTCGACGCTCAACGTGGTCGTGAAGTACGAGCGCGACCTGGCCCGGGCGCTGCGCGAGGTCCCGCGGCTCGTCGACCCCAACGCGACGGTGCCGGAGAGCCTGCACGGCCATGGCCACGGCCACGGGCACGGCCACGGGCACGAGGACAAGCCGGCCGCCCCGTCCGCCCCTGCGGTCGGCGACGCGGCCGAGGGGCCGAGCGGCAAGGACGTGCGGGCCGCGAAGGACCAGCCCGGACGGCACGACGAGAACTACTACGGCGCCCAGGGCACCACGTCGGTCAACGGCCGGTCGGTGTCGAGCGGCCAGGGCGCGCGCTCGTTCGCGGCGGGCTCGCGGAAGCGACCGGTCTGACCCGCGGCGTACGGCGCTGGTGAGAGGCCGGTCGGAGGCCGGTCGGAGGCTCGAGAGGGAGGGGAGCGCGATGGAAGGCGCCCTGCACCGCTTCATCCGGTTCCTGCGCCTGTCCGGGGTGCGGGTCAGCACCGCGGAGGCGATCGACGCGATGTACGCGGTGAGCACGCCCGGCGTGCTCGACGACCGCGAGGTGCTGCGCTCGGCCCTGGCCGTGTGCCTCGTCAAGGACCGCCGGGACCTGCCGGCCTTCGAGCGGGTCTTCGACCGGTTCTTCGGGCTGCGGGCCCTGGTCGACGACGTCGACGGGCACGGGCACTCCCACGCCCACGACGACCTGGAGGACACGGGGACGCTCGACCAGTTCACGCTCTCCGACGTCCCGGGCGACCTGCCGCAGGACGGGCACTCGCACGACAAGCCGAAGGACATCAAGGAGTTCTTCAAGCCGGAGGACCTGGCGCAGCAGTACAACCTGCACCAGGAGGCCAACAAGATCGACATGGCCGCGATGACCGACGAGATCATCCTGTCCAACGAGAAGCAGGGCACGATCGGCGAGGCCGCCCGCGTGCAGATCTCGACCCAGCGGCTCCACAACCCCGGCAACCCGGGGGAGCTGGCGAGCAGCCCGGGGCTCCAGCTGGAGACCGAGCTGAGCGTCGCGGAGGAGCTCACCCTGCTCTCCTGGCTGGAGGAGGCCGAGGCGGGGGAGGAGCCCGACGACCCCGAGCACGCGGCCACCCTGGCCGCGCTCCGGGAGGCGCTCGCCCCGTTCCTGGCGGCGCTGCCGGAGAAGCTGAAGCAGCACCTCGAGGCGCTGATGGCGATGGACGTCGAGCTCGAGGGCAAGGAGATCGAGGCGCGCCAGGCGGAGACGGTCGACGAGGCCGAGCGGGCGGCCCTCGAGGAGGCGCTGCGGCGGCTCCTGCGCTCGCTGCACGGCGCGCCGCGCCCGCGCCGGCGTGCCTCCGCGCGGGGCACCGTCGACGGGCGCCGCACGATGCGCTCGAACATGAAGTACGACGGCGTGCCGTTCCGTCCCGTCACCGTCGCCAAGGTCGAGGACCGGCCCCGGCTGATGGTGCTCTGCGACGTCTCCCTGTCGGTGCGCTCGACGGCCCGGTTCACGCTCCACCTCGTGCACGGCCTCCAGGCGGTCGCCGCTTCCGTGCGGACCTTCGCCTTCGTCTCCGACGTCGTCGAGACCACCGACCTGTTCGCCGAGCACCGCACGGAGGAGGCGCTGTCGCTGGTGCTCTCGGGCCTGCCCGCCGGGGGTGTGCTCGACGTGGACGCCGACTCCGACTACGGCAACGTGTTCGACGCGTTCCTCGAGACGCACGGGGGGACGATCACGCGCCGTACGACGCTGGTGGTGCTCGGCGACGGCCGCAGCAACGGGCGTGACCCGGGCCTGGGCTCGTTCGCCGAGCTCGCGCGACGCGCGCGGGAGACGGTGTGGCTGACCCCGGAGCCGCGCTACTCGTGGGGGCTGGGTCGCTGCGACCTGCCGGCCTACGCCGAGCACTGCTCGCGGGTGCAGGTCGTGCGCAACCTCGCGGGGCTCGAGAAGGTCACCGAGCTGCTGCCGACGGGGCGTCCGCGATGACGACCCAGGTGACGGGCCAGGTGACGGGCCAGGTGACGGGCCAGGTGACGGGCCCGGACCTGTCGCCGGCGCCGCTCGACCCGTTCCGGGCGTCGGTCGCCGGACTCTACCGCGACGACGTCGTCGAGGTGCGCGCCGTGGGGGAGCGGCGGTCGCGGCGCGGTCTGGCGACGGTGCGCACGCCGCACTTCGACCTCACGCCGGCCAGCGGTGGCCGGCGGGTGCGGGTCGACCACGTGCTGGGGCCCCACGAGATCGACGACGACGTCGCCGGGCTGGTCGCGACGGAGCTGTTCGGGCCGGGCTGGCTGCGTGGCGTCGCGCTCTTCGAGCGCGTGTTCACCGGGGTGGTGCGGTCGATGCACCCCGATCCGCTGGCGTCGTGGGACCTGTTCTACGGCAACACGCTGGCGCAGCTCGACCGCTGGCGGGACGTGGCTCCGGGGGCGGGCGGCTCGGGGCACGGCACGATCGCGGAGTACGCGCCGGTCTACGCCCACGCCGAGGGCCTGCTCGCACCGGGATCGGTGCTGGAGGTCGGCTGCTGCTTCGGGTTCCTGCCGCTGCGGCTGGCCGCGTCCGGGCGGACCGTGACGGCCTCGGACGTCGCGCCCGGCACCGTGCGCCTCCTCGGTGAGGTGGCGCGGCGTCGCGGCGTACGGCTGGAGACGGTGGTCGCTGACGCGGCCCACCACCCCGGCGCGGACGCCTCCGTCGACACGGTGCTGGTGCTGCACCTGCTCGAGCACGTGGACGCCGAGCACGGCCAGCGGATCCTCGCCGAGGCGCTCCGGCTCGCCCGGCGCCGGGTGGTCGTCGCGGTGCCGCTGGAGGACGTGGCCGAGGAGACGTGGGGCCACGTGCGCACGATCTCGCTGGACGACCTCCGCGCCTGGGGCGCCGCCACCGGCCACCCCCACGACGTCCACGAGCTCCACGGCGGCTGGCTGGTGGTGGACGTGGGGTGATGCGTCGAGTTGGGTCGAACGGCTGCGGCTAGGCCGTCGAGTTGGGTCGAACGGCGCGGCAGGGCCGTCGAGTTGGGTCGAACGGCGCCGTCGCCGCGTCGTACGACCCAACTCGATGCGTGCGCCGCGTCGTACGACCCAACTCGACGCGTGCGCCGCGTCGTACGACCCAACTCGACGCGTGCGCCGCGTCGTACGACCCAACTCGACGCGTGCGCCGCGTCGTACGACCCAACTCGACGCGAGCAGGAGGTCAGAGCAGCCCGAGCTTCCCCGCCTCGTACACGGCCTCGGCGCGGCGCGAGACGCCGAGCTTGCGCAGGATGTTGCCGACGTGGAACTTCGCCGTCGTCTCCGACACGTAGAGCCGCTCGCCGATCGCGCGGTTCGAGTGCCCCCGGGCGAGCAGCCGCAGCACCTCCTGCTCGCGCTCCGTCAGGTGCTGGTTCGCGACCGGCTCCGGCGCGTTCAGCCCCCGCACCATGGCGGCGGCGCTCCGGGCGTCGAAGGCGCTCCCACCGCGGCTCACGTCCCGGATCGAGCGGATGAGCCCGGAGGTGTCGACGTCCTTCACGACGTATCCCCGTGCGCCCACCCGGATCGCCCGCAGCACCAGCTGGTCGTCGAGGAACGTCGTCAGCACGAGCACGCCGAGCCCGGGGTGCTCCGCCACGAGGCGTGCGCACAGCTCGAGACCCTCGGTGTCCGACGACGTCGACAGCTTGAGGTCGAGCAGCACGATGTCGGGCCGCACCCGCGCCACGACGGCGAGCGCCTCGGCGGCCGAGGACGCCTCGCCCAGCACGGTCAGGTCGGGCTCGCGCTCGAGGATCGAGCGCAGCCCCTGCCGCACGATCGCGTGGTCGTCGACGAGCACGATCCCGACGGTCCCCGACGCGCGGTCGGGAGCGGTCTCCACAGGGCTGAGCGTCATGACGGTTCCTCTCGTGGGGGTGGGGCGCCGACCAGGTCGGAGATGAGGGACGACCCACCGGTGTCGATGGGCAGGGGCACGGTGAGCTCGACACGTACGCCGCCCAACCGCGCCCGGCGGAACGCGAGGGTCCCGCCGAGGTCGGCCACGCGGGCCTCGATGTTGGCGAGCCCGCGGTGGCGGCCGTCGGCGGTCGTGCCGCGCTCGAGCCGCAGCATCCGGGCCAGCTCGGCGGGGTCGCCGCAGCCGTCGTCGGCGACCGTGACGCGGACCTGGTCGGGCCGGTAGCGGACGCGCACGACCGCCCGGCTGGCCCGTGCGTGGTTGACGATGTTGAACAGCGCCTCGCCCACGGCGCGGGCCAGCTCGTGGTCGGCGTCGGCGGGCAGCTCGCACACCCGGCCCTCGACGCGGATCTGGACGGCGAGGTGCGGCCGGTGGTGGGCGGTCAGCTCGTGGAGCAGCTCGGGCAGCGTGGCGACCGTGTCGCTGTGCGGGCGGTGCAGGGCGTAGATCGCCCGTCGCAGCTGGTCGACCGCCTCCCGGGTGAGGTCCTTCGCCGTCGTCAGCGGCGCGGCCACCCGCTCGACGCCGAGCGCGGCGGCCTCGCCGCGGGCGACCTCGACGGCCATCCCGGCCGACAGCACGAACTGCGTCACGGAGTCGTGCAGCTCGCGCGCGATCCGGTGCCGCTCGGTGTCGACGAGCTCGCGCTGGTGGGCGACGAGGAGCCGCTGCTCGGCGTGCCGGAGCTCGGCCGTGCGGGCCTCGAGGTCACGGCGCTGGGCCTGCGCCTCGTCGTACAGCCGCTGCGCCCGCCGGTGCAGCGCCAGCCCGGCGTGGTACTGCTCCGAGGTGTGCAGCGACACCGCCGCCTGGTTGGCGAGGATGCGCAGCACCGACAGGTCGCCCGGCTCGGGCTCGAACGGGAGCCCGTGGAGGCCGACGAGCGCCCCGATGTGCCGCCCCTCGAGCGACATCGGCACGCGCACCCACCGACCGTCGTCCGCGGTGCGCGTCGCGTGCCCGGCGCGGACGGCGCCGAGCTCGCGGCGCACGAACGCGGGCAGCAGCGTCTCGTCGTCCACGACCTGCAGCCCGGGTCCCTCGGGCGTGCCGGAGCACGCGAGGAAGCGGGGCCGCGCGCCGGCCAGGTGTCCGTCGGAGACCGCCAGCAGCGTCCACTCGGCCTCGAGGTGGGCGGCGGCGGCGCGCACGACCTCCTCGAGCAGGCCCCGCGGCCCCTCGACGGTGCGCACGAGCGCGCGCGAGATCGAGTCCATGGCGCGCACCGCCCGCTGGGTGCGCTCGTCGGAGCGCACGTAGGCGCGGTAGTACGACCCCTTGCCCGACCGCACCCCCGTCAGGGCGGCGAGGTCGGGCCGTGCCCCCGGAGCCGGTACGTCGAGGCTCACGTCACCGCCTGCTCACAGGGCCGCGCGGAAGAGGTCGAGGACGTCGCCCTCCGTCGCGGGGCGCGGGTTGGTGGTGAGGCAGGCGTCGTCGAGCGTGGTGCGGGCGAGCAGGGGCACGTCGCTCTCCGCGACGCCGAGGGCGGCCAGGCCGGACGGCACCCCCACGTCGTCGGCGAGGCGCCGCACGTGCTCGGCCAGGAGCTCCGCGGCCTTCTCGCCGTCCGCGCCGTCGACGTCGAGCCCGGCCGCGCCGGCGAGGTCGACGAACCGGTCCGGCACGGCCCGCGCGTTGTAGCGGATCACGTGGGGGAGCAGCACGCCGTTGACGACGCCGTGCGGGGCGTCGAGCAGACCGCCCACCTGGTGGCTCATGGCGTGGGTGGCACCGAGGATGGCGTTGGTGAACGCCAGCCCGGCCTCGAGGCTCGCCTGGGCCATCCGGCTGCGCGCCTCGGTGTCGGTGGGGTCGGTCAGCGTGCGACGCAGGTAGCGGCAGACGAGCCCGACGGCGTTGAGCGCGTGCACGTCGGCCAGCGGGTTGTGGGCCAACGAGACGAACGACTCGATCCCGTGCGTCAGCGCGTCCAGCCCGGTCGCGGCGTTGAGGTCGTCGGGCATGGTGACGAGCAGGCGGGGGTCGGTGACGGAGATGTCGGGCACGAGCGCGCGGCCCATGATCGTCAGCTTCACCGACCGGGCGGTGTCGGTGACGATGCAGAACTGGCTGACGTCGGCGCCGCTGCCCGAGGTGCTGGGGATCATCAGCATCGGCGGGATCGGCTGTGTCGCCCGGTCCACCCCGGCGTAGTCCAGGATGTCGCCGCCGTTGCCCGACAGGATGGCGACGCCCTTCGCGGCGTCCATCACCGAGCCGCCGCCGATGCCGATGATGACGTCGGCCCCGCTCGCGACGTACAGCTCGTGCGCGGCGCGCACCTCGTGGTCCTTCGGGTTGGGCGTGAGGTTGTGGAAGACCACCGGCCGCAGGCGGACGTCGCGCAGGTGGCCGAGCAGCTCGTCGACCCAGCCGGCGGCGAGGATCCCGGGGTCGGTGACGACGAACGGGCGGCGTGCGCCGAGCCGGGCCGCGGCGAAGCCCGCCTCCGCGAGGGAGCCCACGCCGAGCACGATCTCGGGGGCGTGGAACTTGACCAGCGACGTGCCGCGGCAGCCCACCGCCGGGGGCTCGATCACTCCGACTGGTGCCACGGGCTCCTCCTCGCCGGGTGGAGTGACCGGCGTCACTCCACCGACGCCACCCTCCGTCGGGGCAGGTTGCAACCACGTTGCCCCGGCCGGCCGGACGGGGGGCGGACGGGGGCGACCGGGGAGGCGGGCAGCCCCGCGGGCTCAGCCCTCCCGGTGCACCTTGTGCTGCGCGGCCTGGGCGCGGGGGCGGATCACGAGCTGGTCGATGTTGACGTGGCTGGGCCGGGTCGCCACCCAGGCGATCGCGTCGGCGACGTCCTCGGCGACGAGCGGGTTGCGCACGCCGGCGTACACCTGGTCCGCCTTCTCCTGGTCGCCCCCGAACCGGACGAGCGAGAACTCGGGCGTGTGGACCATCCCCGGCGCGATCTCGGAGATGCGGATCGGCTCGGCGACGAGCTCGAGACGGAGCGTCTCCGTGACGACCTTGGTGCCGTGCTTGGCGGCGGTGTAGCCGCCACCGCCCTCGTAGGCGACGCGGCCCGCGGTGGAGCCGACGTTGACGACGACGGCGTCCCCGCTGGCGCGCAGGGCGGGCAGCAGGGCCTGGGTGACCCGCAGCAGGCCGATGACGTTGACGTCGTACATCGCCTTCCACTGCTCCGCGTCCGCGCTCTCGACCGGGTCGCTGCCGAACGCGCCCCCGGCGTTGTTGACGAGCACGTGCACCACCTCGCCGGCGGCCTCGGCGAGCGCGGCGACCTGGTCGGCGTCGGTGACGTCGCACGCCACGGCGACGCCGTCGATCTCGGCGGCGAGCGCAGCGACCCGGTCCGCGCGGCGGGCCGCGCAGACGACCCGGA
Source organism: Nocardioides zeae (assembly GCF_030818655.1). Lineage (NCBI taxonomy): Bacteria > Bacillati > Actinomycetota > Actinomycetes > Propionibacteriales > Nocardioidaceae > Nocardioides > Nocardioides zeae. Next base: position 2,266,801 of record NZ_JAUTAN010000001.1, on the reverse strand, counting down.
AGCCGGAGGCCGCGAGGGCACGGGCGGTCGCGGCGCCGATCCCGCTGCTGGCGCCGGTGACGACGGCGGTACGACGGGTGCGGGGGGCGGTCTCGACGCTCATGCCCGCAGTCTGACAGCCCCGGTCGCGCACCGGGCAGCCGTGTGCCGGGTGGTTGGGCCGGAGGTGGACAATGGCGGACGGCTCCCGCGCGGCGAGGCACGGGCGGGGAACGACAGGACGGAGGTGGCGGCATGGATCGCGTCGCGATGATCAGTCTCCACACGTCGCCGCTCGACCAGCCGGGCACGGGCGACGCGGGGGGCATGAACGTCTACGTCCTCGAGCTCGCCCGCCGCATCGGTGCCCTCGGGGTCGCCGTCGACGTGATGACCCGGGCGACGTCCTCCCGCCTCGCGCCGGTCGTCGAGGTCGCCGACAACGTGCGCGTCTGCCACCTCGTCGCGGGTCCCTACGAGGGCATCGACAAGGCCGACCTGCCGGCCCAGCTGTGCTCCTTCGCGCGGGAGGTGCTCCGCAAGGAGGCCGCCGCCCCGCTCGGCCACTTCGACGTCGTGCACTCCCACTACTGGCTCTCGGGCCAGGTCGGCGCCCTGGCGCGCGACCGCTGGGCGGTGCCGCTCGTGCACTCGATGCACACGATGGCCAAGGTCAAGAACGGTGCGCTCGCGGCGGGGGACGAGCCCGAGCCGGCGATGCGCGTCATCGGCGAGGAGCAGGTGGTCGACGCGGCCGACCTCCTGGTCGCCAACACCGACCGCGAGGCCGACGAGCTCGTGAGCCTGTACGGCGCGGCCCCCGAACGCGTCCGGGTCGTCCACCCGGGCGTCGACCTGGCCCGCTTCCGGCCCCAGCACCGCCCCACCGTGCGGGCTGCGCTCGGCCTGCCGGTCGACGCGCTCGTCGTGCTGTTCGCCGGTCGCATCCAGCCGCTGAAGGCCCCAGACGTGCTCGTGCGCGCCGTGGCGGTCCTGCTCGAGCGCGACCCCGGGCTGCGCGACCGCCTGGTGGTGCCGATCGTGGGCGGCCCGTCGGGATCCGGCCGCGAGCGTCCCGAGGCGCTGGCGGAGCTGGTGCGCACGCTCGGGCTCGAGGACGTCGTCCGGTTCGTGCCGCCGGTCGCCCAGCCGGAGCTGGCGTGGTGGTACGCCGCGGCCGACCTCGTCGCCGTCCCGTCCTACAACGAGTCGTTCGGCCTCGTCGCCCTCGAGGCGCAGGCCGCCGGCACCCCGGTCGTCGCGGCCGGCGTCGGCGGTCTCGTCACGGCCGTGCGCCACGAGCACAGCGGCCTCCTCGTCGACACCCACGAGCCCGAGGACTGGGCCCACGCGCTCCGCGGCCTGCTGCGCGACGAGCGTCGTCGCCTCGCGCTGTCGGCCGGAGCGCTGGAGCACGCCCGCGGGTTCGCCTGGGAGCGGAGCGCCGAGGCCACGCTCGCGGCGTACGAGGACGCCCGCCGCGTCCTGCGGACCACCACATCGGGAGGCCATGCGTGATCGACGGACCCGAGCCTCCCACGCCGGAGGTCGAGCACCCGATCGTCGAGCTGGTGCGGGCGCACCTGGTCGCCGAGGGGGTCGAGCACGAGGAGCTCAGCCCCGGCGTGTTCTCCCTGTCGCTGCCGGGGGAGCGGAAGCTGACGATCCCCGTGCGGCTCGACGTGGGACGGCACGCGCTCGGCGTGCACGCGTTCGTCTGCCGCAACCCCGACGAGAACCACGAGGGCGTCTACCGCTGGCTGCTGCAGCGCAACCTGCGCCTGTACGCCGTCGCGTTCGCCATCGACCGCACCGGCGACATCTACCTCGACGCCCGGCTGCCCCTCGACGCCGTGACCCCCGCCGGCCTCGACCGGCTGCTGGGCTCCGTGCTGACCTACGCCGACGAGTCGTTCAACACGATCCTCGAGCTCGGCTTCGCCTCGTCCATCCGCAAGGAGTGGGAGTGGCGGCGCGAGCGGGGCGAGTCGACGCGCAACCTCGAGGCGTTCCGCGGCTGGCTCGAGGCGGGTGACGAGCCCGGCGGGGAGAGCAACCCCGGCTAGCGCCCCCACCGTCGCTCCTCCCGGGGTCGTGGTGCGAGGCCTGCGGAAACCGGTGGCCTGGCACCACGACCGGGGCTGCGGGTGGGCGAGCCCGGCCGGGCTGCGCGGAAGTGTGCGGTGGGTACGGCGCGCGGCCAGCCGGCGGCGTACCAACGTCCCAGTTCGCGACCCTGCCCGCGCCGGCGCGGCCTGCCCCACCGGTCGTGGTGTGAGCCCTCCGGAAAGTGGTGGCCTCGCACCACGACCGGGGCTGCGGGTGGGCGGGCCCAGCCGGGCTGCGCGGAAGTGTGCGGTGGGTACGGCGCGCGGCCAGCCGGCGGCGTACCAACGTCCCAGTTCGCGACCCGCCCGCACCGGCGCGGCGTGCCCCCAGCGGTCGTGGTGTGAGCCCTCCGGAAAGTGGTGGCCTCGCACCACGACCGGGGCTGCTGGCGGGCGGCCCCGGCCGGGCTGCTCGCAAGTGTGCGGTTGGTACGGCGCGCGGCCAGCCGGCGGCGTACCAACGTCCCAGTTCGCGACCCTGCCCGCGCCGGCGCGGTCTGCCCGCGCCGGCGCGGCCTGCCCCCACCGGTCGTGGTGTGAGCCCTCCGGAAAGTGGTGGCCTCGCACCACGACCCGGGCTTGGGAGGGAAGCGCTAGGCCGCCTCGTCGTCGGGCACCGGCGCCGCGACCTCGGCGCGCGGGCGACGCCGGGTCAGCAGCACGCCCGCGATGCACAGCGTGCCCCCGACGAACGCGAGCAGCGGGGGCACCTCGTCGAGCAGGGGCCAGGCCAGGGCCGCCGCGAGGAACGGCACGAGGAACGTCGTGAGCGCGAGCGTGGAGGCGTTGGTGTGGGACAGCGCGTAGGCCCACGTCGTGAACGCCACCGCGGTGGGCAGGAGGCCGAGGTAGACCACGCCGAGCACGGTGCCGACCGACGCGGTGCCGGCGACGTCGACGAGCTCGCCGGCCCAGGGGAGGCACACGACGGCGCCGATGACGCAGGCGAGGAAGGTCGTCTCGAGGGGGCCGGCGGACTGCAGGACCGGCTTCTGGCTCAGCACCCCCACCGCGTACGTCGCGGCGGCGACGACGGCGAGCAGCACCCCGGTCAGGTCACCGCTCTCGTGGCCGGACGAGGCCTGCGCGATCACGACGACGCCGGCGAACCCGACGCCCATGCCGATGACGAGCCACCGGTGCAGCTGCTCGCCGAGGAAGACGGTCGCGAGCAGCGCGACGAGGATCGGGCCGACCTGCACGACGAGCGCCGCCGTGCCCGCGTCGATCCGCTGCTCGGCGGCGTTGAGCGCGAGGTTGTAGATCCCGAACCAGGCGGCGCCGCAGAGCAGGAGGAGCGGCACGTGGCGCCGCGCCGGCCAGCGCCGCGTGCCGCTCGGACGCGTGAGCAGCAGGGCACCGAGCGCGGCCGCCGCGATGAGCAGCCGTCCGAGCGAGAGCGCGCCGGGCGGCACGTCGCTGCCGAGGTGGCGGATGGCCACGAACGCCGAGGCCCACAGGAGCAGCGTGACCGCCCCGGCCGCGACGGGCAGCCAGGCAGCCACGGGCTGTCGGGGCTCGGGCGAGGCGGCGCCGGTGGGCGCGGACGTGCGGGCCGAGGAGGTCACCCGGGCACCGTAGGACACACCACCGACAGGACGGCACCGAGTTTCGCGCCAGGCTCCGTCGAACCCCTGCCGCGCGACGATCCCGGCGTCGCCGGACCCGCCTCAGAGGTCGAGCTTGTAGCCCAGCCCGCGCACCGTCACCAGGTACTTCGGCTCGCTCGGGTCCGGCTCCAGCTTCGCCCGCAGCCGCTTCACGTGCACGTCGAGCGTCTTGGTGTCGCCGACGTAGTCGGAGCCCCAGACGCGGTCGATCAGCTGCCCGCGGGTCAGCACGCGGCCCGGGTTCCGGAGGAACATCTCGAGGAGCTCGAACTCCTTGAGCGGCAGCCGCTGCTCGTTGCCGTCCACGGTGACGACGTGGCGCTCGACGTCCATGCGGACCGGCCCGGCCTCCAGCGTGCTGGGGGACAGGTCGGGCTCCGCCCCCCGACGCAGTACGGCGCGGATCCGCGCCACCAGCTCGCGGGGCGAGTAGGGCTTCGTCACGTAGTCGTCCGCACCGAGCTCGAGACCGACGACCTTGTCGACCTCGTCGTCCTTCGCGCTGACCATGATGACCGGCACGCTCGACGTCTGCCGGATCTGGCGGCAGACCTCCGTGCCGGGGATGCCGGGGAGCATGAGGTCGAGGAGCACGATGTCGGCGCCGTTGCGGTCGAACTCCGTCAGTGCGGTGTTCCCGTCGGCGGCGATGGCCACCTCGAACCCTTCCTTGCGGAGCATGTAGGCGAGCGCATCGCTGTAGCTCTCTTCGTCCTCGACGACGAGTACCCGCGTCACGGGCGTTCCTCCTGGTGCTGGGCCGCGAGGGCCGGGGGGGTGGCGCGCGACTCGGACGACGGGGACGTCGACACGAGCGCGCGGGGCTCTTCGGGGGCGCGCGACACCGGGGGCGCGACCAGCGCCTCGTCCTCGTCGGGCAGGTCGTGGCTGCGGGGCAGGCGCAGGCGGAACGTGGAGCCCTGGCCCTCCACCGACCACACCCGCACCTCGCCACCGTGCACGGCGGCGATGTGCTTGACGATGGAGAGGCCGAGACCGGTGCCGCCCGTCGAGCGGTGCCGCGCCGGGTCGACGCGGTAGAAGCGCTCGAAGATGCGCTCGATGTCGGCGGCGGGGATGCCGATGCCCTGGTCGGTGACCGCGATCTCCACGAAGGAGTCGAGGCTGCGGGCGGTCACCGCGACGGTCGCGCCGGTGGGGCTGTAGGTCACGGCGTTCTTGACCAGGTTGCCCACGGCCATCGCGATCTGCCCCTCGTTGCCGAGCACGACGAGGTCGCTGTCGCACTGCACGGAGAGGGTCACCGAGCGCGCGCTGGCGTCGATGGAGCTCGTGTCGATGGCGGTCTCGATGACGTCCTCGACCGACACCGGGTCGGCCTGCTCGAGGGGGTCGTCGCCCTGGAGCCGGGACAGCTCGATGATCTGCTGCACGAGCACGGAGAGCCGTTCGCTCTCCTTCTTCATGCGCATGGCGAACCGCTCGACCGCCTCCGGGTCGTCCGAGGCCTCGACGACGGCGTCGGACAGCAGCCGGATCGCGCCCACGGGCGTCTTGAGCTCGTGGCTGACGTTGGCGACGAAGTCGCGTCGTACGGCCTCGACGCGGTGCTCGCGCGTGCGGTCCTCGATGAGCGCCAGCACGAGGCGGGAGCGCAGCGGCGCGACGCGCGCGACGACGGTGCGCGTCGGGTAGCCCGGCCGCGTCATCGAGATCTCCTGCTCGCGGATCTGCCCGTCGCGACGCACGTCGTCGATCATCGAGCACAGCACCGGGTCGACGAGCTCACGGCCGCGCACCAGCCCGAGCGCGTACGTCGGGGCGGAGGCCTTGAGGACGGTGCCGTCCTCGTCCACGACGACCGCGCTGCTGCGGAGCACCGAGAGCACGTTGGCGACGCCGGGAGGCAGGCGCGCCTCCTCGACGGGCGGCGCGGCGCGCTGCAGCCGGTCGCTCACGTGCCAGGCGAAGACGGCCGAGCCCGCGACGAGGGCGCCGAGCAGCGCCGCCACGAAGGCCTGGGTCGTCGGGTCCACCCGCCGATCGTACGTGGCGCGTTTCGGTGCCCCTGACCACGAAGACGCGCAGCAGGGGACTGTTCACCGGTCGTTCACGCCACGGGCGCCGCGGGGTGCCGCCGACGCGTAGCGTCCCGCTCATGCGTGAACTCTTCCACGAGCAGCTCGACGCGCTGTTCGACGACCTGGCCACGATGGCCGGCCTCGCCCGTCACTCGGTCGGCCAGGCGACCGTCGCCCTCCTCGAGGGCGACGTCGCCGTCGCGGAGGACGTCATCTCGGGCGACCGCGAGATCGACCTGCTCCGCGAGGTGGTCGAGGAGAAGGCGTTCTCCCTGCTCTCCCTCCAGGCGCCCGTCGCGGGCGACCTCCGCGTCGTCGTCGCGGCCCTGCGTATGGTCGCGGAGATCGAGCGCATGGGCGACCTGGCCGTCCACGTCGCCAAGATCGCCCGCCTGCGCGTCCCCGAGATCGCCGTGCCCGAGTCGGTGCGTCCGACGCTGCGGCGCATGGCGACCGTGGCGACGACCATGACCGCCCGCGTGCAGGACGTCATCGCCAACCGCGACGCCAGCGCCGCGGCCGACCTCGTGCTCATCGACGACGAGATGGACCAGCTGCGCCGGGACACGTTCTCCGCGATGCTCAAGGAGGACTGGCCGCACGGGATCGAGGCCGCCGTCGACCTCGCCCTGCTGGGGCGCTACTACGAGCGGATCGCCGACCACGCCGTCTCGGTCGCCAACCGGGTCGTGTTCGTGGTGACGGGGGAGCAGCCCGTCAACGCCCGCTGAGCGGGGCGTCCCACTCCCACGCCATGCCGATCGTCCCGGGCGGGCAGTCCAGCGCGACGAGCAGCGCCTGACCGCGGCGGTCGAGCCGGATGCGGCGGCGCGGACGCACCGGGGTGCCGTCCCGCTGCAGCTGGTAGGCCTCGCACCGGCTCGGCAGGTCGTCGGGGTCGAACTGCACGCTGAGCACGTACTCCCGCACCGCGAGGCTGCAGCTCGCGTCGTAGGAGGAGTCCCGCGGGCCGCGCCCGTCGGTCGTCAGCTCGTAGTCGATGAGCACGCTGTCGCCCCGCTGCAGCGGCTCGTCGTAGCGCAGCGCCACCCCGACCACCCGGTGGTCGGCGTCGAGCACCTCGTGCACGACCTGCCCCCCGGCGCGCACGGTGAGCCCCGGCGTACCGGCCGTGCGGTCGTCGAGGAACTGGGTGATGCCCATGCCGGTGAGCCCGTCTGCCTCCGCCCGGCCGACGATCCGCGTGCGGGCCGCGGCCAGCCGGCGGTCGGACCCGATGACGACGTCGTCGTGGTGCGACAGGCGCCCGAGCAGCAGGCTGTCGGGGTTCTCGACGGCCTCGGTCACGCGCCGTACGGCCTCCCGCTCGGTGAACCGCGGCACGGTGACCTCGTCGGTGCGCCGCTGCACCGGGCCCCGCGGACGGGGCGGCGGCACGAGCGCCACGAGCGAGCCGCGCGGCACCTCGAGCAGGTGCTCCAGCTGGGCGACGACCTCGAGCGACGCCCGGCGACCCGGGGTGCGGGCCCCGGTCTGCCAGTAGCTCAGGGTCGCGACGCTGATGCGCACGCCCCGCTGCGCGAGACGCCGCTGGATGCTCTCGAGGCCGAGTCCGCTCGCGTCGACCGCGGCCCGCAGGGCGGGCGCGAACTCCTCGGGGCGATCGGGCTCGACGGCGGCCAGCGACACGTCCTCTCCTCGGCGTCGGCGGTCGCCAGGGGGTACGGCGACCTCGAGCGCCCCAGGGTAGTGCGGCCCTCGGCGGTCGGGAACGACGAAGGGCCCGGATGGTTCCGGGCCCTTCGAGGTGGTGCGGCGTGCGGGTCGGGGGTCAGCGCCCCTGGTTGGCGACCGCGGCGGCGGCTGCGGCGGCGGCCTCGGGGTCGAGGTACTCGCCACCGGGGACCGTCGGACGCAGGTCGTCGTCGAGGCGGTAGACCAGCGGCATGCCGGTCGGGATGTTGAGCCCCGCGATGTCGTCGTCGGAGATCCCGTCGAGGTGCTTGACGATCGCGCGGAGGCTGTTGCCGTGCGCGGCGACGAGCACCGTCTTGCCGGACCGCAGGTCGGCGACGACGTCGGACTCCCAGTAGGGCAGCAGACGGGCGATGACGTCCTTCAGGCACTCCGTGCGGGGCGCCTCGTCGCCGAGGTCGGCGTAGCGCGGGTCGTCGCTCTGCGAGAACTCGTCGTCGGGGTCGATCGGCGGCGGCGGCACGTCGAAGCTGCGGCGCCAGAGCATGAACTGCTCCTCGCCGTACTGCTCCAGGGTCTGCTTCTTGTCCTTGCCCTGGAGGGCGCCGTAGTGGCGCTCGTTGAGGCGCCACGAGCGGCGGACGGGGATCCAGTGCCGGTCGGCCGCGTCGAGCGCGAGCGCCGCGGTGTTGATGGCGCGGCGCTGGAGCGACGTGTGCACGACGTCGGGGAGCACGCCCGCCTCGCGCAGCAGCTCGCCGCCACGGACCGCCTCGCCGCGGCCCTTCTCGGTCAGCGCCACGTCCACCCAGCCGGTGAAGAGGTTCTTGGCGTTCCACTCGCTCTCGCCGTGGCGGAGCAGGACCAGGGTGTAGGTCATCGGATCAGCCCTCGGAGCTCTCGTCGGCGCCGGTGCCGGCGTCGGGGGTGACGGTGGGGCGCGCGGCCTGCGGCTCCGTGCTGCGGTCGAGGCCCTCCCACCAGGTCGGGATGGTGACGGCGTCGCCGAGGCCGCCCTCGTGCTCGCCCTCCTCGCCCTCCTCGCCCTCGTGGTGCTCGCCGACGGCCGGCTCGATCTCGCGGGGCTCGTTGGGGACCACCGGCACCCACAGCTCGCGTGCCACGTCGCCCTCGCCGAAGGTGAACGGGATCGAGGCGCCCGGCGCGATGAGGTCGCCCTCGACGATGATCGGCGCGTACTCTGCGACCGCCTCGTCGGAGGCGAGGTTCACCATCTCGTTGCCGCGCAGCGAGGTCGGCTCGTAGCCGTCGAGGCTGACGGCCTCCGTGGTGATCGTCGGCGTCTCCGCCGGGTCGATCGTCTTGTTGACGAAGGTCGCGATCAGCGTGCCGCTGCCGTCCTGGCCCGAGACGATGACGACGCCGGTGACCGCGACGGGAGCGTCCAGCGACGCCACGCGGTAGTTGGCACCGTGGGCCGGGACGTAGGGCCGGTCCGTCTCCACGTCGAAGCCGGTCAGCTTGGAACACCCGGTGAGCGCGGGCACGGCCAGGACCGCACCGGCGAGCAGGAGTCCCGCACGGCGGCGGCCGCGCGCGGAGGCGGGGGAGAAGGTGCTGCGCTGCATCGTGGTTACCTTCGTCGATCGGCGATGGGCGAGGGCGCTCGCGGCAGACCACGAGCGGGGCTGAGCCTAGCGTTCGCGGCCGCCGGGGCGGGGGTCGGGTCGCTCACGGGGTCCACCGGAGGTGTCAGCGCGTCAGGCCGACGGTGGCGGCGGTGATCGCGATGCCGGCGAGCACGGCTGCGGTGGCGACGCTCGCGAGCAGCAGGAGGCGCGTCGCCCCGGTCCGGACGGCGACGCGCAGCGGGAGGTGGCGGCGGCCGTCGCGGTTGTCCTGCACCAGTCCCGGGAGCGCCCGGAGCACGTGCACGCAGACGCCGAGGAGCGCCGCCAGCGCGACCATCTCGACCACGGGCGGCTCGCCCTGGTGCTGGCCGCCGAGGCCGCCGTAGGACAGGAACACGGGGTAGGTCGCGAACGACAGCGCCCACGGCAGCCACGACAGCACCCCGCCCCGCAGGACCAGGTTGCCGACCAGGGCGATGCCGAGACCCACGACGTACGCCGCGGCGGCGACCAGCCCGTTCGCCACCGCCACCGGGACGAGCGCGAGGGTCGCGGTCGCGATGGCGAACCACACCGTGCCGGGCTCGAGGACCCCCGTGGCCAGTGGCTTGTCGGTGCGCCCGGCGGCGGTGTCGACCTGGCGGTCGACGATGTCGTTGTGCCAGCCCAGGATGGCCTGGCCGAGCGCCACGGTCAGGGCCACGAGGCCCACCTCGCTCATCGGACGGCCGCCCACGAAGGCGGCGAGGGCGACCGCTCCCGCCGTGACGACGAGCTGTCGGGGGTGCGCGGCGACGACGAGGGCGAGCGCGCGACGTACCCCGCCGGGGAGGCGCAGCCGCCGCCGGCCGGCCCCGGTCTCGGGGGCGGCGGCAGGGGTCGAGTCGTCGTCCGGGGTGTCGTCCGAGCGCTCGTGCGTCTCGGCCTCCGTCGTAGCGGCCATGCCCCGCAGTATCGGTCACGCGGCCCCGGTCCGCGAGGGGTCCGGACGCCCGGTGACGACCGGCCGGGGCGCCGTCGTCGGGGGCCGGTCGTCCGTCCCGGACCCCTCGCGACCGGACGTCTTGCGGCGGGCCGGGCACAGGTTCTGTGCTCTTGTCAACCCTCTGCGGGCGTCCTGACCTGCGCAAACGCGCCTGAGAGGGGGATGAGAGCCGTGTTAGACTAGGCAGTCGAGGAAGGGGAACCTGACATATGACTTTCACCGTCGGCGAAACGGTCGTCTATCCCAATCACGGGGCCGCAGTCATCGAGGACATCGAGATGCGGAAGATCAAGGGAGAGGACCGGCAGTACCTGGTGCTGCGGATCGTTGCCCAGCAGGACCTCGTGGTGAGGGTGCCGGCGTGCAACCTCGACCTCGTGGGTGTCCGGGACGTGGTGGACAAGGAGGGCCTCGACCGCGTGTTCGACGTCCTCCGTGCCGACCAGGTCGAGGAGCCGACCAACTGGTCGCGTCGCTACAAGGCGAACCTCGAGAAGCTGCACTCCGGCGACGTCATGAAGGTCGCCGAGGTCGTGCGTGACCTGTGGCGTCGTGAGCGGGACCGCGGCCTGTCGGCCGGCGAGAAGCGGATGCTGGCGAAGGCCCGCCAGATCCTCGTCTCCGAGCTCGCCCTCGCGGAGAGCACCAACGAGGACAAGGCCGAGACGATCCTGGACGACGTGCTCGCCTCCTGACGCAGCGCTCCAGCACAGCCCCCGGACCCCGGGAACCCCACGGTTCCCGGGGTCCGCTGCGTCTGCACTAGGTTCGCGACGTGAGTGCTGTGCTGCCGCCCGACCTCCCGGACCCGTACGACGAGGTGGACGCCCTCGACGAACCGGTGCTGGGCGCCGTCGTGGAGGAGGGGCGCGGGTCGCTGCCCTTCGCGCTGGTCCACGGCGAGTCGCTGGTCGCCGCCGCGGCGTGGGCCCTCGGTGCGGCCGGGGTGGAGGCCGTCGCGCTCGGCACGCCGTGGGCGGACGTGCAGGAGTCGGAGCAGCCGTTCGTGCTGCACGACGCCCTCTGCCCGCTGCTGGACCCGGGCACGATCGCGGCCCTCGTGCGTCGCTCCGTGGCCGCCGACGTGGTGGTCGTGGGCGTGCGGCCCGTGACCGACACCGTCAAGCTCGTGCGCGACGGCGAGCTCGGCGAGACCCTCGACCGGGACACGCTCGCCGCGGTCGCGTCGCCGGTCGTGCTCCCCGCCGGCGTGGTCGCCGACCTGGAGCGGCTGCCGAGCCTGGACTTCGCGGCGCTCGTGACGGTGCTGCAGGCGCGCTACCCCGTGGAGCTCGTCGAGGTGCCCGCCGCCGCGCGCCGCGTGCTGTCCACCGACGACGTGCGGGCGCTCGAGGCGCTCACGGAGCGCTGACTCAGTCGAGCAGCGCCGCCGCGACGCGGAGGTCCTCGGCGTAGGTCACCTTGAGGTTGGGGGCCGTCGAGTCGACCGCCACGAGGCGCAGGTCCACGCCCGTCGCGCCCGCCCACGCGTCCACGCAGGCTGCCGTGTCGGTGCCGTCGAACTCGTGCGTGGCCGCCCACCGGTAGGCCGCCAGGAGCTCGGTCGCCCGGAACGCCTGGGGCGTCTGCACGCCCACCGCACGGGCTCCGCGACCGACACCGGGCACGGGGCCGCCGCCGCGTCGCACGAGCGGGGGGACCGGCGCGGCCGGCACGCCGCCGCCGTGCTCGCGGGCGGCGGCGACGGCCCGCTCGTAGAGGTCCACGGTGGCGAGCGGTCGCGCCGCGTCGTGGAGGGCGACGACGTCGAGGTCGTCGGCCAGGTCGGCCAGCGCGGCGAGGGCGGCGGTCTCCGAGGCGTGCCGGGTCGCGCCGCCCACGACGAGCCGGACCTCGCGCTCGCCGAGCTCCGGCCCGAGCAGCTCCGCGACCTCGGCCTCGTCGCCGGGACGCACGACCACGACGAGCGCGGCGACGTCCGGCACGGCGAGCGCGGTGCGCAGGGAGCGCACGAGCACGGGGACGCCGGCCAGCGGCAGCAGCACCTTGTTGGTGCCCGCGCCGACGCGGGTTCCCGAACCGGCGGCGAGCAGGACGATGGCGGAGCTCAACGGCCCTCCTCGGGCGGACGATTTTCACGGGCGTTACACGGCGTCACGCCACGTCAACACGCGCAGCCTAGTTTCCACGGCACCAGCGAGTTCTCGGGCCTCGCTCACGCACCGGTGCCGTGACCGCGTGCGAGGTCCGGCCGGCGAAGGGACGACCCATGGGCGGGCAGGAGTGGCGACCGGTCTGCCGCGTGGTCGAGCTCGAGGTCGAGCGCGGGGCGACGGCGCTCGTGCACGGCCAGGCGGTCGCGCTGTTCCGCCTCCCGGACGACACCGTCCACGCGCTGGGCAACCACGACCCCTTCGCGCACGCCTCCGTGATGTCGCGCGGCATCGTCGGGTCGCGTGACGGGGTGCCCTTCGTGGCGTCCCCCGTCCACCGCCACTCGTTCGACCTGCGCAACGGTCGCTGCCTCGAGGACGAGACCGTCGGCGTGCCGGCGTACGAGGTGCAGGTCGTCGAGGGCGTCGTGCTCGTCGGGGCCCGCAAGCAGGACGCCCGCCCGGAGGGCGGGCAGCCCCCGGCACGCCGCACCGGGTGAGCGGCGAGCGCCGATGACGGTGCTGGTGGGGCCCGCCTGCGATGATGGGCGGGCGATGAGTGGACGCCGTGGCGAGATGACGATCGACGAGCTGGCCGCACGGGTCGGGATGACCGTGCGGAACGTTCGCGCGTACGCGACCCGTGGCCTCATCGCGGCCCCGCGCCTCATCGGTCGCAAGGGCTACTACAACGAGGACCACGCCGCCCGGCTCTCGCTCGTGCGCGACCTCCTCGACCGGGGGTACACGCTCAACGCCGTCGAGAAGGCGCTCGCCGAGAACCCCCAGGTGCCCGAGAGCCACGCCCTCGACCTGCTGACGTTGCTGACGCGGCCCATCGGCGGCGCCGTGGAGCCCGAGGAGAGCTCGGTGCAGGCGCTGGCGGAGCTCGCCGGCATCGAGCACGACGAGGACTTCGTGGCGGCGCTCGCCGACCGGGGCCTGCTCGTGCGGGTCGATCCCGACACGGTGCGGATGCTGCGTCCCGCCCTGGTGCGCGCGGGCGCGCAGGCGATGCGGATGGGGCTCGGCAAGGAGCGGGTGCTCGACCTCTTCGACCAGGCGGCCGCGCAGCTCGGCCACATGGCGGAGGCCTACGTGGGTGCCTTCCGCGACGACGTCTGGCAGCGGTTCCTCGACGAGGGCATGCCCGAGGACCAGTGGCCGGTGCTCGTGTCCAGCATCGAGGCGCTGCTCCCGGTCGTCAGCCAGGCCGTGCTGGCGTCGTTCCGCTACGAGCTGGCCCGCTCGATCGAGAAGGTGCTCGCCGCCGAGCTCGGCCAGCTCACGGGCGAGCAGGCGCAGCGTCTCTTCGGCGAGGGCGGCACCCCCGACTGACCCGCCGCGGGTCGTGGCCCCACCGGGCCGTGATCCGTGGCGCTGGGGCCACGACTCAGGGCGCCGGTACGACGAGGGCGGTGGCGATCGCCGCGACGCCCTCGCCGCGTCCCGTCAGGCCGAGCCCGTCGGTGGTCGTGGCCGACAGGGTGACGGGCGCACCGGCGACCGCCGAGAGCACGCCCTCGGCCTCGGCGCGCCGGGGGCCCAGCCGCGGGCGGTTGCCGATGACCTGCACCGCGACGTTGCCGACGAGGTAGCCGGCGGCGTGCACGCGCCGTACGGTCTCGGCGAGCAGCGCGACCCCCGCTGCGCCGGCCCACTCGGGGGCGGACGTGCCGAAGTTGCTGCCGAGGTCGCCGAGGCCGCAGGCCGAGAGCAGCGCGTCGCAGGCCGCGTGCGCCGCCACGTCGGCGTCGGAGTGACCCTCGAGGCCCTGCGGCTCGTCGGGGAAGTGGAGCCCGGCGAGGTGCATCGGGCGGCCCTCGGCGAAGCGGTGGACGTCCGTGCCGACCCCCACGCGCGGGACGGTGGAGGGGGTCGGAGGGGTGGGGGTGGGGCCCGGTACGGTCACGGGAGAATCATGCCGGACCGATCGGGAGGGACAGCGGTGAGCGAGGCGCGGGTGAGCGACGACGCCCCGCCGCGCCTGCTGCCCGGGCGCCTGCTCTGGGCGTCCGCGGGCGTCGCCGCAGCGGTCCTCGGGGCCGGGCTCGGCGAGCTCGCCGCCGGCGCCCTCACGCTCCACCTCGGCCCGGTCGTCGGCGCGCGCGAGGCCATGACCGTCGTGCTGCCGTCGGAGTTCGTCATCCGCGACGGCATCGACATCGTCCCGTTCCTGACCGGCGTCCCCCTCGTGCTGGTGCTCGTCGTGCTGCTCGTCGTGCTCGCGGCGGTCGCCGGCGTGGGGGCGGCGCGGGGGTGGCGCCGCCCGGCCGTCGTCGGCGCGGTGGTGCTGGCCCTCGGTGCGGTCTCGGTGCTGCTGCGTCCCGAGCCCTCCCTCCTCGAGCTGGCGCCGGTGGCGGCCGGCAGCCTGGGCTTCGCGGCCGGGCTCGTCCTGCTCGCCGGGGTGCTGCGGCGCCACGGGGTGCCCGGGGAACCGGACCAGGAGCCGGACCAGGAGCCGGACCCGGCGTCGGGTGTCGTCCCCGCGACGACCCGCCGCACCTTCGTCGGCGCCGCGGCCGGCGTGGCGCTGGCCGGGGTGGCCGCGGCAGTGGTGGGCGAGATCGTCGGCCGGGGCCGTCGCGCGGTCGAGCAGGGTCGCCAGCTGCTGCGGCTGACGATGGTGACCCCGCCGACCGAGCCGGCGGGCGTCGGCGTCGGCGTCGAGGGCGTCGCCCCGTGGACGACGCCGGCGACCGAGTTCTACCGCGTCGACCAGGCGGTGGTGGTGCCGACGATCGCGGCCGAGGACTGGACGCTCCGCATCCACGGCGAGGTCGAGCGCGAGGTGGTCGTCACCTACGGGGAGCTCATCGAGATGAGCGTGCGCGAGCAGTGGGCGTCGCTCGTGGGGCTCACCTACGAGGTGGGCGGCGAGCAGGTGGGCAACGCCTGGTGGTCCGGCGTGCCGACGAGCGCGCTGCTGGCGCGCGCCGGCGTGCTCACGGGCGCCGACGCGGTCGTGCAGACCGGCGCCGACGGCTGGCGCTGCGTGACGACCACCCAGGTGCTCGGCGACCCCGGTCGGCGCGCGCTGCTCGCCTTCGCGATGAACGGCGAGGCGCTGCCGCTCGAGCACGGCTTCCCGGCGCGCACGCTGGTGCCGGGCCTCTACGGCGGGGTGTCGGCCTGCAAGTGGGTGGTCGAGTGGGAGGTCACCCGGCTCGAGACCGTCGCGGAGGACTTCGCCGACCGGCCGCTCCAGGCACCCGTGCGGATCGGGGCGCGCATCGACGTGCCGGAGGACGGCACCACGGTGCCGCCGGGTGGCGTGACGATCGGGGGCGTCGCCTGGGCGCCGCCCATCGGGGTCGGCGCCGTGGAGATCGCGGTCGACGACGACGGCTGGCGGCTCGCGAACCTCGGCGTCGCGCGTGAGCACGACGCCTGGGCGCAGTGGAGCGCGACGCTCGACCTGGAGCCGGGCGAGCACCGCGTGCGGGTGCGCGCCCGCGACCGGGTGGGCACGCAGCAGGAGCCGGGACCGCTCGACGACGGTGCCGGCACGACCGGCCTCCACGAGGTCGTCCTCACCGTCGACGCGGACGCCGACGACGAGGGCTGAGGCTCACCAGCCGCTCAGCAGCCGCTCAGCAGCCGGTCACCAGTTGCGGCGCGTGCCCCGCGGCGGCACCGGGTGGGCGGCGTCGCGGATCACGTAGACCAGGCCGCCCGAGCGCGGCAGCCACGCCCGCTCGAACTGCGCCCGCTGGTAGATGCGCCGCACCCCGGAGTTCTTCGACGCGGCGGGGTCGTTGACGATCACGTCCCCCTCGGGCGTGAAGCCGACGATGACGAGCAGGTGGCCGTTGGTCGCGCTGATCGGCGCGCCGTCGAGCTCGCCGCGGGCGAAGCTGACGGAGGCGATGAGCGGGATGTCGTAGGCGATGAACTCCTCCGCCTCGCGCAGGTTGCGCAGGCGGGTCACGAAGGCGCTGTGCACGCGCTGGTTGGCGTAGGCCGTGTTGAACGGCCAGTTGCCGCAGCCCTGGTACGCGTTGTCGTACACGTTCCGCGCCACGTGGTCGACCCACGGGTCGGGGTGGCCGGCCGGCACCCAGGCCCGCTCGTTGGCCGGGGGGAGCGCGTCGTAGTAGCCCAGCACCATCGCGACCGACGTCGGGGAGCACCAGGCCTCGCCGCCCGCGCCGTACTGCGGGTAGTGGCCCGAGTGGACCATCTGGGAGTACCGGGGGACGTCGAGCGTCTTCGTGATGCCCCGCGGCGCGGAGGCGCGCGTGAAGGTGGTGGGCACGCGCGAGGTCATGGCGCCGATGGAGCTGACGGTCGGGGTGCCGGCGATGCCGCGGGCGCGGTAGAGCACGACCTGCAGCTGGTACTGCCGCAGCCCCGTCGTGCTGTGCGTCTTCCAGGTGTCGACGTCGACGAACGCGAGGTCGTCGGTCTGGCGGCCCGAGCTGGTGCGCTTCACGCGGTTGTCCCACGCGGCCCACCGGGCGAGCGTGTCCCAGCTCGTCGTGCGCCCGGAGGCGTCCCGCCCGCGGACGTGCACGTCGATGAACGTGTCGCCGGGCGTCGTGGCCTTCCACGAGGCGATGAGCTGGGTGAAGCCGAAGCCCTCGGAGACCCACGGCGAGTGCCAGGCGCCCCCCTCGTAGGTCTTGCCGTTGAGCGTGGCCTTGAGGCGCGGGTTGGCGACGACGAGGCGGCCCGACGAGTCGATCGCGGTGCGGTCGAAACGTGCCGTTGCGCAGGAGGCGGGAGCCCTCCCAGGCGCGCCACATGATCTGGCGCGTCGAGTCCGCGGAGGCGGGCGCGGTGAGCCCGGGCAGGACACCGGTCGCGGACGCGACCGCCGCACCGCCGACGGCCACGGCCGGCAGTCGCAGCAGGGTGCGCCGCGTCGCGGCGGGCTTGTCGGTGGGCTCGGCGGGGAGGGTGTGCTCGCTCACCGCTCGAGCGTACGACGCGGTGACGCCCGTGTCAGGAGTTGCGGGAGAGACACGTGGGACGACTCACCCACCCGGGTCGTGGTGTGAGCCCTGCGAGAAGTGACGGCCTGGCACCACGACCCGGGAGGGGCGGGGAGGAGGGGCGGGGGCGCGGTAGGTTCGGCCGCGTGATCGACGAGGAGCAGGGGGCCGACGTCTCCCCGGGGGCGGACGCACCGCCGCGCTCGCTCATCGTGACGATCTACGGCCTCTACGCCCGGGAACTCGGCGGCTGGATGAGCGTCAGCGACCTCATCGTGCTCATGGCCGAACTGGGCGTCGACGCGCAGTCCGTGCGCTCCTCGGTCTCGCGGCTCAAGCGCCGCGGCATCCTCGAGAGCGAGCGGCGGGGGAGCGCGGCGGGCTACGCGCTCTCGCCCTACGCCCGGGACGTGCTCGGCGCGGGTGACCGCCGCATCTTCGACCGACCGACGAACGACGACGTCGACTGGGTGGTGGCGGTCTTCTCGGTGCCCGAGTCGGAGCGCCAGAAGCGGCACGCGCTGCGGGCCCGGCTGACGTGGCTCGGCTTCGGCACGGTGACGGCCGGGGTGTGGATCGCCCCGGGCCACCTCGTGGACGACACCCGCGAGGTGCTCGCGGCCGAGGGGCTGGACACCTACGTGGACCTGTTCCGCGCCGACCACCTGGGGTTCGGGGCGACGGTCGACAAGGTCGCGCACTGGTGGGACCTCGACGCGCTCGACGGGCTCTACCGCGACTTCCTCGCGGCGCAGGCACCCGTCCTCGAGCGGTGGCAGGCGGGGGGTGAGCCGTCGGGCGCCGACGGTGCGGCCTTCGCCGACTACGTCCGCGCGCTCACGGCGTGGCGGCGGTTCCCCTACCTCGACCCGGGCCTGCCGGGCGAGCTCCTGCCGGAGGGGTGGAGCGGCACGCGGGCCGCGGACACGTTCTTCGAGCTGCGCCGGCTGCTCGCCGGCCCGGCCCACGACTTCGCCGTGGGCCGGACCGCCGGCGATCGCGTCAGCGGCCGCTGACCGGCCGCTGACCGGGCTCAGGCCTGCGGCACGCGCAGGCGCTCGTCGGGGATGACCGCCACGCCGAGGATCTCGATGAGGGCCTCGGGCTGCCAGAGGGCCGTGGTGCCGATGCCCGCCATGGCGGGGTAGACGGCCCCGGCCAGCTCGCGCCACACGGCGCCGATCTCGCGGCCGTGCGCCTGGTAGTCGGGGATGTCGGTGAGGAAGATCGTGATGCTCACCAGGTCGCCCGGCTCGCCGCCGGCCTCCGCCAGCGTCGTCAGCACGTTGGAGAAGGCC
Source organism: Nocardioides zeae (assembly GCF_030818655.1). Lineage (NCBI taxonomy): Bacteria > Bacillati > Actinomycetota > Actinomycetes > Propionibacteriales > Nocardioidaceae > Nocardioides > Nocardioides zeae. The sequence goes on along the minus strand of NZ_JAUTAN010000001.1, from coordinate 2,248,480 downwards.
TGCCGGAACTGCTCCACGATGCCGCCCGGGACGATCCGCATGTCCTTGTCGAGGGCCGTCTGCCCGCCCAGGTAGAGCGTGTTGCCCGAGAGCGTGCCGTGGGAGTAGCCGCTCGGCGCGGGGAGCGCCGCGGGGTTGATCGCGACGGGGCTGCTGCTGGACATGGGTCCTCCTCGTGGTGGGCCGCGGTCGACGCGGCGTCGTCGTGCCGTCGAGATCGACACTAGACGATCTATTGACGTTTGGCGACGGTCGTGCAAATCTCGCTATATCGAGTCCGCAACGTCCGCCAGGAGAGCGACATGCGTTACGCCACCGTCATCGACCCGACGCGGCCCCACGAACCCCGCGCCGCGGTGCTGCGCGACGGCACGTGGCACGCCCTGGGCGACGGCGACCTCTGCACGCTGCTGGCGTCGGGCGCGCTCGCCGCCGGCAGCACCCCGCCCGTCGGCGCCGCGATCGAGGGGGCCGTTCCGGTCAACCCGTTGCCCGCGCCCACGAAGGTCGTCTGCTGCGGCCTCAACTACGGCGACCACATCGCCGAGACCGGCCGCGAGCGCCCGCGGTTCCCGACGCTCTTCCCGAAGTACGCCGACACCCTCGTCGGCCCCACCGACGACGTGGTGCTGCCGGCGGGCGTCGAGGCCGACTGGGAGGCCGAGCTCGCCGTGGTCGTCGGGGCGCCGCTCCGCCGGGCGAGCCGGGACGAGGCCGCCGCCGCGGTGCTCGGCTACACCGTCGCCAACGACGTGTCGGTGCGCGACTGGCAGCGCCGCACGCTCGAGTGGTTCCAGGGCAAGGCGTGGGACGCCACCACACCGCTCGGCCCCGTGGTCGTGACGCCCGACGAGGTCGACCCGGCGGCCGGGCTCACCATCAGCTGCCGCGTGAACGGGGTCGAGGTGCAGCGCGACAGCACGGCCACGCTCGTCTTCGACAGCGTCGAGCTGCTCGCCTACATCTCGACCTTCACGGTGCTCCGCCCCGGTGACGTGGTGCTGACCGGCACCCCGGGTGGCATCGGCATGACCCGCGACCCCGCCTGGTACCTCGCCGACGGCGACGTCGTCGAGACCGAGGTCGAGGGCATCGGGGTGCTCCGCAACACCGTCCGCCTCACCGACTGACCCACCGACAACCGACGAGAACCGAGGAGAACGATGCACATCGACCCCCACGCCGACCACGTGCTCGAGGGCGACAACTCGATGTACGCAGGCCCCTCCGGGCTCGTCGTGCCCGTCGTCACCCGCGGCGGCCTCGAGACCGGCCGCACCGGCCAGTCCGAGGGCGCCCACCGCATCTCCGGGGTGAGCCCGCAGCACACCCCGGCCACGAAGATCTGGTACGGCCAGGTCAGCAACGAGGCCGGCTTCCGCTCGGTGCCCCACCACCACGGCGAGGCGGAGACGGGCGGCTTCGTGCTCCGGGGCCGCGCGCGCATCTACTTCGGCGAGCGCTACGAGGACTACGTCGACATGGAGGAGGGCGACTGGGTCTTCGTCCCCCCGTACATGCCCCACGTCGAGTGCAACCTCGACCGCAACAAGCCGCTGACGTGGATGACGTGCCGCACCCCGGACAACATCGTCGTCAACCTCGAGCAGGTCGCCGACGCCGCCCTGCGCGACTGGATGGACCGCCCGTGACCGCCCCGGAGCAGCCCACCTCGCGCATCGTCACCGACGCCCTGACGCTCACGCCGACGGAGCCGGAGCTGTTCGACCTCGCCTTCACGGCGATCACGCAGCCCTGCCCGTGGCCGAAGGCGTACGGCGGCGACATGGTCGCGCAGGCCGCCGCGGCCGCCGCCCGCTCGGTCACGGACGGGAAGTCGATGCACTCGATGCACTCCTACTTCATGCGGCCCGTCGACATCGGCGCGGAGATCCGCTACGAGGTGGAGCTCCTGCGCGACGGCCGCGGCTACTCGACGCGCCAGGTGCGCGGCATCCAGAACGGCAAGGTCGCCTACGTCTGCCTCGCCGGCTTCGCGGCCGGGGAGGCGGGCGGCACCCACGCCGTCCGCCCGCCCACCGACCTGCCGTCGCCGGACGAGCTGCCGTCCTCCGCGGCGTACCTGGCGGGGGAGGAGCCGGGGAACGGCACCACCATGACGGCGGAGTCGCGGGCCTACTGGTCGGGCGGCCGGAGCTTCGACATGCGGCACGTGCCGGGGCCGGTCTACCTGCGCGTCGAGGGCGAGCAGGTGCCCCACCAGGCGATCTGGATCCGGCCGTTCGACGCGCTGCGCCCGGTCGAGGGCCTGACCGACGCCCAGCGCGACCTGGCGGCGCTGGCCTACGCCTGCGACTACACGATCCTCGAGCCCGTGCTGCGCACGCTCGGGCTGCCCTGGGCGCAGCCGGGGCTCGTCACGGCGAGCCTCGACCACGCGATGTGGTTCCACCGCCCACCGACCGGCGCTTTCGACGGCTGGTTGCTCTATGCCCAGGAGGCGGTCGCGGCCGACGATGGTCGCGGCACCGGACTGGGGCGCTTCTTCACCGCCACCGACCACCTGGCCACGGTCGTCCAGGAGGGCATGATCCGATCAGGACAAGGGACGTGACATGACCGCTCCGACGCTCCACCCCACCCTTCAGCCCAGCCTCTACGCCGACACCTTCGCCCGCGACCAGCTGCCGCCCGCCGAGCTCTGGCCGGCGCTGGAGTTCACGACGGACGAGCTGCAGTACCCCGACCGCCTCAACGCCGCCGTCGAGCTCATCGACGTGCCGGCCGCCCGGTGGCCGGACCGCATCGCGCTGCGCACGCCCGCGGGCGAGACGTGGACCTACGCCGAGCTCCTGACGCGCGCCAACCAGGTCGCGCAGGTGCTGACGGAGGACCTCGGGCTCGTCACCGGCAACCGCGTGCTGCTGCGCTCGCCCAACAACCCCTGGACCGTCGCCGCGTGGCTGGGCGTGCTCAAGGCGGGCGGCATCGCCGCCACGACCTTCGCGGCGCTCCGGGCGCGGGAGCTGCGGCCCATCGTCGAGAAGACGCGGCCGACCCTCGCGCTGGCCGACCACCGCTGCGCCGACGACCTCGAGGAGCTGCGCGCCGACGTGGCGCCCGACCTGGAGATCGTGACGTTCGGCGGTGACGCCCCCGACGACCTGGTACGCCGCTGCGCCACCAAGTCCGGGGAGTTCGCCACCGTCGTGACCTCCGCCGACGACGTCGCGCTCTTCTGCCCCACGTCGGGCAGCACGGGCGTGCCGAAGATCTGCACGCACTTCCACCGCGACATCCTGTCGATCGACCACACCTTCGGCCGTCACGTGCTGCAGCTGCAGCCCGACGACGTCGTCGCCTGCACGGCGCCGTTCGCCTTCACGTTCGGGCTGGGCATGCTCGTCGTGTTCCCGCTGCGGGCCGGGGCGTCGGCCCTGCTCACCGAGGGCGCCCCGCCGCCGGTCATGGCCGACCTCGTCGCGGAGCACGGCGTCACGGTGCTGGCGACCGCACCCACGGCGTACAAGCAGATCATGGGCGCCGGGAAGGTGCAGCGGCTCGCGGGCCTGCGGGCCGCGGTGAGCGCCGGCGAGCACATCCCGGCGAGCACGTGGCAGCGCCTGCACGACGCGCTCGGGCTGAAGGTCATCGACGGCATCGGCGGCACGGAGATGCTGCACATCTACCTCTCCGCGGTCGGCGACGACATCCGCCCCGGGGCGACGGGACGTCCGCTCCCGGGCTACCGCGCCACCATCCTCGGCCCCGACGGCGAGGAGGTGCCCCCGGGTGTCGAGGGCCGGCTGGCGGTGCGCGGTCCGGTGGGCTGCCGCTACCTGGCCGACGAGCGCCAGGAGCGCTACGTGCTGAACGGCTGGAACCTCACCGGCGACACCTTCACGCGCGACGAGGACGGCTACTTCTGGTTCGCGGCGCGCACGGACAACATGATCGTGTCCGCCGGCTACAACATCGGCGGACCCGAGGTCGAGGCCGCCCTCGACGACCACCCCGACGTGCTCGAGTCGATGGTGCTCGCCAAGCCCGACGACGCCCGCGGCTCCATCGTCTGCGCGTTCGTCGTGCTCCGCGACGGCGTCCCCGCCGACCACGACACCGTCGTGCGGCTGCAGGACCACGTGAAGCAGACGCTCGCGCCGTACAAGTACCCCCGCGAGGTGCGGTTCATCGACACCCTGCCGCGCAACGCCAGCGGCAAGCTCCAGCACTTCGCGCTCCGCGCCCGGCTCGCCGAGGAGGCCGCCGCTACCGCGGACGCGGCCCCCGTCCCGGCCGGCTCCTGAGAGGACCTGACATGAAGATCGCGATCATCGGCGGGGGTCCCGGCGGGCTCTACCTCGCCGCCCTCGTCAAGCAGCTCGGCCCCGACCACGAGATCACCGTCTGGGAGCGCAACGCCCCCGAGGACACGTTCGGCTTCGGCGTCGTGTTCTCCGACGAGACCCTCGGCGGCATCGAGTCGGCGGACACGGCGGTCTACGCCGCGATGGAGAGCGGCTTCGCCCGCTGGACCGACATCGACGTCGACGTCGACCACCACGAGTTCACCGTGGGTGGCCAGGGCTTCGCGGCGATGAGCCGCAAGGAGCTCCTGGCGATCCTCCAGGAGCGCGTGGCCGGGCTCGGCATCGACGTGCACTACCGCACCGAGGCGCCCGACGTGGCCGAGCTGCGGGAGACCCACGACCTCGTCGTGGCCTGCGACGGGCTCAACTCGCGCGTCCGCGATCGGTACGCCGACGTGTTCGGCCCCGACCTGGACCGGCGCGACAACAAGTACATCTGGTTCGGCACCGACAAGGTGTTCGAGGCGTTCCAGTTCATCGTGCGCAACACGGAGCACGGCACGATGCAGATCCACGGCTATCCCTACTCGGACGCGGGCTCGACCTTCATCGTCGAGATGCACGAGGACGTGTGGCGGCGCGCCGGGCTCGACGCCACCGAGCACGAGGTGTTCCCGCCGGGCGTCTCCGACACCTACGCGGTGGAGCGCGTCCGCGAGCTCTTCGCCGACGTGCTCGACGGCCACGAGATCCTCACCAACAACTCGAAGTGGATCAGCTTCACGACGGTGCGCAACGAGCGCTGGCACGACGGCAACCTCGTGCTGCTCGGCGACGCCGCCCACACCGCGCACTTCTCCATCGGCTCCGGCACCAAGCTGGCGATGGAGGACGCGCTCGCCCTGGCCGCGTGCCTCCACGAGCACGCCGACCTCGAGACCGCGCTCGCGGCGTACGAGACCGAGCGCCGGCCGGTGGTGGAGTCGACGCAGCGTGCCGCGCAGGCGTCGCTGGAGTGGTTCGAGCAGATCGGAATGTATGCCGACCAGGACCCCGCCCAGTTCGTCTTCAACCTGCTGACGCGCTCGCGGCGCATCACGTTCGACAACCTCCGCGAGCGCGACGAGCGGTTCGCGGCGCAGATCCAGGCGGCGTTCGCGGAGCAGGTGGCCGCTGCGGGTCCGGCCCGTGACGGCGCGACGCCGGCCATGTTCCAGCCGGTGCGGATCGGCGAGCTCGAGCTCGCGAACCGCGTGATGCTCTCGCCGATGGACATGTACTCCGCCGTCGACGGCGTGCCGCAGGAGTTCCACCTGGTGCACCTCGGCTCGAAGGCGCTCGGCGGCGCCGGCATCGTCATGGCGGAGATGACCTGCGTGTCGCCCGAGGGTCGGATCACGCCCGGCTGCCCCGGTCTGTGGACCGACGAGCAGCGGGACGCGTGGGCGCGGGTGACGTCGTTCGTGCACGCGCAGAGCCGCGCGAAGATCGGTGTGCAGCTCGGCCACTCCGGCCGCAAGGGCTCGACCCGCCTCATGTGGGACGGGATCGACCAGCCGCTCGAGACCGGCAACTGGGAGGTCATCGCTCCGTCGGCGCTGCCGTACGGCGAGGGCTGCCACGTGCCGCGCGAGGCGACCCGGGCCGACCTGGACCAGGTGGTGGCCGACTTCGTGGCGGCGGCCCGCCGGGCGGTGGACGCCGGGTTCGACCTCATCGAGGTGCACGCGGCGCACGGCTACCTGCTGTCGTCGTTCCTCTCGCCGATCTCCAACCGGCGCACCGACGAGCTGGGCGGTCCGCTCGAGAACCGGCTGCGGTTCCCGCTCGAGGTGTTCGACGCGGTGCGGGCGGCGGTGCCGGCCTCCATCCCGGTGACGGTCCGCATCTCGGCCACCGACTGGATCCCCGACGGCAACACCGCCGACGACGCGGTCGAGATCGCCCGGGCGTTCGTCGCCCACGGCGCCGCGGCCATCGACGTCTCGTCGGGCCAGGTCGGCAAGGAGGAGCAGCCGGCGTTCGGGCGGTCCTACCAGACGCCGTTCGCCGACCGGATCCGCCACGAGGTGGCCGCGGCCGCCGGCGTGCCGGTCATCGCGGTGGGTGCGATCTCGTCGGCCGACGACGTGAACTCGATCCTGCTCGCCGGGCGCGCGGACATCTGCGCGCTGGGTCGCACGCACCTCTACGACCCGAGCTGGACCCTGCACGCCGCGGCGGAGCAGGACTACCGCGGCGACGGGGCGCCGTGGCCCGTGCAGTGGGCGGCCGGTCGCCGTCGGCCGCCCACGTCCCGCACCGACCGGGTGCCGCCGCGGCTGTCGCTGCTGCGGGCGGGCGCCGACGACGGAGTGCACGTGCGGTGGACGCCGGTCGCTGCGCCCGTGCCGGTCTGAGCCGTTCGTGGAACCTGGTCACGAGGTCCCCGTCGCCGTCGGGTCGACCCGCTCCCGCGTGGAGTGGATCGACACCGACGCGGCGGGGATCTACCACAACAGCACCGTCGTGCGCTGGGTCGAGGCGGCGGAGGCCGAGCTGATGCGTGCGCGGGGGCTGTCGGGCTACTTCCCGGCGGCCCCCCGCGTGCGGTACGAGGTCGACTTCCTCGCGCCGCTCTTCTTCGGCCAGGAGGTCGTCACGACGGTGACGGTCGTCCGGGTCGGGCGGTCCTCGATGCGCCTCGAGTTCGAGGTGCGGGGCGAGGAGCACGACGGCCGACCGGCGTACGTCGCGGCCCGCGGCGCCTACGTCACCGTGCACCTCGACCGGAGCAGCGCCGACCACGGGACCGGCGCGGCCGCGGCGCCGTGGCCGGCTGACTGGTTGGAGCGGCTGGGCGTCACGGGGCGGTAGGTCGGGCGGGTTCGGGCCGGGCCTGGCTGGGCTGGGCCGGTCCGGGCCGGGCCGGGCCGGGAAATGTGCGGCTGGGGCAGGTCCGGACCAATGCGAGGCGCACCAGCGTCCCAGTTCGCGGCCCGGCCCGGGGTGCCCGCTGGTGGCCCGACGCCGTAGCGAGCCCTGGTGGCGCGAGGGAGCTGGTCGCGCGCCGTACCCGGAGCTGTGAAGTGTGCGGCTGGGGCAGGTCCGGACCAATGCGAGGCGCACCAGCGTCCCAATTCGCGGCCCGAGTGGATGCGTCCTGGCCGAGCTCGCCGGCATCACTGCTAGAGCCGGGCCGGGCCGGGCCGGGAAATGTGCGGCTGGGACAGGTCCGGACCGATCCGAGGCGCACCAGCGTCCCAGTTCGCGGCCCGGCCCAGGGTGCGCACTGGTGGCCCCACGCCGTAGCGAGCCCTGGTGGTGCGAGGGAGCTGGTCGCGCGCCGTACACGGAGCTGTGAAGTGTGCGGCTGGGACGTGCCCGACCCGGCTGGAGCTGCACCGACGTCCCAGTTCGCGAGCTCGCTCCGCTTCCTCAGGACGCCAGCGTCGTCGACGGCGCCTGGCCGTGGGCCGCGCGGTAGGTCTGCGAGAACCGCCCGAGGTGGAAGAACCCCCAGCGGGCCGCGACCTCGGTGACCGTCGTCGACTCGGGCGAGCCGTCGAGCAGGTCGGCGTGGGCGCGGGCGAGGCGGGTACGGCGCAGCTCCTCCAGCGGCGTCGTGCCGCGCTCCCGCTGGAACGCCTCCTGCAGCGTGCGGGGGCTGACACCCACCTCGCTGGCCAGGTCGGCGACGCGCCACGGCCGCTCGGGACACTCCTCGATGAGCACGAGGGCCGCCCGGACGGTGCGCGACACGGGCGTGCTGCTGTCCGGTGCCGGGGCCAGCGTCGAGCTGTTCGGCTGCGCGGCGAGCAGGCCCGACACGATGACCTGCTCGAAGTGGCTCGCGGCCAGGGGGCTGCTGAGCACGCCGCGGCCCAGCTCGGCCTCGTCGCAGGCGAGGTGCACGAGGCGCAGCCAGCTGCGGATGGCCGGCGACCCGAGGTCGACGAGCGGGTCGAAGACGACGTCGGTCGAGCCGTCCGAGGCACCGGCCGCCGCCTCGACCGCGCGGCGCGGGAGGTGGACGAGCAGCTGCTCGCAGTCGGCCGACCAGATCATGTCGACGGGCAGCGAGGGGGAGGGCAGCGAGGCGTAGCCCCGGTTCGACGCCACCACCCGGTCGCCCACCTTGACCCGCGCCTGCCCCTTGAGGGGCACCTGCATGAGGTAGAAGTCCTCGAAGCGCCCCGGGGTGATCCGGACCTCGTCGCCGTAGCGCAGGTAATGCACGCTGATCCCGCCGACGTCGGCCGCGTTGTGGACCATCGAGAGACGGCCGCCGCGTTCGGTCAACGACAGCTCGTGCGGGCAGAACGATCGCCCGACCTCGGCACGTGCCTGGTCGAGGTCGGAGGTCGCCAGCCGGGTGTGGCGGGAGAGCATCTGCGCGGTCATGGTCACGCTCCTCGTGCGCGAGTGTGACCTCGATCATAACCGAGCCGTATTGCGTGCGCATTACGGTCGTCGAAGATCCGTGATACTTCCGGGTGGTCCAGGGAGCGGTCTCCAGCGCAGAGGAAAGAAAACGCGGACCGGCGTCCGCAGCCGACAAAGAGAACGCGGACCCAGGCCCGCGACACGCCGATGCCAGACCCGGATCCGTCCGCGTTTTCCTTCCCCGGGGCTCGGGCCCCGCGCACTTTCCTCGCCCGGCCCGCGCCGGTCCGCGTTTTCCCTGGCCCGGCGCCCCGTGCCAGGCTCCCGGGTCGTGGTGCCAGGCCTACGGAAACCCGTGGGCTCACACCACGACCCGGAAAGGGGGACCTCAGTGCCCCTTGAACGCCTCCTGCAGCCACCACGCGCCGCCGTCGCTCGCGATCTTCGCGTCGACGACCATCACCCCGCGGGGATCGGCCGCCCACGCGGCCACCTCCTCCAGGTCGGCCTCGGCGCGGACGGTGACGCCGCGGGCGCCGTACCCCCGCGCGACCGCCGCGATGTCGGCGTCGGGGAAGGTGACGGTGCCGAGGTCCGGGTCGCCGTGGGAGCCGTCGCCGAAGTGGTGCACCTCGGCGCCGTAGGCGGCGTCGTCGTACACCGCCACCAGCATCGGGATCCCCAGCCGCACGATCGTCTCGAGCTCGCTGATACCCATCCAGAAGCCGCCGTCGCCGGTGCCGACGACCGCGAGCCGGTGCGGCTGCGCGAGCGCGGCGCCGATGCCGCTGGCGAGGCCGAGCCCGATGGACTGGAAGGCCTGGGTGAAGCAGAAGCCGTTCTGGTCGGGGACGCGGAGGTACGTCGAGGGGTAGCCCATGAAGTTGCCGGAGTCGATCGCGACGACCCGCTCGGCCGGCAGGAGCGCGTCGAGGCCGCGGCTGAAGGCCCGCGGGTCGATCTGCTCGGCGGTGGAGACGTCGGGGGTGGGCGTGTCGTTCCACCAGCGGGCCTCGGCGAGCCGGGCGGAGACCTCGGCGGTGCGGTAGCCGGTCGACTTCGTGGTGAGCGCGTCCAGCACGTCCGCGGCGGTGGCGGCGCAGTCGCCGTGCACGCCGAGGTCGACCGGGCGGTGGGCGCCGAGCGCGGCGAGGTCGTCGTCGACCTGCACGACCTTGGCGGACGCGCCGATCAGGGAGCCGTGCCGCATGGTCCACATGTTGAGGGCGCAGCCCCAGCCGACGACGAGGTCGGCGCCGGCGATGAGCTCGGCGGTCAGGGGCGCGGAGAACCCGCCCGAGATGCCGAGGTCGAACTCCTCGCCGCGGAACAGCCCGTTGGCCACCGCGGACGTCGCCACGAGGGCGCCCGCGGCCGCGGCGAGGGCCGAGATCTCGGGCCCGGCCCCCCGTCCGCCGCGTCCCGCGACGAACACGGGGCGCTCGGCCGCCTCGACGAGCGCGGCCAGGTCCTCGACCGCGCGCCGCGCGGGCCGCACGGGCAGCGGGGCGGTGAGCGTCGGCGTACGGGCGTCGTCGGGAGCGGGAGCGGCTTGTACGTCGAGGGGCAGGTTGAGCACGACGGTGCGGCGGCCGTGCACGGCGGTGCGGTAGGCGCGCACGACGTCGGCGACGGCCGAGGCGGCGGAGTGCACGCGCTCGGGGACGGCGCCGACGCTGGCGACGAGGGCGTCCTGGTCGATGCGGAAGTTGGAGTTGACCGTGGCGCCGGCGGTGTCGGCGGCCAGCACGAGCATCGGGGTGCGGCTCTTGGCCGCCTCCCCGATGCCCGTGACGGCGTTGGTGAGCCCGCAGCCCTGGTGCAGGGACAGCACCGGGGGCAGGGCGCCGAGGCGCCCGTAGCCGTCGGCCATCGAGGCCGCGCCGCCCTCGTGGCGTGCCGCGGTGAAGGGGATGCCCGCGGCCCGGAGCGCGTTGGTGACGGCGAAGTTGCCGCTGCCGACCACGCCGAACACGTGGCCGACGCCCAGCTCGGCGAGGGTGGAGCCGACGAGGTCGGCGACGGTGCGGGTCACGGGGGTGCCTTTCGGTGCGGGATCAGGCGGGGAGGATCGCGAGGACGCGCGCCGGCGAGCCGGTGCCGCCCACGATCGGCAGGGGGGAGACGACGACCATCGCGCCGGTGGCGGGGAGCTGGTCGACGTTCTGGAGCTGGGTGAGGCCGTACTTGTCGGCGCCGAGCAGGAAGTAGTGCACGGGGAACGCCGGCTCCATGCCGCCGGCCTGGCCGGCGTCGATGCCGACGGTCTCGACGGCGAAGCCGGAGATCGGCGACGCCGCGAGCCACTGCGCGCCGGCGGGGGAGACGCCCGGGGGTGTGGGGGCCGTTGTCGTCGGCGTTGGCGAAGGCCGCGGGGTCGCCGCCGCGCGCGCTCCAGCCGGTGCGGAAGATCAGCCACGCGCCCTCGGGGAAGGGGCCGTTGTCGGCGACGTGCTTCTCGAGGTGCTCCGGCTCGAGGAGGAAGTCGGGGTCGGCCGCGACCTCGGCGGTGAAGTCGATGACGACCGCCGGGCCGACGAGCCGTGCCGGCGGGATGGTGTCGACGGAGTGGCCCTCGCGACCCGACGCCCAGTGCACGGGGGCGTCGAGGTGGGTGCCGGTGTGCTCGCCGGTGTGGATGTTGTTCCAGCCCCAGAACGGCCCGTCGTCGTCGAAGTCGCTCACCTTCTCCAGCGACAGCGGGATGGTGTTCGCGAACGGCGGCGGCAGCTGCAGCACCGGCGTGCTCGGCGACAGCGGCGCGGTGAGGTCGATGATGCGGGCCTCGCCGGTGGCGAGGGCGCTGAGCAGGGTGTCCACGGCAGTCATCGGTGGAGCCTTTCGGTGAGGGCGCGGGCCCGCGAGGCGAGCCGCTTGACGGGGGGTGGGGCGAGGAGCTGCTGGGCGACGAGGTGTCCGGAGCCGGCGCCGAGCCCGGGTCCGGGGTGGGTGAAGGCGCCGACGTGGAACAGGCCGTCCACGCCGGTACGGTGCCCGGTCGACGTGCCCGGGCGCCAGACGAGCGACTGGTCGAGCTCGGCCGCGCCGCCGTAGGGGTCGCCCTCGACGGCGTTCGCGTTCTCCCGCTGCAGCCGGGTGGGCGGCAGCGCGTGCACGCCGACGATGGAGGAGCGCAACCCGGGGGCGTGCTCCTCGACGCGGTCGAGCACGCGGTCGAGGTAGGCCTCGGTCACCGAGCCGTCCCAGCCGGAGCCGGTCGCGATGGAGCCGCCCGCGTCGCCGGTCGGCGCCCACGGCACCTCCTGCAGCTGCAGCCACAGCGTGGCCGCACCGTCGGGCGCCCGCGTCGGGTCGAGCACGGACTGCTGGCCGACGACGACCGTGGGCGCGGAGGGGAGGAGCCCCGCCTCGGCCTGGGCGCAGGCGACGCCGGTGGAGGCGGCGCCGTCGCTGACGTGCACGAGCGGGACGGCGTCGAGCCGGTCGTCCGACCAGCGCAGCGGGGCGTCCAGCGCGAGGTGCACCTGCATCGCGGCGCGCCCCGGCCGGTGCAGTGCGGCCGCCCGCCGACCGGCCTCGGGGGCGTCGGTGGCGAGCAGCTCGCCGTACAACCGCCCCGTCGACGTCGACGCCAGCACCGCACGGCGTGCGACGAGGCGCTGGCGGTCGGCTGCTCCGCCGAGCCGTACGGCGCGTGCCCGCCCCTCGGCGACCTCGATGCGCGTCACGGGGGAGCCGAGGTGCACGTCGACGCCGCGCTCGGCGAGGAGGGCGGCGAACGCGTCCACGAAGCGGCCGGCGCCGCCCTCGACCACGGGGAGCCCCGCGGCGTGCATGGAGAACGCCATCACCGGCAGCATCAGCCCGCCGGTGGCGTGGTCGGGGCCGAGCCCGGCGTGGAGCAGCCACGGCGTCCACAGCTGGTCGACCTCGTGGCCGACGAACCGCTCGCGCACGAGCCCGCGCCCGCTCTGGGCGCTGACCCGCACGAGCTCGCGCAGCCCGTCGACGCCGAGCCCGCGGGCCGCGCGGGCCCCGAGGCCCACGAGGTCCGGGGTCCGCAGCTCGGAGCCCAGGGCCCCGAACACGTGCGGCGCCCAGCTCTCGAGCTGCCCGAGCATGGCGGCGTACGCCGCGGCGTCGCCCCCGTCGGCGAACCCGGCCGCCGTCGTGGTCGGGTCCCGGTCGGCGACGACCGCGCCCCGCTCGGAGACCGAGGCGGTGACGGCGCCGTCGGTGTTGCAGTAGCGCAGCCCGTGGCGGTGCAGGTCGTCGCCGAGCACGCCGTAGGCGCCGCTGGTGACGAAGAGCGGGTGCCAGGAGCTGAAGGTGTCGTGGACGTAGCCGGGCGCGGTCAGCTCGTCGGAGGCGATGAAGCCGCCGAGCCGGTCGCGCTCGTCGACGAGCGCGACCGACCAGCCGGCTCCGGCGAGCTCGGCCGCGGCGACGAGGCCGTTGATGCCGGCCCCGATGACGATGGCGTCGTAGGTGCTCATCGGGCCAGTCTGGCGCGCAGCTTGCCGAGCACGCCCGCGTAGTCGCTCGGGTCGAGCGGCAGCAGCCACTGCTTGGCCTTGGTCAGCTTGCCGACGTTGAGGTCGAGGTCGTCGAGCGTCTCGTCGATGTTGTGCACGGAGAACGGGATGATGTTGGTGCCCCGGGCGTGCTGGCCGCGGGTGCGCTCGCGCATCCAGTCGAGGGTCTCCTCGGCCTCGGCGCGCATCGTCTCCTCGTCGGGCAGCGTGTGGCCGCCGCCCAGGTAGGACCCGATCCACAGGGCCGAGACCTCGGCGGAGAGCGGCGAGAAGAAGGACGAGTTGTAGCCCGCGAAGCTGAGGTCCTCGACGCCGATCGGGTGGATCTGGCGGTGCAGCAGGTAGTCGCCCTGGGCGTTGGTGAACCGCGCGACGACGTCGTCGGGCAGGAACGGGATCTCCTGCGTCCAGCCGGTGGCGGCGAGCACGACGTCGGCGGGGATGACGGTGCCGTCGGCGAGCTCGGCGATCGGCTTGCCGTCGCGCTCGCCGAGGCGGCTGATGACGATGTCGCGGTGAACGGTGATGCGGCCGTCGGCGACGCCCTCGAAGAAGCCCTCGGTGGCGAGCGAGACGGTGGAGCGGGCGATGTCGGCGAAGGTGCCCTGGGGGATGAGGTCGAGCTTCGCGAGCTTCAGCTGGCGGGTGGAGACGCCGCCGACGCTGCCGACCATCTGGTTCGCCAGCAGCGAGTCGCGGGCGTGGAGCACCTTCTCCATGCCGTTGACGGAGCGGTAGCGGAACAGCCCCTCGCCCAGGCGGGTCAGCATGAGGAACTTGTAGTTGAGCACGCCCTGCAGCTTGCGCGGCAGCTTCCACAGCAGCTCGCGGGCCACCACGGTGGTGGACGCGGCGACGGTGGAGACCTCGACGGTGATGTCGCAGGCCGACTTGCCGTAGCCGACGATGATCGCGTCCTTGCCGGCCACCTGGTCGAGGCTGTGGAGGTCGCCCGCGGGGAGCACCTCGCCGCCGACCTTCTCGAAGACGTCGCGGCCCTCCCACGGCGGCACGAAGGGCCGGGAGAAGATGCCGCTCGCGAGCACGAGGTGGTCGACGTGGGTCGTGACCGTGCCCGCGGCGTCGGCCGTCGTCACGTCCCAGCCGCCGCTCGGGGTGGGCTCGGCGGCGACGACCTCGGTGGACAGCCGCAGGTGGGGCTCGAGGCCGAACTTCTCGACGTACTGCTCGAGGTAGGCCTGCACCTGCGCCCCCGAGGGCCACTCGGGGTAGTCCTTCGGCATGGGCAGCTCGGAGAGCGCGTAGGTGCCCTTGTCGTTCTGGGTCTTGAGGCCGGGGTAGCGGCGGGTGGCGCTCCAGACGCCGCCGACGTCGGGGGTCTTCTCCCAGACGGTGACGTCGTGGCCGAGGGCGCTGAGCACGCGGGCCGACGAGAGGCCGGCGAACCCGGCGCCGACGATGCCGATCTTCTTCTTCGTGGGGCTGGGGGTGGGGGAGCTGGTCATGCTGTGGTCCTCACTCACTCGGCGAGCAGGGGGATGGCGGGGACGGCCTGTTCGGGGCCCATGGCGGAGTAGCCGCCGTCGGCGGCCCAGTCGGCACCGGTGACGACGGAGGCGGCGTCGGAGACGAGGAAGGCGACGACGGCGCCGATCTCACCGGGGTCGCCGACGCGGCCGGTGAGGTGGAACGGCGCGGCGACGCGGTCGGTCTTCGCGCGGTCGCCGCCGGAGAGGCCGTCCATGATCGCGGACCAGGTCCACCCGGGGCTGACGGAGTTGACGCGGATGCCGTCGGCGGCGAGGTCCATGGCCATCGAGCGCGTCAGCTGGGCGATGGCGGCCTTGCTGGCGGGGTAGACCCACCGGCCGGTCTGCGCGACCGACGACGAGATCGAGGTGAAGTTGACGATGGCGGCGTGCTCGCTGGCCTTGAGCGCGCCGTGGGCCGCCTGCACGAGCGCGACCATGCTGACGAGGTTGACGTCGAGCGCGGTCAGCCAGTCGGCGCGGGACGTCGCGAACCCCTCGTCCAGGTACGTCGCGGCGAGGTTGACGACGATGTCGATGCCGTCGTGCGCGGCGACGGTGCCCTCGACCAGCGCGGTGAGCGCGGCGTCGTCGGTGACGTCGGTCGCGGTGAAGCTGACGGCGCCGCTGCCGGCGGGGAGCGCGGCGGACAGGTCGTCGGCGACCGTCTTCCCGCCCGCCTCGTCGATGTCGGCGACGACCACGTTCGCGCCCGCCTCGGCGAGCGCGGCGACGACGCCGCGGCCGATGAGGGTGGCGCCGCCGGTGACGACGGCGGTGCGGCCGGTGAGGTCGGTGGAGACGGGCATGCGGCCTCTCCTTCGCTCGGGTCGGACCGCCTCGTGCGGTCCGGGTTGAGCCGGAACCGTAGGTGCGGGCCGAGCCGGGCGATATCCGCCGAGCGCGGCGGTCGTCCGGGATGCGCAGGTGGTGTCCGACCGGCTCTAGACTCGTGCGGGTGACGCTCAGGCTCTTCGACACCGCGACCCGCGAGGTCCGTGACTTCCGACCCCTCCGCGAGGGCGAGGTCAGTGTCTACGTCTGTGGTCTCACGGTGCAGTCGGAGCCCCACGTGGGCCACGTCCGCTCGGGCGTGAACTTCGACGTGCTGCGGCGCTGGCTGGAGGTGCGCGGCTACGCGGTGTCCTTCATCCGCAACGTCACCGACATCGACGACAAGATCCTGGCGAAGGCCGCGGCGGCGGGGCGGCCCTGGTATGCCCACGCCCAGCTGATGCACCGGCAGCTGACGGCGGCGTACGCGTCCCTCAACGTCGAGCCGCCCACCTACGAGCCGGCGGCGACGGGCCACGTGCCCGAGATGCTGGAGCTGATCGAGGAGCTGATCGGCCGCGGGCACGCGTACGCCGCGGAGGACGGCTCCGGCGACGTCTACTTCGACGTGCGGTCGTGGCCGGCCTACGGCGAGCTGACGCGCCAGGGCATCGACGACATGGAGGCGGCTGCCGACGCCGACCCGCGCGGCAAGCGCGACCCGCGCGACTTCGCCCTCTGGAAGGGCCACAAGGAGGGCGAGCCGCTCACCGCGTCGTGGCCCTCCCCGTGGGGCCGTGGCCGTCCGGGGTGGCACATCGAGTGCTCGGCGATGGCGGGGAAGTACCTCGGTGACGCCTTCGACATCCACGGCGGTGGCTTCGACCTGCGCTTCCCCCACCACGAGAACGAGCAGGCCCAGTCGCGTGCCGCGGGGCGTGACTTCGCGTCGTACTGGATGCACAACGCGTGGATCACCACCGCCGGCGAGAAGATGAGCAAGTCGCTCGGCAACACGCTGTCGATCCCGGTGATCCTGGAGGAGTTCCGGGGCATCGACCTGCGCTACTACCTGGTGGCGGCGCACTACCGCTCCCACGTGGAGTTCAGCTTCGAGGCGCTCGCGGAGGCGGCGGCCGGGTTCGCCCGCGTCGAGGGCTTCCTCGAGCGGGCGGCGGCGACGGGGTCGCTCGACCTGCCGGCGTCGCTGCTCGACGTGCTGCCCGACGCGTTCGTGGCGGCGATGGACGACGACCTCGGCACGTCGACGGCGGTCGGCGTGCTGCACGACGCCGTCCGCGAGGGCAACAAGGCGCTGGCCGCCGGCGACGCTGCCGCGGCCCGTGTCCACGGTGTGGCGGTCCGCGCCATGCTGGCGGTGCTCGGCCTCGATCCCGCCGACGAGGCGTGGCCGACGCCGTCGGCCGACGCGGGCCTGACCGCGGCGGTGGACGTGCTCGTGGCCGGCCTGCTCGAGGAGCGGGCGGCGGCACGGGCGGCGAAGGACTTCGCGGCCGCGGACGCGATCCGCGACCGCATCAAGGCGGCCGGCATCGAGGTCACCGACACGCCCGACGGGGCGACCTGGACGATCGCGTGACGCGCACCCAGCGCGCACGAAACTAGAGGAGACGAGTAGGACATGGCGGGCAACTCCCAGCGACGCGGATCGGTCCGCAAGAGCTCGAAGGGCAACCCCACCGCGGGGTCCGGCGGGCGCGTGCGGCGTGGTCTCGAGGGCAAGGGGCCGACGCCGCGTGCCGAGGACCGCGAGTACCACAAGACCCACAAGGCGAAGAAGGCCAAGGAGCGCCTCGCCGCGAAGCGCTCGTCGTCCCCGCGCGCGCAGCGCAAGCGCGGCAGCGGCGACGCCGAGTGGATCGCCGGGCGCAACCCCGTCGTCGACGCGCTCCGCGAGGGCGTGCCGATCAACGCGCTGTACGTCGCGGAGGGCGCCGAGCGCGACGGCCGGCTGCGCGAGGCGTTCGCCGAGGCCGCCGAGCGGACGATCCCGCTGCTCGAGGTGAGCCGCAGCGAGCTCGACCGCCTGACCTCCGGTGCGGTGCACCAGGGCCTGGCGGCGCGGATCCCGCCCTACGAGTACGCCCACCCCGACGACCTCCTCGACCGAGCGGACGAGCTCGGCGAGCCCGCGCTCATCGTCGCCCTCGACTCGGTGACGGACCCGCGCAACCTGGGTGCCGTCGTACGGTCGGCCGCGGCGTTCGGCGCCCACGGCGTCCTCATCCCGGAGCGCCGTGCGGCGGGCATGACCGCGTCGGCGTGGAAGACGTCCGCCGGTGCGGCCGCTCGCATCCCGGTGGCGCAGACGGTGAACCTCAACCGGCAGCTGAAGGCCTACGCCGACGCCGGGCTCATGGTCGTCGGCCTCGCGGCCGAGGGCGACGTGGAGCTCCCGGCCCTCGACCTGTCCGACGGCCCGCTCGTCGTGGTCGTCGGTTCCGAGGGCGCCGGTCTGTCGCGGCTCGTGCGCGAGCACTGCGACCAGCTCGTCTCGATCCCCATGGCCAACGACGTCGAGTCGCTCAACGCGGGTGTCGCGGCCTCCGTGGCGCTCTACGCCGTCGCGCAGGCGAGGCTCGCCGGCTCGTGACCGAGGCTCCGGCTGCTGCTCCTGGTTCCTCTCGCGGGCGGCTCCGCCGTCGTACGGCGCGGGTCGTCACCGTCGTCGGGCTCCTGGCCGCCTGGGTGGTCATCGCCGGCGTCGTCGGGATGATGCTCTTCCTCGGCAGCAGCCGGGAGACGGTGATCGCCGGCCACGACGCGGTCGTGCGCCCGACGCTCGACCGGCACGCGGTGGTCGAGCCGGGCGCGATCCTGCCCGACGTGCGGCTGCCGATCGACAGCCCCGTCGGGGTCGAGGTGCGCCTCGGCAAGACGGAGGCGGCGACGACGGAGGAGCTGGTGTCGCGCTACGCGTTCATCGCCTCCCAGCCCGACGCCCAGATCCAGAAGGTGACGGACCTCGTCGCCGACATGGCGGTCTCCGCGGCGCTGCGCGGGGCGGTGGCGGGCGCCGTACCGGTCGCCCTCTGGCTGCTCCTCGGCGCCCGGCGGCGCCGTGAGCTCGTGCGGGGCGTGGTGAGTCGTCGCGGTCTCGCGTCGGGGACGGCGCTGGCCGTGGCCGCCGTGCTGATCTGGCAGCCGTGGGACGGCGACGACGTCACGACGGGGGAGACCCAGGACGAGGACGACACCTGGATCACGCTGGCCGAGTTCCTCGGCCCCGAGGTGCCGCTGCCCGCGGAGGCGGCGTCGCTGGAGCTCCGCTCCGACGTGACGACGACACAGTCGCGGCGTCTCATCGAGAGCGCGGTGTCGACCTACGACACGTCGCTGACGTTCTACTCCGAGGCCGTCGACAAGGTGGACGACCTCGAGCTGCGGCAGCCGGAGGACGACGAGACGGTGGTCGTGTTCGTCACCGACCGCCACGACAACATCGGCATGGACCCGGTGGCCCGCGCGATCGGTGACGCGGCCGGGGCGACCGCCGTGTTCGACGGCGGCGACGACACGTCGACCGGCCAGCCGTGGGAGGCATTCTCGCTCGACTCGGTGCAGCGGGCGTTCTCCGACTACGACCGCTGGTCGGTCATCGGCAACCACGACCACGGCGACTTCGTGGGGGACTACCTGGGCGACCTCGGGTGGACGCGGCTCGACGGCTCCGTGGTCGACGGTCCGGCGGACTCCACGCTCATGGGCATCGACGACCCGCGCTCCTCGGGTCTCGGCAACTGGCGCGACGAGCCGGGCCTGACCTTCGACGAGGTGCGGGACCGGATCACCGAGGACGCCTGCGCGTCGGAGGAGCGGATCAACACGCTGCTCGTGCACGACGCCTCGCTGGGCCGGGACGCGCTGTCGGCAGGGTGCGTCGACCTGGTGATCGGTGGCCACATCCACGTGCGCTCCGGGCCGACGCCGGTCGAGGGCGAGAACGGGGAGATCGGCTACACGTTCACTTCTGGAACAACCGGGGGTGCCGCCTATGCGATCGCCGTCGGGAGCAAGCCGCGCCGCCAGGCGGAGACCACGCTCATCACCTACCGCGACGGCCGGCCGGTCGGGATGCAGTGGGTGATCCTGCAGCCCAACGGGCGGTTCGACGTGGGGGAGTACGTGCCGCTGGAGTACGCCGCGGAGGACGTCGAGCAGCCGATCGAGCCGACCGCGCCGACGGGGCCGACGGACGTGGTGCCGTTGGAGGACGGTGACGGCGGGGATGCCTCGACGGGGGACGGGTCGGAGACGCAGGCGCCGTAGGCCAGGCCTTCAGCGTTGGCCGTTGGCGAACGCCGTCCATCCCAGGCCGGTGAGGACGGCGAGACGGTCGCCGTCGGTGAACTCGCCGAGGTGCGTGGCGCCGCTGGTGGGTTGCCCGGTCTCCGTGGGCTTGATCGACGAGATCTGCCAGCCGTCGTCGGTCCAGGAGATGACCCCGCCGACGAACAGCCAGCGGGTGCCGGAGCTGATGGTCATCGGTGCCGCGACCTCGACCATGACGGCCTCGGGCGCAGCCTGGTCGCCCGAGTGCGCCAGCACGCGGTAGGCGCCGTTGAGGGGCAGGAAGTCGACGCCGCCGGTGCGGTCGAAGCGGCCCAGGATCTCGGCGTCGGTCGTGCCGATGACGTCAGAGATGGCCGCCGGTGCGTTCATCGGATCCGCCTCGGCGGCGGGCGACGCAAGCACCCACAAGGCACTCTCCACGAATGCCTTCACCCCGCCGTCGATCGTCTGGTCGGCCTCGATCGCGGGCTCGGCGGCCAGGTCGGCGATCGACTGGTCGATGGTCACCGAGCCGACGGGGATGTCGGCGAGGCGAGCGGTCGTTGGCGGCTCTTCCTCGGTCGCCGTGCGGGAGGCGGTGGCGGTGGCCACGGTGTGGTCGCTCTCGTCGGTGCGTGTGCCGAGCCAGCTGGCGACGACCACGACGGCGATGACGACGGCCACGGTCGCGAGGACCAGGGCGACGTAAAGGAAACGCTTGTCCACGACGATCACCCCCCCGAGTAGCGGTGTCGGCCGCGCCCGCGTCGTGTGTTGAGCGGGTGGGTGGACGATCGCAGGCGTTGCGTGGAAGTGCAACGGGCTGTCGGGGTTGTTCTTGATGCTCTGCCCCGTTCCAGATGCGCGTGACGTGGGGAGCCTGGGGCGACGTTGGCCGTCGTGCCGTCAGGTGCGATTCGGGCAGTGTCGGGCCTCGCCCATGGCATCGTCGGTAGCGTTGTTTTCGCTGGCATCGTGACCGCGTTCGGTCGCCTGATGTCGTGCCTCTGGGCTCAGTCCAGCCGCTTCGATCCCCCGCTTCAAGGGTGTGCGACGGTGACTGCATGGCCGATGGACATGGTTGGCGATCTGCGAACGGCATCTGCCTAAGCGCCCCTGGATGGGCGACGAGGAATGGATTACCACCGTGGACGGCTGCAGTAATGGCTTATACGGCGCCTGGCACTGGCGCGGTCGACACCACCAACGGGCAGGCGACGCTCACGATGGTCACGCCAAGACCTGAGCCTGACGCTTCCGGCGATCTCGTGCATGCGGTGGCGGGTGGCGGCCATCGACGCAATGGCTGAAGCACTGCGTGAGGTTCGAAAGACCATTCCCGCGGCTATCTGATCGGAGCTGATTAGCTATCCGTACGACTTCGTCGCCGATGCAAACGCGTGGGCGAATAGGTCCGGGGCTTCGAATGTCCGCGCTGCAGCCCCTGACACGTCGATTCTTTGAGTGGGTACGTGGCCCTTCGGTGCCGACAAACTTTCGCTGCGAGATCGCGAATCAGTCGTACGTGCGATGTGGACGGTTCCACGCCTTCACGAGTGCCTCGTGCAGCACGAACTCGCGCGATGTGGTGAAGGCGGCGCCTGAGACCTTACGAAACACAAAGTCGATGTATCCGGCGTTCCGGTTGAAGATCCCGATACCACCCGTTTTGAACATCTGCCGAAGTAAGTCGCGGACCTCCGACTTGTCGAGAGCGCCATCAAGTTCCGTTTCGAGGTCCGACAATCCAAAGATCTTGGCCGGAACCGATCTCAGGGCGTCCTTGAACGCCGCCATTTTCCGAGGCGTCACCGTGTCGACGACGCCCGATAGGTTGTCGAAGATCTCGCCTACGAAGTACTCCTCGCAGTAGCGACGGACAGCTTCCTTTGCATTATCTTCGGGAACCGACTTGATCCCGCCATAACACCGCTGCAGGTACGACATGAGCGCGACCGCGTCCCGTGGCAGGAGTCGCGTGTGCTCCAATAGGTAAGTGGTCATCTCGGTATGTGGCCCAATTGAGATCGGTCGAGACAAGTAGTGCGAAACAAGGTTCGTGACTTCTGGGCGATGAACGCGAACCTTCTCGGTCAGAAGTCGCCACAGGTGATTGTCTCGCCCAATCCCGTGCGCGTGCCAATCAAGGTGCACGGCATTCGGCTTGAGCTTGTTGTTCTCGCCGCCTGGAAGCAGATCAAAGATGTCTGACCTCAGGGCGGCGACGACGGTGATTCTCAGACCGCACTCGCGCATGTGGAGGTTGAGCGACAGTAGCGCTTGCATCAACCCACCGAGCGACGCCCACTCGTCATCGAGCTCGAAGAAGAAGGAGTCCAGCCCGTCGATTGCAATCACGTGGCGGCTGTCTGTCCGCAGATACACGAGCTTGTCCCGTAGGAATGCCGAAGCCTCGAGGGCGTTCGACGGTCCTTGGGTACCCCATGTCGCCGACACAATTTTCAGGTCCAGCTTGAACTCGCTGGCCGTCCACTTGCTGACACTCGCGGCCCAGTTGGGTGTTAAAAGCCCCTGACCTCTGAGCCAGTCAACGATCCGTTCGACGTCGCCGGCTGGCTGGACGCCCTGATCTTCGCTCAGAGACTCGTAGATCTTGAGAAGTAGGAGCAGCTCCCAGGCGGCCTGATTCCGCGATGACCCAGGGGACTGGCCCATCTTGATCTGGGTTACGTCGCTGACGGGAAATCCGCGGAGGTCCCATCGCTGGAGGAAGTGGTCCCACTGGTCGGCCCATCGGAGTCTCAAGTGCTCCAGAACGGCGGACTTCCCCGAGCCTTTCGGACCCAGCAGCACGAACGCGCTGCCGCTGGCAACCGCGTAGGCGGCTTCTCGATAGTCGTAGTAGCCCTCGCGAAGGAGATCGGGATCCTCCGCTGCCTCCTGACTGGCATCCAGATGCCCGAACCGGAGATCCCTGAGCGGCACTGGAGCGTTCAACGGGTCGCCTCTCTAACGACAACGAACTTGCGATGCCGATGCTAGTGGGAACTGTCGATCGGCGTGCCTGATCCGGCCACCGGTTTCGCCCGCAGCTTGCGCAGGCGGAGGACCGCCTGTGTACCGACAGCGCGAGCGTGGCGCAACCTAAGTCGCATCATCCTGGGCGGCCGTGAGCTCCACCTGCCAGGGCGGGGCCCGCTGGCAGCGGAATGAGGCAGCGAAGAGCTTTAGCTTCCGCCCGCCTCAACCAAGATTGATGTGCGAGCTTCACACCAACCGCTCTGGTTCCTCAATCGCGAGGTAGACCGGTCCGTCGGATTGTAAACCTAAAATCTCGAACAGTTCTTTTGTGACGTCCCCGATCGAACCGACCCACTGGTCGCGGACAAGCTTGGCGAACGTCTCGCCGTCTAGCGATCGCCACTGACTCACGACGTGCCTCTCGCCGCCGCCTGGGCCTTTGGTCGGGTTGGCCAACATGCGAAGGACGCCGCGTGCTGGGTGATATCGGCCCGCTGGCAAGCTCATCTGGTCGCCGTTCTGGGACGGCTGCACCGGCTCGACGAACTTCACAAAGCCAAAGTCGGGAGAGATGCGGTATTCATCCGGCGCAGTCGATGCCGGGGGGGTCATATCCATGATCCTGGTGCGCGTCTCGGACAACTTGAGCATGACATGGACCTGGCCCGCCAACCGGCCGTCGTCGCGAAAGTAGTACTCGTAGCTGTCCTTGTCGTTCCTGAGCATCTTGTATTGCACGAGCACGACGGAGTTCGGTTCCGATCGGACGTAGACGAGGTCGGCGCCGGTCTTCGGTTCCTCGGGCTGGAAGTTGATATTCTTCACGAGCAACTGCCGGGCGCCCGAACGGAACAGGAACCATCCGTTGAACGCATGGCCAGCAGCGTCCCAGTCCAAAAATCCTGCGGTGTCTGCGGTGATCGAGTCGTTCTCTCGGGGCGACCTGGTCGGCCGCAGCACGCTGGCGACTGACTCCAACTGCGATGCGAGGGGAGTCGGTGGCGGCGGGGTCCGTACCGGTTCCAAACTCCGCCAAGCAGGGTCGAAGAGTCGCAGTGCGGTTTGGCTCGCGTCGCGTTGAGCGAGTCGGTCCAGCGGAACCTGCCTGCGCCGCGGAAACGGCGGAAGGTTGGCGAAGATCTGGTCGATCCCGGGGACGCTTCGGCGCAGTGCATCAACGATCACCTGAAAACTCTTCGACGGTATAACCCGCGACTCCTCTTCTTCGAACATGCGCTGCACAACATTCCTCATCCTTGACGCCGCCAATTCCACGATGGTGGCCAAGGGCACCGGCTCAGGGAGGGCGATCCGGTCTGTCAGCTTGACTACCGCTGAGCCAGCCCAACCGCGCCGCGTCTGTGTGGTGCAATTGCCGACGCCGACGGCACTCATCTCACCGGCAACGGAAGCAATCAGCAGTACCTGCGCTCGCGTGTGAGAGCGCCAATGGGTGCTGTTGACGTTGAGATACATGGGTGGCCCACCAGCCCGCCGCGCCCGTGCGTCCAGAAGACGATCGAGCCGACCTCCCCGGCGGTCCTGGATCTCGTCTTCCCAGTCAGCGCCTTCGGCGAGCTCCTCTGGGGAGCCCGGCATCGGCCGCCACGACTGGTCTGCGTCGCGGCCAAATCGGACTAGGCGCCCCTCGTGTGCAGAGAGAAATAGCAGTCCCATGCAAGCATTCTGACGTCTGAGGCGCGAAGTGTAGGCGCTTTTCCGTTCAAGGCGGGGGACACGGTCTCCTGCAGAGTGGCAGCATCGAACTGAGAAGGACGTGCTATCCGCCGGTGTCGTCGCTTACCGTGGGCCTCTACGTCGCTCAAGGAAGTTGGTGTTTCTGCCGGCTGACGGGTGCTTGCTGGCCTAGGGTTCGTGGCGGGACCAACTCGGGAGCGAGAAGCAATGCGAATTCGCCGGATCGACATCGAGAACTTCCGCGGCATCAAGTCCGCGTCGTGGCGTTTACCGGCGGACCGTCGGTTCTTCGCGCTCATCGGGCCCGGGGACGCCACCAAGACCACCGTCCTCACTGCCATCGAGCGAGCCCTTCACGACCGCGCTGGCCTCAGCGTCTTGGACACCGACTTCTTCGGTGCGACCGTCGATGAGGCATTGCGAATCCGTGTAGCAGTGGGTGACCTCCCCGACGACCTGCTTGCCATTGATGCCTTCGGTGGGTTCTTGTCTGGTATCGACCAGAATGGCGAGTGGACCCACGACCCGGCCGACGAGTCCGAGCGTTGCATCATCGTGGAGCTCCTCGTTGAGGCCGACTTGGACCCGATCTGGCAGTCCTACCGGCCACCGCTCAAGGGCATGGACGATGAGGACCCGTACCCCATCCGCGCCCGGCACCGGACCAAGATGACCGCATATCGGATCGATGACCGCGTGGACGCTCACCTGCGGTGGTCGAGAACTTCTTCGCTCGGCAAGCTGACCGTGAGCCGCGACGACACTCGCGCCACCCTGACCCACGCCGGCCGCAAGGCACGCGAAGCCGCCGCGGAAGCCGTCACGGACTCCCTGAAGGAGCTCGCACAAGAGGTACAGACCCAGGTCCAGGCGATCGGCACCACGAGGTTTGGCGATCTGCGGCCAGGCCTGGACACGTCGCTGAGCAACACCCAGGGGAACCTGGCGCTCTTCGACGGCGCCGTCCCCCTGACCAACTTCGGGCTTGGGACCAGGCGCCTGACTGGCGCTGCGACCCAGCAGCTCGCGAACCAAGGAACCGCCACCCTGCTGGTCGACGAAGTCGAGCACGGCCTAGAGCCGCACCGGCTCGTCCACCTTCTGCGACACCTGCGAACCAGCGACGCGTTCTCCCAGGTTTTCGTGACCACGCATTCGCCAACAGCGCTGATGCACCTCGAGCCGGAGGACCTGGTCATGGTCCGCTCTTCCGGCGGACTAACCGATCTGAAACCGCTCGACGAACCCGCCGAGCTCCGCCCCCTGCTCAAGGCCTGCCCCGAGGCGTTCCTGGCTCGGCGCGTCGTCATCAACGAGGGCAAGACTGAGTACGGGGTAGTCCTCGAGCACCTGGAGGAGTGGGACGCAGACACGGAGTCGGACGCGGTGCCATCGGCCGCGTTGGGCGTGGTCGCAGTCGAGGGGAACGGCGGAACCGGCTCGGCGAACCGCGCAGCCCAGTTCCTGAATCTCGGCTACGACGTCGTGCTGTTTGTTGATAGCGACGACGAGAATGCCAATAACCTTGCCGACCAAGTCGCAGCTGACGGAGCCTCAGTCATTCGGTGGGAGGGTTGCCACAGTATTGAGACAGCTGTGTGCGCGGAACTGACCGAGGCGGGGCTGACCGCCTTCATCGAGGCCGCGATCGAAGTCGCAGATGACCCTGAATCCGCGCTCACGGTCTACGCGAATGCGCTTGTGGCCAATGGTGCGCCCGACAGCTCAGCGGGTGCCGAAACGCTGGATGTGAGCACCTGGGCCGCGACCGGGCTCGATCTGCACCAGGCGCGCGACATCGTAGGCAAAACCGCCAAGGGGAAGAAGAATGTGAGGGGATGGTTCAAGCGGGTCGACAAGGGCCGTCGGCTGGGCCGGTTCATCCTCGACTCGACGGACCTCGAAGGTGGAGAGGTGGAGTCAAAGATCGGCGCGCTCCGCGGGGCCATCTACGCACCCGCGGAGGCCGCAAAGAAGACAGTTGTTAGCGAGCAGACGACGGCCAGCTTGGAGGAGCCCGCCGGCACCGAAGGACAAGCCGGGGACCAAGCCGCTGGCCCGCCTGACGAAGATTCCGCTACCCAGGAGCCCTAGGTGCCTGACAAACTCCCGGAGGCGCTTCAAACGGACGCCGCCGGGTTCATCGAAGCGCTACCAGCCTCGGTCGTCCTACCGGCCGGGACAGGCAAGACTCATCTTCTCGCGGCTACCGCAAGCAGAATTGCCGCCGCCGACGGGCGCGCTCTCGTGCTCACCCACACCAACGCGGGCGTCTCTGCAATCAACAGCCGCCTGAAGCGGTTCGGCTTGTCCGGAGGCGACGCTCACGTTGCCACCATCACCAGCCTCGCGTTCCGCCTCGCTCGCGCCTACCCGGTACTCGGAGGACTAATGGTTCCGAAGGTGATGGTCCCGGCTGACTCTCCCGTCTACGTCCGCGCGGCCACCAAAGTTGTCGCCGCGGAGCACATTAAGGCAGTCCTCGCCGCCACCTACACGCACGTCCTTATCGACGAGTACCAAGACTGCAACGTCGGCCAGCACCAACTCGTACTCGCTCTCCGCGACGCGGTCGGCCAGGTGGGCGTCCTCGGCGACCACCTCCAGGCAATATTCGGTTTCAGTGACCCTCTCCCTAATTGGGACGACGTCATCGCCGACTTTCCCAAGCACGCCGACATCGACCCGCAACCACACAGGTGGAGGGGATACAACGAGGATCTGGGAGGGTGGCTCCTCCGGGTTCGCGAGCGCCTCAAGCCCGGCGCCACCCTCAACCTGGCTAGCGGCAACTACCCTGACCGAGTCACTTATACCAACATCGCGGGCAACCATGCAGGACTGACCGCCGCCGCTACGTCCCTGCTCAACAAACCCGCGGACGAGACCGTCCTCATCATCGCCGCGAACGACGGCATCGCCCGCTATCTCGCCGGTGAACTCAAAGGTACCTACACGGTCATGGAGGAGATCGAGGGCAAATTCATGGCGAAGTGGCTCGACAAACTCGAGCAGACCGAGCCGGCTGACTACGCGTCCTGGCTGTTCGAGTTCACGAAGAAATGTCACTGCGGCCACGGCGCCTTGGAGCCCAAGCCGGTCGGGAAGAGGTACGTCGATCGGAAGACCGGCGCAGACCTGCTCAGCGCGAAGCGGGAACCAGTTCGCGTCACCATCGAGGCGCTCGACAAGCTCGTGAACAACCCCACCCTGACCGAGCTCGCGGCCGCGATGGATGTCATCCCCACCACTGGTGCGCTTCGGCTCCACTCCCACGAAGCCTGGTACGACGTGAAGACAGCGATTCGCGGGGCGATTGGTCACGGCGACGACAAGAAAGTCCTTCGCGAGGAGCTAGCCAAAGCTCGTGACGTACTGCGCCACACCGGACGACGTGAACGCCGCCGCATCATCTCCCGGACCTTGCTCGTCAAGGGTCTCGAGTACGACCACGTCCTCATCGCCGACATCGGCAAGCACCTCGAGGTCAACGACCTATACGTAGCCCTGACCAGAGCCAGAAGGTCCATCCACATTCTCGGCACAACAGACACCATTACCTTGGTCGAGTCGCCGAGGTAGCGGAAGCGGAGTTGGGTTACGAGGTTGAGACACGCAGCCCTAGGACCCGTCGAAGCCAGTACATCCGTTCCCGCATCTCTCTGGGAGAAGCAACCGGTCCCCGGTCGGGTCGACTCGTCCCGGCGCATCGACTCGCCGGGGCGACCGAACCCTCTCTCGATGCGGGGGTTCGATGCTGCAGGGGAGCGCGTTGCTGAAGCAGCTCAGAACCTCCGCGGTCCCGGGTACGACCCACCGCGGTACCACCTCGCGACAGTTTCCTCTTGGTCCGCGGTCAGCTCGCCCCACGGCACCCGCTCATCTCCGACGACTACCTCGTGCGGCAGCCGCGCCACGGGTACGGCCTCGTACGTCGTGCGCAGCGCCGCGGCCCCAATGACACGCTCGGCCGTTCCGTCGACACACGACCCGATGGAGACGTGCCTGTCAGCCCGACACCGCTCTTCGGCCAGTGCCGCGACCATCTCCGCCGCGGGCCCGAACCAGTTCCACTCTGCCTGCGCCCCGTAGTTCGCTCCGACTCTGTCGTCATCGTCCGCCTCCGGCATGTGGGACAGCTCAGTGCCCGCCAACGGCAGCATCCAGGCGAGGTAGCGGCGTATGAAGTCGTCGGCAGCCGCAGTATCGGAGCCCAGGTTGCGCAACGCAGGGACGAGGAGCTCGCGGCGAATGAGCGGTCGGCTGTCCGCCGCCCACAGCGTCATCACCAGCCGGGCCGCGGGGTCGTCGAGCTCCGCGGGGTCGAATGGTGCGGGGCGTTGACCGAAGGGTGAGAGAGCCGCCGTCATCGCCCCCGCCCACGGCTCGAGGAAGTCGAGCGCCGCGGCCTGCAGGACCGGATCTATCGGCGAGTCGACGCTGCTGACCGCGAGGAGCAGGACTCGTGCTCGCCGGCGATCGTCCGCCCATCCGCCGTCGCCAGGCACAGCCGCGGTCGTCGAGGTAAGGCCCGCTGCAAGCCGATCGAGGTCGGCCGCCGACCACCTGGACTCGCTCAGTAGATCGCGCACGCGGTCCACCTCGCCTGGCGCTGAGGCCTCATCGATCTCCGTCGGCCACCACACCCCGGCAGGGTCGTCGGCGAGTGCAGCAATGACGGTCTCGCTCGGTCCACGCTCCTCGCCGCGCAGCACAACCGCGAGGATGCCCGCGACTGCGACGAGGACGGTCACGACGACCGCACCCCGCCGCAACGCCGTCACGACGGGTTCCGCCGTTCCATCGCCTCGACCTCTGCCGACACCAGCCGGTCGGCCATCGCAGCCCAGTCAGGCGACCCCATGCTGGCGTGCGCACGCCAGACGTCGAACTGCTCCTGCGTCATCTCCACCATCGGGACTCGAACACCACCGTCCCGGAGCTCCTCCGGAATCCGCTCCAGCGGCAGGCTCTCGTACACCGCGTTGTTGATGACCAGCGCGTTCTGCATTCCCAGCGCGGCGCCGTACGACCGGCTGTCCCACGCCGTCTGCGCCGAGGTGTCGATGGGCGCGGGCCCCTCGAACACCTCGGCCACCGACCAGTCCACTCCGGCGTTGACGACGTCACCGAGCACGCCGGACAGGGGGCCCGCCAGCCCGTAGCGCTCCGTCGCGACGCCGACCGCCTCGCCAGCAGCCACCGTGAGCGCGTAGCCCGTGCCGTACTCCAACGCCTCGAAGAAGCTACGGTCGTTGGCTGCGGCGTCGCTGGCCTCCTGCTCCGAGACGGCCGCGTCGACGTACCCGCTCGCGAGGTTCCCGCGGATGAGCCCGAGCTGGTCCACGTACGTGCCGCGGGCCTGTTCGATCCGGTTGCTCCACTCCAGCGCGTCCAGGCGCTCGGCGCCGTCGAGCGTGGTCAGGAGGCCGGTCTCTGCGTAGGACCGCGCCTGCTGGTCCAGCAGCGCCCCTGCATCTGGCTCCGCCCCGATCGCCGGCAGCAGGTTGTCGAGCGCGTCGGCGGCGAGGTCGGCGCGGCCCCACGGCGGGTCGTACCACCCCGGGTAGGCCTGCGCGCTGGCCACGTCGGCCGACGCGCCGTACGCCCCGAACACGTCGTTGACGTGCGTCGCCAGCACCGCGGCGTACCCCTCCGCCAACGGCGCCGTCAGCGACCCCACGTGGTCGACGTCGCTGCCCGCGACGCCGACGATCGCCTCGGCGGCGCGGGTGCCGGGGGAGCGGGGGTCGTCGCCAGGGCCGGGCGCGTAACCGGCGTCGGGCGTGACCGCCGCAGCCAACGTGTCGCGCAGCGCCTCGTGGCCCACCAGCGAGCCGCTGCTCTCGTCGGGCCACGCGCGGTCCTTGAGGAGGTAGGCGAGCTCGGAGGAGTCGTACGTCGCGAAGTCCCTTCCCGCGCCCTCCGGCGGCGCCAGGTCGAGGACGAACGTCGCCGCCGCCTCCGGCGTGTGGGCCATCCCGTCGAGCACGCCGACCAGGGGATCGGCGCCGGTACCGCGGCCGTCGCCGTAGTCCGTCCGCCACGTGCTGCCGTCCGCGGACCACGGGTGCGGCTCGCCGCCGTTGGCCGCGAGCACCGCGCGCTCGTGGTCGAGGATCGCGCCCCCGGCCGCGGTGAGCAGGTGCGGCGCGTGGCCCTCCCCGGCGAGCAGCGGGCCGAGCACCTGGAGCCCGTTCACGCCGGCGCTGCCGTCGGGTGCGCCGTAGGTCGTCGCCCCGGCGTGCGCGACCAAGCGGTCGGCCCAGGCAGGATCGAGCGCGTCGCCGCGGGCCAGCAGCGCGCGCATGGCGCTCTGGTGCGCGACCACCGGGTCGCCGGCGGTGACGTCGCCGAGGCTGGTGCTCCACGGCTGGGCGGTGAGCTGCGCGTCGAGGAAGCCCTCGGGCCCCAGCTGCTCGAGCACGCCGGCGGCGATGCCCGGGTCGGCGGCGAAGGCGGCGGTCGCGCCCGCGATCCGCAGCACGCGCTCGCCGTCGGCCTCGGTCACCGGCTCGGCGCCGAGCTGGGCGACCGCCAGGTTCTCGCTCGCCAGCCGGGCCGTGATTGCCTCGCGTTGGGGGGTGGTGAGGAACTCGGCGTACGGCGCGACCGCACCCGGGTCGGCCAGGGCCAGCTCCAGCAGCTCGGGCGTGGTGAGCGCGCGCAGCTCGGGCGGCAGGGCGGCGCGCGGTGCGGACTGGGCGGTCGTGTCGACCTCGCCGCTGGCCACCGTCGAGAGCGCGGCGGCCAGGGCGGCGTCGGCGTCCCGGGCCGCCGCGATCGCGTCGGTGATCTGCGTGGTCAGCTCGGTGATCGCCGGGCGCTCGAGCGGCGCGAGGAGGTCACCGTCGCTCGTGGGCGGCGGTGTGCAGGTCACGGCGTCCCCGAGGATGACGACGCTCCATCCGCGGCCGCGGACCGCGGCGAGGGCGGTGTCGATGTCCCGTAGCGCGCGCTGGATCGTGGCGGCGGCTTCGTCGAGCGCCGCGACCACGACGGTCACCTCGGCGACGTGGTCGAGGTAGTCGGCGTCGAGCACCCGGAACTGCGCCCGCGCGGCCTCCGCCGCCGCGCCCTGCCAGTTCCGCGGTGGCCGCGCCGCCTCGACGTCGCTGTCAAGCGCGGCGAGCTGAGTCCGCGCGGCGGCCAGGGCGTCGGCCGCGGCAGCCAGCACGTCAGGGCGCCAGCCCAGCACGGCGCTCACAGCGGTGTCCGCGCGTCGTAGCGACCGACCTGCACCAGGTCGGTCTCCTGCACCGTCACCGAGGCCTCCACCAGGCCGGCGCCGTAGGTCGTCATGCCGGTCGCCAGCGCCGTACGCGTCGCCTCCCAGCGCGCCGCGACCGCGGCGACGGCGGCCGGGGTCTGGCCGAGACCGAGCGCCCCCGCGACCCCGACGAGGGCGTCGGGCGTGGTGATGGTGGCGAGGCGCTCGCCGGTCGTGGCGGCGCACGCGCCGGCCGTGGTGACGGCGTCGACGTCGAGCTCGAGCATGTCGGTGTCCCCCCGAGAGTGTGTGTCGTGGACGTACGGCGTCAGCGCAGGACCGCGGGCCCGCTGGGCTGGTCGTCAAGCCAGTCGCCGTCGCCGGGGTAGTGCACGCGGTCGGTGTCGCGGTCGCGGTCGGTGCGGCGGCCGCGTCGTCCGCCGGCGGCGTTGCTCGCGGAGTGCCCGGCCGCGAGCGGTCCCGAGCCACGCGTTCCGCCGGTGCCCGCCGGCCGGGCCGCGCTGTTGGCCGTCCGGCTCGCGTTGGACGTCGCCGTCGCCGGGGCGCCGAGGACGCCCGGTCGAGGAGTGGACCGGTCGGTGGTGCGGGTGGCCGAGCTCGCCGAGCCGACCGGTCCGGTGGCTCCTCGCGCCGCCAGGCCGCCGAGGGCCCGGCGCGCGGCGACGACGGCACCGGCGCCGAGCGCCGCGGCACCCGCAGCGGCGCCGATGCCCGTCGCGAGGCCACCGCCGAGAGGGAAGTCGGCTCCGGCCGCAGCCCCGGCGTCACCGTCGCTGACAGGCGCTGGGCTTGCGAGCACGAGGCCGTGCGGCTGGCTCGCTGCCGGATCTCCTGGGTGCGGCAACGCGTCCCGCGACCCCTCGACGTGAGCAGCCGCAGGAACGACCGCCCCCGCACCGCCGGCCGGCACCGTTCTGCCTCCGGAGCCGGGGGCGTCGTGTTGCGACGTACCTCCGTCACCTCCGCCGTCCCGGCCCGACTCGGCATTGATCGCCGCGAACGTGTCCCGCGAGGCGGCCAGCTCGGCGGTCAGCGTGGCGAGGATCTGTGCCATCCGGGCCTCGCGAGCGGCGAGCGCCTGCTCGTGCGCCTGCCGCGCTTGGCTGTCGGCCAAAGCCGTCGCGATGCGCTCCTCCGGCGGCGTACCGGCGGGGACGGGCGTCGCGCGGGGAGCGGGGGCGGGCTCG
This sequence comes from Nocardioides zeae, assembly GCF_030818655.1. NCBI lineage: Bacteria > Bacillati > Actinomycetota > Actinomycetes > Propionibacteriales > Nocardioidaceae > Nocardioides > Nocardioides zeae. Next base: position 2,215,693 of record NZ_JAUTAN010000001.1, on the reverse strand, counting down.
CCTTCACCGCGGTACGCCGCCCGGGCCGCGAACAGCGCCCAGCCAGCGGTGGCCTCGGCGTCAGCGCCCGTGGTGAGCGCCTCGACGCGTGCCGCGAGGTCGGCGGCGGCACGCTCGATGGAGGCCACCATGGCGCTGGCGGGGGTGGCGCCGAGGACGGTGCCGCCGCGCACGTCGCTGACGACGGGACCCAGCTCGGTGCGGGTGTCGTCGACCTCCTGCCCGACCCCCGACCAGTGGGTGTCGCGCACGGCGGCGAGACCTCCCAGCGCGGCGAACGGCCCCGCGGCAGCGAGCGCGGTCGGGTCGGTGTCGTCCGCGCCCTGCAAGGCCTCGAGCAGGGCGCGCTCGTTCGGGCCCATCAGAAGACCTCGCGGGCGCTCCGCCCGACCCGGTCGGCCACGGTGCTCAGGGTGATCAGCACCTCGTGCAGCAGGTCGCTGGCGTGCTCGTCGGTCGTGCGTACGTCGTCGGCCGCGGCGTCGAAGGCGGCCAGGACCTCGTCGAGGTACTGCACCACCGACCGCAGCTTCGCCTCCTGCGTGCGCAGGGCACCCGATCGCTGTGCCGCTGCCTCGATGCCGACCGCGGAGCTGCCGAAGCTGCGGCCGGGTATGGCGGCGATGCCGTCGGCGCACTGGGCCAGCCGCTCCGTGAGCCGGCCGATGGCGGCGCGGACGAGTGCAGCACGCTCGTCGTCGAGAACTACCTCTGTCATGGAACTCCCCCCGGAACCCCGGGCTCCCCCCGATGAGAGCCCTGCCGTCGTCCTCTCCGCGGGGACGACACGTCAAACATATGTGTGGTAACAATTTTCTGGCAATGCTCGTCAGGGAGGTGGGGGCGCATGCGGGGTACGACGCGGGCCGCGACCGTCGCACTCGTCGCGCTGCTCGGGGCGGGCGGCTGCAGCGACGACCCTCCGGGGGACTCCCGCACCGTCGGACCCGGGGCATCGTCCGAGGCGCCGAAGGAGTCCTCGACAGCGCCGACGGAGCTGCCCACCATCGACCCGATCTCCGTCGAGATGGGACCGGCCTGTCGCCAGGAGGCGGTGGTGGAAGGGGCCCAGCCCTATCCGGGCGACGTCGAGCAGCTGCAGGCGTTCATGGCGATCGAGGACCTGGAGGTGCCCGACCAGGCGCCGGAGCTCCGCGGGTTCTACACGCCGATCGGCCTCGACCGACCCTGGGCGCTGCCGTCCGACGTCACCGAGTGGGACGACCTCAACGCGCTGATCTGCGTCGACGTGGTGCCGGGGTCGGAGTACGTGCGGCTCGAGTGCGCCGACCAGATCGAGGGCCGCGCCACCACGTGGGAGGTCTGGGGCTCGCAGCTGCAGATCCGCGTCATCGACCCCACGACGGCCGAGCTGGTCGCGGAGGACGAGCCGTTCGACTCCGACACCCTGCTGCCGCACCTGCCGTGCGGTGACCCGCCGTTCGACATCGAGCCGGGCGGCCACGGCTACATGGCCGACCTGCCGCCCGGCTTCGTCATCACGCGCGAGCGCGTCGACGGGTTCATCCGCACGCTCTCGTAGGGGCTCCGTTCACGGTCGAGGACCGCTCGACGTCGTCCGATCATCCTGCTTCTGCTCCTGCGCCGGACCGGTGGCCGAGGTACGCGTAGTGCAGGACGGCGACCGCGATGACCGCGACCACTCCCACGGTGGTCGCCCCTAGGGATGGACCCGAAGCTGGCAGAGGGAACGAGGGCTGCAGGGCTTGCGCGAAGAGGGCGGCGAAGTAGGTCGCCGCGGCGGTGATGCTGCCCGTGGTCCTTCCGAAGAAGGTGACGCCGGTATGCGCCGCTGCACCGAAGACCGCGGTCGAGACGGCGGCGCCTTGCATCACGCCGAGCTCGACGGTGTCGTGCACCCGGTGGGCCAGTAGGCACAGGCAACCCAGGATCGCGAGCGGCACCACCGCGGACACGGCGGCCACCAAGCGCACCAGTGGCCGCTGCGACCGTTGCTCCCACGAGTGCAGACGGGGGAACGCCAGTGCCGGAACGACGCACGCGGACATCACGCAGAGAACCTCGGGAACGGTGACGAGTCTCGGTTCGAGACCGGTCGCCACGCGCAGCAGGTAGGCCACGTCTCCCCAGGCCACGACTGCGACGGCAACCCCGGCCAGCCATGCCGCGACCGTCCCGTATGCCCGCGATCGCAGCGTGGTGATCACGGGCCGGGCCGCCGCGGGTGGCGCCTCAGTGCCGGCCAAACGACGTTCCTCGGCATCCGCGAAGAGCCGAGAGGTCCCGCTCGATCGCCGACGCCGGGTCGGGCGTGCGGCGAAGCGCGTCGTACTCCTCGGAGGCGTCAGGCACCTGCAGCAACGGCTGGGGGTCGAAACCGGCCTCCTCCATCATCCAGGCGGCGGCCGCACTGCTGGTCGCGAAGCCCTGGGACTCGTAGTCCCCGAGCCCGATGCACGTCCCGAGCCCGGACGCGTCGGTGGCGAGGTCGCCGATCGCGGTCTGCAGCCAATCGGTCTCCTGTGCCTGGAGGTGGAGGACGTAGTCGGCCTCGCCCGCGGGAACTGTGACGGAGGCGTCGTAGACGACGCCCGGCGGCAGGATCTGCGGGCCGACCCCCGTTGCCAGGGCGTCGACCGCGCCAGCCAAGGGGGCCAGCATGACGTCGCGCGCGGGGTGGACGCACACCTCTGGTCCAACGGTGTCGGCGCAGACAGGCGCGGCAGTGTCCCCTTCGACCAGGGCGCCGCCGTACGAGCGCCCCAGCAGGAAGACGAGGGCCACGGGCAGGACGGCGACGACCACAGCCGCCGCCGGGGCCCGCAGGTCCGAGACGGTCCGCATGCGGAGCCAGGCGGAGGTGGCGATCCCGAGACTGACGGCCGCGCCGAGGAAGAACGCGGTGCGGCCCAGGGAGAGGTCGGTCGGAACCACCAAGCCGCTGACGACGTCGAACTGGAAGACAGGGGCGAAGGCTCCGGTCGAGAAGAGGAGAACGTACGCCGCCGCTGCGGCAACCGGCACTGCGGCGTACGTGGGCAGCACGCAGCCCAGGAGGACACCCAGCGCCGCGTAGGCGAGGAGCGCCGCGTAGCCGGACGCGATGGCCGCCGCGTCCAGCGATCCCCACGTGGCGCTCGAGATCGTGCTCCAGACTGCCGGAAGCAGACCGAGCGTCAGGCCCACGGCGCTCGTCGCCGCGACGAAACCGATGGTCGCGACCGCGAGCTGGGTCCCACGTCGCGGCGAACCGAGGGGTGCGTGCACCTCGCGGGGTCCGGCGAACGTCGAGGGCGCGAAGGCGGCGACAGCGGCGACGAGGATGCCCACGGTCAGCATCGACTGCCGGAACTCGGCAGACACCGCAGCGAGATCGCCGTAGGCCCAGTCGGCGAGCGGTCGGCTGTGCACGAAGGAGAGGGCGGCGGACCCCACCATCCCGACCACCCCCACCTGCCAGCGTGCCGGCGGGAAGAGTGGCGATGCCTGCTCAGCCATCACTGCCCTCGACCAGGCGCCGGTAGCCGCTCTCGAGGTCGGACTCCAGGTCGCGACGTCCGGCCTCCCCGTGGGCCGCCAGCTCGCTGGTCGTCCCGTCGAAGGCGACCCGTCCCGCCGCCAGGATGACGACACGCCCGGCCGTCACGCGCACGTCCTCCAGCAGGTGGGTGGCCAGGATGACGCACCGGTCACGGGCAACACGGGCGAGGTAGTCGCGGAGGTTTGCTCGCTGCGAGGGGTCGAGGCCGACCGTCGGCTCGTCGAGCAGCAGGGTCGACGGCTGGTGGGCAATGGCGCAGGCCAACCCCAGTCGCTGCCTCTCGCCTCCCGAGAGGGTCCGGACCTTGGAGTTCCTCTTCTCAGCCAGGTCCACCGTGTGCAGGGCTTCGACGCTCGCAGAACGTGCCGCCTTGCGTCCGAGTCCGTTGCACCACGCGGCGTACGTCGCGACCTCGTCGACCGACAGGGTCGATGCCGTGCTGAAGGTCTGGGGGAGGTAGCCGACCTTGCTGACGCCGTGGTTCCAGTCCAGCGGCCGCACGGGACGAATCTCCCGACCGCCGACCTCGATGCGGCCGTCGAACCGCTTGACGCCGACGATGCTGTTGAGCAGCGTCGTCTTTCCCGCGCCGTTCGGACCCAGGAGGGCGCAGACGCCGGCGCCCACGCTGAACGAGACGCCGGACAATGCGAGGGTCGACCCGTAGCCCGCGCTGACGCCCTCGATGCTGATCAGGGCCGCACCGCGCATGTTGTCCCCCTGGGAGTGGCCGGGTGACCAGATTCCATCTGGCTTCTGCACTTGTCAATATGGTCTTTCTCTAGCGAGATCGCCGGCTACTGGCTGGCCGGTAGCGTGCCGAGATGGCCCACTTCGTGCTCGACGTCAACGAGACGCTCTCCGACATGACGCCCCTCGGGACGGTGCTGAGCGAGCACGGCGCGCCCGCCGAGCTGGCGCGCACGTGGTTCGCCTCGGTGCTGCGCGACGGTTTCGCGCTCTCGATCCGCGGCCGCGCGCCGGGCTTCCTCGCGCTCGGTAGGGAGGTGCTCACGCACCTCCTCGCCGACGTCGACGGTCTCGACGCTCCGCCGTCGGCGGTCGTCGACGACGTCCTCGGTGCCCTGGGCAGTCTCGCGGTGCACCCCGACGTCGCGCCCGGCATCACCGCCCTGACCGACGCCGGGCACACGGTCAGCCTCTTCACGAACGGCGCCGCCGCCTCGGCCTCGGGGCTCGTGGAGCGGGCCGGGATCCGCGACCGCATCAGCCACGTCCTGAGCGTGGAGGACCTGTCGGTGTGGAAGCCGCACCCCGCGGCTTACGCCCACGCCGTCGACCGGATCGGCACACTGGCGGGGGAGCTGACGATGGTGGCGGTGCATCCGTGGGACCTCGACGGTGCTGCGTCGGCGGGCATGCGGACGGTGTGGATCGATCGGGGCGGGCGCGCCTGGCCCTCGTCGTTCCGGGCGCCCGACGCGCGCGCCACGAGCTTCACGGCGCTGGCGGCGGGCGGGTAGCGGACGCCTCGAGGGCGCACGGGCGTGGGGCAAGGTTGACTGTGTCGTTGACGTTCTGATCCGACGATCGCCATGATGCTTGCGGGCTGGATCAACGAGCGACGGGGGAGTCGGCAGTGATCTCGGTGGAGGACCTGACGGTCGCGTACGGCGACGTCACGCCGCTCGACGGCCTGACCGTCGAGCTCGGGCCGGATCCGACGGCCGTCGTGGGGCCGAGCGGAAGCGGCAAGTCCACGCTCCTGCGGGTCATCGCCGGGCTGCAGCGACCGTCATCGGGTCTCGTCGAGATCGACGGCACGCCACCGCGGCAGGCGTCGTGGCGCAGCGGCGGGGATCCCCGGGTCGCGCTCGTCCACCAGGACTACCGGCTGGTCCCCTTCCTCACCGTCGAGGAGAACCTCCGGCTCGCCGCTGAGGTGCGCGGGGAGGACCTCGGCGATGACGAGGTGGGGGAGCGGCTCGCCGCCGTCCGTCTCGAGCACCTCGACCGCGACCGCCTGCCGGGGACGCTGTCGGGCGGGGAGGAGCAGCGTCTCGCCATCGCGCGGGCGCTCGGGCCGGGCGTCAGCGTGTTGCTCGCCGACGAGCCGACAGGAGCGCTCGACGCCGAGAACACCGCGGTCGTCGCCGACCTCTTGGTCAGTCTCGGCGCCACACGGGGCGTCCAGGTCATCCTCGCGACCCACGACGCGAGCGTCGCCGAGCGCGCCGCCGTGGTCTTCCGGGTCGACCAGGGCCGGCTGGTCCGCGGGTGAGGCGCAGCCCGCGTCGCACGCCGCTCACACGCTGGCGGACCGCTCGCCGGCTCGTCGCGTTCCGGTGGCGCACGCTCCTCCTACTTTTCCTCACCGCCGGCGTTCTCACGTTCGCGGCGGTCGGGGTGCTCGCCGTACGCGACTCCTCGGCGCGGGCGGCGACGGACGCGGCGCTGGCCGACCAGGGGAATCGTGCGTATGCCCTGCAGGCGTCGAGCGACGAGGCGTCCGCGCGGCTGGCCGCCGACGACCGCGTCGCGGGTGTGGCCGAGCAGCGCGCGCAGGTCCGTCATGCCGGGGCAGAGGTGAGTGCGGACCTCCGCGTGACGACCGGTTCGTCGCTGCATCTCGGCGTGCTGACGGACGGCCGGTTCCCGACCGATTCCTCGGGGCTCACCCTGTCGACGTACGCCGCGGAGCTCCTGGACGCGGAACCGGGCGACGTCGTGCGGGTCGTCGACCCGACCGAGCCGACGGCGTTCGAGGACCTCGTGCTCACCGGGATCACGATCGACCCGTCCGACCGCGAGGACCTCACGGTGACGCGGGTCGACCCCGACCTGCCAGCGTCCGAGGTGGCGGCGTGGTTCACCGACACGGATCCGTACGGTGCCCTCGGCCTCGGCGCGCAGATCGATGCGGGCAAGATCGGCTACCGGTCGACCGCGAGCGTGGCGGAGGAGGCGGCGGCGTCCACCCCGGTGGCCTTCGCGGACGCGGCCTATGCGGAACCCGGTCTGGCGCTGCTCGTTCTCGTCGTGCTGGGCGGCATCGTCGTCGCCGCGGTGCCGACGACGCGTGCGGACCGCGAGGGGTTGCGCGCGGCCGGATGGTCGGCCGGGCGGGTGTGGCGGCTCTACCGGGGTGTCCTGGTGATGACGACCCTCTCCGGGGTCGCCGTCGGAACCGCGGCCGTCAGCCTGCTCCTCCTGGTGGCGCGGGAGCCGGTGTCGGCCGTCCTCGGCGAGCAGTGGCAGGGGATCGACGTGCCGTGGGTCTGGGTCGTCGTGCTCGCGGGTCTCTGCGTCGTGGCGGTCTGGAGCGGCCGCCTGCTGGGCGGTGCGGCGCGGTCGTTGGGCTCTCTCGCCGGCAGCTCGACCCCGACGCCCCGACGCGTCACCGGTTTCTCGCTGCTCCTGCTCCTCGGCGGCACGACAGTCCTCGCCGTTGCCGGGATCGCGAGCCGCAGCGATCCCCCGGGACAGCTCACCCTCCTCGCTCCGCTCGGCGCGGCGGTGGTGGCAGCAGCCCTGCCCGGGATCGTCCTCCCGCTGGTGCTCGCGCGGGTGCCACCCGCCACCCGCACTCTCTCGCGGCGGGTCACTGGCGGGTTGCACGTCGTCACCGCGGTGGTCGGTGTCGTCTGCGTCCTCGTTGGGTCACGCACTGCGCAGACCACGCACGACACCGTCGTGTTCGAGACGACCTCGTCCGCGCCCCAACCTGCCGGATCCCTCGTCGTGTCGCCGGTCCCGCAGGGCGCCGCGGACGAGCTGGCGAGCGCGTACGCCGCGGCCGGCGGCCGCACGCTCGAGCGCTTCCGGCTGGTCGAGGAGTCTCCGACGTCGATGGTGCGGGTGACCGGGCCGGCTCTCCTGGCCTGCATGGAGGAGGCGGGCACCAGGGACCCCGACGCCGTCGACCCGCTCTGCTTCCGCCAGGACACCTACGCGCCGGTCAACACGGTCGCGATCGGATCGGCCGACCTCGAACGACCGGCCGCCGACCCCGGGCTGCTCGACGACGTGTCCGAGGTCGGGCTGCTGCGCTTCGCCGGTGCCGAGGCCACGCCGGCGGGGACGGTCGAGGCCGATCCCGAGGACGGTCTCGGCGGCAACCTGCCGGGACTGGTGCTCCCGCCGGACGATCCACTGCTCGGTGAGCTGGGCCTCCGCGCGGCCGATGCCGAGATGGTGGGTGCTCGTGGACCACGGCACCCTGTCGCCGGAGAGCCGGGCGGAGCTCCGGGCGACCGTCTCCCGGCTCGCACCGACGGCGCAGGTGATCGACGCGTCGGGCAGCAGTGACTACGAGCGCAGTCGTGGCGTCGCTGCGGCGACGAGCCTCGTGGCCGGCGCGCTGGCCCTCGGTCTCGTGCTGCTCGTGGGCCTGTCGGTCGCCACCAGCAACGGCCTGGCCCGCGGTCAGCTCGTCGCCCTTGGCGCGAGCGGGCGCCGCCGCTGGGCTCTCGCCGTCCTGTGGGTCACCGGGACCGGAGCCTGCCTCCTCCTGACCCTGCCGCTCGCATTCCTCGCGGCTTGGCTGACGAGCATCGACGTGGACGCGTCGTACGGCGCGGCGTGGGCCCTGACCGCGCCGCTGGCCGCGCTCGCGTTGCCTGCGGTCGTGGTCGCGCTGGTGCGGGTGCCGGCGGGGAGCGGGGAGTGAGTCGGTGACGGTTGCCCGCCCCCTAACGTCGATGGACGGCGTCCTCAGATCGCGCATCGTGAGTGGCGGCGACGACCGGATCCAAGAGTTGGGACCGCCCGCATGAGGCGCGAGTTCAACCTCCTCTGGACGGCGACCGGCCTCTCGAACCTCGGCGACGGCGTACGCGCGGTCGTCATGCCGCTGCTCGCTGCGTCGCTGACGTCGAACCCGCTCCTCATCGCAATGGTGGCCGTCGTGGAGCGGGTCGCGTGGCTGGCCGCGGCGCTACCCGGCGGTGACCTGGCCGATCGGGTGGACCGGCGGACGGTCCGGGTCGTCCTGGACGTCGTGCGCGGCGTCGTCGTGGCGGTGCTCGTGCTGCTCCTGGCCATCGACCAGCTGTCGCTCGCGCTCCTCGTCGCGATCGCTGCGATCCTGGCGGCTGCCGAGTCGGTGGTGGACTCGTCGTCGATGGCGATCATCCCCGCGACGGTGGATCAGTCCGACCTGGAACGCGCCGGTTCGAGGCTGATGGGCACCGAGCTGGTCGTCGGTTCGATGCTGGGACCTGCCCTGGGAGGACTGCTCTTCGGAGTCGCCGTCACGGCCGCCTTCGGGATCAATGCCGTGACCTTCCTCGCCGCCGCGCTCGTCATGGCACTCAACCCGGGCGCGAGCAACCGCCCGGTGCGCGACCCCGGATCTCCCGGCATGCCCCAACGGGTCCGCGAAGGCATGGCGTGGTTGCTCCGCACGGGCGAGCTCCGCGCCCTCGCCCTGATGTCGACGGCGCTCGGTGCCGCATCGATGGTGTGGACCGCGGTCTTCGTGCTCTACGCGACCGACACCCTCGGGCTCTCGGCACTCGGCTTCAGTGTCCTCGCGATCGTCGCCTCGCTCGGCGGTGTCGCCGGATCGCTCGTAGCGCCTGCACTCGCGAAGCTGCCCCTGCGCTGGACGCTCTTCGCAGCGGTGATGATCTCTGCTGCTGCCCTCGGCGGTTTGGCCGTGACCCGCTCGCCCTGGGTGGCGGCCGTCCTGGTCGCGGTCAGCAACGGAGGCGTGCTCGTCTGGAACGTGTTGACCGTGGCCAAGCGTCAACGACTGGTGCCCGACGCAGTGCTCGGTCGGGTCTCTGCCGGCTACCGGTTCCTGGTCCAGCTCGGCATGCCGCTCGGGGCACTGGCCGGCGGCGGGGTCGCGAAGGCGTACGGACTGCCTGCCGCGTTCGTCGTCGCCGGCGTCATGACGGCGGTCGCCGGAGCCGCTGTTCCGTTCGTCCTGCGCAACGGGGCTGAGGTCGCGTCCGAGGCCCCTCAGTAGTAGTCCCGCACGTGCACCTGCCGCCCGCCGAACCACGCGTCGAGCACCCCGTCGTGCTCGCGCGGCCCCTCCAGCACACCCAGCATCCGCAGGTTCGCGCACGACTGCGCCCCGGCCTGCAGCAGCGACAACCCGTTGACGGTCAACCGCGGCGCCTCGACCCCGGACACGCGCCGTACCGTCGCGACCCCGGACGAGACCGCCAGCTCCCACGTCCCGTCCACCAGCCCCAGCACGTCCCCGGCCACCTCGAACACGGCCGTCCCGTCCACGGGATAGGTCCGCGGCAGCAGCGCCCCGGGCACGTCGAGCACCCGCACCATGTAGGGGTGCGACTTCACGCGCTGCCACGCCAGTGACGGCAGCACGAGGCGCGCCGCGTCCGGGTCGGACGTCTCCAGCCGCACCGACCCGTTGACCGACGAGAACGACGCGACCACCTTCCACAGCGCGCGGGCGGCGTCGCCCGTGAGCGCGACCAGGTCGTCGACCTGGAGGGACTTGTCCGCGCCGTACCCGGCCTCCCGCTCCCACGCGACGTACCCGACCACCCGCCACCCCCCGTCCGGGGCCCGCTCCTCGGCGAGCGTCACGCCCTCGGCGGGGCCGCGCTCCTTGGGCTTCGCGAAGAGCGGGCCGCGGCGGGTGAGAGGGCCGTTCTGCTCGCGGGCCCAGAGGTCGTACGTCGCGGCGATCGCCGGCTCGTCGGCGGGGGTCGCGCGGCGGACGCGCACGGACGGCGCCGGCCGCACCCCGGCCAGGTCGGCGAGCGGCACCTGCACGGTGTCGAGCGCGGTCACGACCTCGTAGCCGAACTTGCGGTAGATGCCCGGCGCCGTCGGGAACAGCCCCGACATCGCGTCACCCCGGTCGGCCGCCTCGCGCAGCGACGACGCGAAGAGCTCCGTCAGCAGCCCGGCGCCGCGGTGCTCGGCGGCCACGACCACGCCGCCGAAGCCGCAGGTCGGGATCGCGGCGCCGCCCCACCACGAGGCGTAGGCGTGGGTGCGCACGCGGGCGACCATCCGGGGGTCACCGGCGTCCTCGGCCGCGTCCTCGAACGTCGCCCACACCGACACCCCGTCGGGCCACGCGCCCGGCTCGGGCATCGGTGGCCGGGGGAGGTGCGCCGGGTAGGGCCCGAACGCCTCGACCCCCAGGGCGAGCGACTGGTCGAGCACCGCCTGCGAGTCGTCGGGACCGAGCCGGCGGGTGTGGAGGGCCATGGGAGGAACCTACGGCTGGTGCACGTCCTCGATCGACTCGGTTTCGGTCGCGACGTCGGGGGTGACGGCCTCCTCCTCGAGGCGCGTGAGCACGTGGTCGACGTAGTCGCGCGCCGCCAGGAAGATGTCGACCTCGTGGCCGGCCTGCTCGGAGAGGTACCACCGGTGCTCCAGCACCTCGTGGAACACCTCCGCCGGCTCGCGCTTGCCACGGCTGTCCGGCGGGATCATGGCCGAGAGCGGCTCGTAGACCTCGGTCATCCACCGGTGCGCCACCAGCGAGCGGTCGGCACCGCCGAGGCCGTGGTGGGCCGTGAAGGCTGCGATGTCGTTGAGCAGGCGCCGCGCCTGGGCGTCCTCCACGTTGAGCCCCGTCAGGGCGCGCAGCTCGCGGCAGTGGTGGCCGGCCTCGACGACCCGGGGCTGGATCTGCACCCGGTCGCCGTCGTAGTCCGTCACGATGTCGAGCTCCTCGACGTCGAAGCCGAGCTCGTTGAGCCGGTCGATGCGCCGCTCGATCCGCCACATCTCGTCGGTCGAGAACTCCTCGGTGCCGGTGAGCTCGGCCCAGAGGGCCTCGTACCGCTCCTGCACCATCCGCACGACCCCGTGGATGTCGACGTCGGCGGCGAGCGACCCGGCCGCCTGCAGGTCGAGCAGCTCGGCGAACACGTTCTGGCAGCCCACCTCGACGTCGTACGCCCGCAGGTTGTCCGAGAGGGGATTGCGCCACTCGCCGGTCTCGGCGTCGACGAGGTACGCCGCGAACCCGCCCGCCGCGCGCCGGAAGAGCACGTTGGAGAGCGACACGTCGCCCCAGTAGAAGTCCGCGAGGTGCAGCCGCGCCAGCAGCACGACCAGCGCGTCGACGAGCGACGGCACGTAGTCCGTGCCGGAGGCGCGCGCGAACAGGCTGCGGTAGGGGAGCGAGAAGCGGAGGTGCTCCGTGAGCAGGGCGGCCGGCAGCTCTTCCCCGTCGGCGGTGGTGCGCCCGGTGACCACCCCCTGCGGTACGACGGCGGGGAGCCCCGCGCGCTGCAGGTCGCGCAGCGTGCGGTGCTCGCGGAACGCCATCGGCTCGACGGTCTCCTTGACCGCCACGATCGGCCCCGGGCCGCGCTTGCCGGGCAGCTGCACGATGCGGACCACGTGGCGCGACAGGCCGCGGGGGAGCGGGACCACGTGCTCGGTCCACTCCTCGAGCGGGGTCGTCCAGGGCAGGGCGAGGAGCGCCGGGTCGGGCCGGCTCGCGACGATGCGAAGTGCCATGGGTTCCTCCGCGCCCGACCCTAGAACATCCGGGGCCGATCAGCCCTCTACGATGCCCGTGCTGCTCGCTCGCCGACGCGGCATGCCGCCTTGGCGCAACTGGTAGCGCAGCGCCCTTGTAATGCGAAGGTTGCGGGTTCGAGTCCCGCAGGCGGCCCTCCTCCTCGTCGTGCCGGCCCTCGGTCGGGCCTCCGCGTCAGCGGATCTCGCCCTGGACCTCGCTGTGCGGCACCGTCGGGATCGTGCCGAGCCGACCCTTGCTGAAGTCCTCGTACGCCTGCAGCACCTCGGCGCGCGTGTTCATGACGAACGGGCCCATCCAGGCGATCGGCTCGCGGATCGGCTGCCCGCCGAGCACGACGACCTCGAGCGCCTCGTGGCGCGACTCCTGCGCGCGGTCGGCGCCGACGGTGACCGTCTCGCCGTGACCGAGCACGGCGAGCTGACCGGTGCGGAGCGGGCGGCGCTTGCTCCCGACGTACCCGTTGCCCGACATCACGTAGACCAGCGCGTTGAAGTCCGTGCGCCAGGGGAGCACGAGCTCGGCGCCCGGCGTGACGGTCGCGTGCACCATCGCCATGGGGGTGTGGGTGCTGCCCGGGCCGCGGATGCCGTCGACCTCGCCGGCGATGACGCGGATGAGCGCGCCGGCGTCGGGGGAGGTGCCGAGGCCGACCTCGCTGGAGCGGAGGTCCTGGTAGTGCGGCGGCAGCCACTTGGCGGCCTTGGGCAGGTTCACCCACAGCTGCAGGCCGTGGAAGACGCCGCCCTGGGTGACGAGCCACTCCGGCGGGGCCTCGATGTGGAGCAGGCCGGAGCCCGCGGTCATCCACTGCGTGTCGCCGTCGGTGATGGAACCGCCGCCGCCGTGGCTGTCCTGGTGGTCCATGACGCCGTCGATCATGTAGGTCACGGTCTCGAAGCCGCGGTGCGGGTGCCAGGGGGTGCCCTTCGGCTCGCCCGGTGCGTACTCCACCTCGCCCATCTGGTCGAGGTGGATGAACGGGTCGAGCTGGCGGGCGTCGACGCCGGCGAAGGCGCGGCGCACGGGGAAGCCCTCGCCCTCGTAGCCCTGCGGGGCGGTGGTCACGCTGACGACCGCGCGGTCCTCGGCTCCGGGGAGCGCCGCGACGGTGCGGGGGAGGACGGTCCAGTCGGGCACGTTCACAGCAGGCATCGGGGGCTCCTCGGCTCGGGTGATCTAGTTGAACATTGAACTAGATGCGAGCGCAAGATGTTCCCGGCTCCGAGTCGTGGCCCCAGAGGGCTGTTTTTCGGAGCGCTGGGGCCACGACTCGGGAGGGGTGCGGGGTGCCTCAGCGCAGCTGACGCGCCTGGAACCGCTCGGGCGGGTTGGCGATCGAGGCCTGGGCGCCGATGAGCTGGATCTCCCGCGTACCGGCCGCGATCGTCGCCTCCAGCACGCTGAAGACGCTCGACGTGGTGCGCTCGAGGGCCACCTGGGGCGAGCGCGTCGTGAGCAGGTGCGCCAGGTAGAGCGCCGAGGTGAGGTCGCCGCAGCCGTTGGGCGCGATGGGGAGCTGGGGGGTCTGCACGGCCCACGCGCCGTCGTCGGAGACGGCGAGCACCTCGAGGGTGCCGGCCGGGGTCTCGTCCGTGATGACGCTGGTGACCAGCACGTCGCGGGGCCCGCGGTCGCGGACGGCGTCGACGGCGTCGAGCACCTCGGCCTCGGTACGCGTGGTGCGGTCCGCGAGGAAGTCGAGCTCGAAGTGGTTCGGCGTCAGGATGTCGGCGTGGGGCACGACGTGGTCGCGCATGTACTCCGGGATGCCGGGCCGCACGAACATCCCGCGGCCGACGTCGCCCATGACGGGGTCGCAGCAGTAGACCGCGGCCGGGTTGAGCTCCTTGACGCGGGCGACGGCGTCGAGGACGACGGCGCCGACGTCCTCCGCGCCCTGGTAACCCGAGAGCACGGCGTCGGCGGTCGCCAGCACGCTGACCGGCTTCCCGTCGGTGCCCGTGACCTCCCGCTCACCGATGCCGGTGATGACGTCCGCGACGTCGCTCGGGGCGAGGAGGGGACCCCGCCACGCGCCGTACCCCGTGTGGTTGGAGAAGTGCACCGTCACCACGGGCCACACCTCGTGACCGAGGCGCTGGAGGGGGAACGTGGCGGCGGAGTTGCCGACGTGGCCGTAGGCGACCGACGACTGGATCGACAGGATCTTCACGGCGAATCATCCTGCCACGCCCGGTCGCCGGGCACCCACGGGTGAGGGGTCAGGCCACCTGGAGGGAGCGCTTGGAGAGGCCCATCCAGAAGCCGTCGATGCGCTGGTCGCCCGGCTCGTCCGCCTTCAGCGCGGCGCCGAGGGTGATGAAGAGGGGCGTGTAGTGCTCGACGGTCGGGTGGGCGTAGGGCATGCCGGGGGCCTTGGAGCGGTACGCCGCGAGCTCGTCCACGTCGCCGCGGGAGAGCGCGTCGGCGGCCCAGAGGTCGAAGTCGACCGACCAGCCCGGCGCCGTCGCGTCGATGCGGAACTCGCGGAGGAACGGCAGGCCGTGGGTGAGGAATCCGGAGCCGATCACGAGCACGCCCTCGTCGCGCAGCGGGCGGAGGCGCTCGCCGAGGGCGAGGAGGCGGTAGGGGTCGTCGGTGGGCAGCGACATCTGCAGGACGGGGATGTCGGCCTCGGGGTACATGATCTTCAGCGGCACCCAGGCGCCGTGGTCGAGGCCCCGTGACGTGTGCTGGTGGACCGGCTCGCCGTCCGGCATCATCGCCGCCACGCGGGCGGCGAGGGCGGAGGCGTCGGGGGTGGCGTACTGCATCTGGTAGTAGTGCGCAGGGAACCCGCCGAAGTCGTAGACGAGCGGCACGCCCGGGCCCGAGGCGCTCAGGCTGACCGGCGCCGACTCCCAGTGCGCGGAGACGATGAGCACGGCCTTCGGTCGCGGCAGGTCCTTCGCCCAGGCCGCCAGCTGGCCCGACCACACCGGGTCGTCGAGGAGCGGCGGCGCGCCGTGGCCGATGTAGAGGGCCGGCATGCGGTCCGACTGCGTGCTCATGGTGGGTCTCCTTGTCGTCGAGAGGATGCTAGGACAACAAGGTTGAAGTTTCAAGCATTCCTGTTCGATCGCACCCGATCGGTACGCCGCGGCCATGGCCTAGGGTGCGCAACGTGTCGGACGCACCCTGGCTCGACGACGACGAGATGGACGCGTGGCTCGCCCTCGTGGGAGTGCTGCTGCGCCTCGGTCCGGCCCTCGACTCCCAGGCCCAGCGCGACGCCGGCATGACCCACTTCGACTACCAGGTGCTCGCGATGCTGTCCGAGGCCCCGGAACGCACGCTGGCGATGAGCGAGCTCGCGCACCGGGTGAACGCCTCCCTCTCGCGGCTCTCCCACGTCGTCAAGAAGCTCGAGCTGCGCGGCTGGATCGTGCGCCGCCCGTCGCCGACCAGCCGCCGGGTCACGGAGTGCACGCTGACGCCGTCGGGCTACGACGTGCTCGTCGACGCCGCCCCGGGCCACGTGCGCGCCGTGCGGCAGCTCGTCTTCGACGGGCTCACCCCGGAACAGGTCCGCCAGCTGACCGCGATCGCGTCGACGATGCGGAGCAACCTCGACGAGTCCGACCTGGGCACGCTCGACGGCTGAGGTCGGGTGGGCGCGGGGGCGCCGTGGGGGAAAGAAAACGCGGACCCGGGGCGCGGCGGGGGGAGCGGTACGGGAAAGAAAACGCGTACCCGGAAAAAGAAAGTGCGCAGCCGGCACGGACGGGTCGAGAAGAGTGCGGGATCCGACCGGCGACACGCCGAGGCCGAGCCGGTCCTCGTCCGCGTTTTCTTTCGCCGCCTCCGGGCGTCGCCGGGCCCGGTCCGCGTTTTCTTTCGCCCGCGGCGGTCCCTCCCCGGGGCGGCCGAGCCCAGCCCGACCCCTCAGTCCGGCAACGCCCAGTCGACCGGCTGGCCGCCCTGCTCCTCGAGCAGCGCGTTGACCTTGGAGAACGGTCGCGACCCGAAGAACCCGCGGCTGGCCGACAACGGGGACGGGTGCACCGACGCGACGGAGGGCACGTCGCCGAGGTGCGGTGCGAGGCCCTGCGCGTCGCGGCCCCAGAGGAGGGCGACGCGGGGTCCACCGCGTCGTACCCACGCCGTGATCGCCGTCGCCGTCACGTGCTCCCAGCCCTGGCCGCGGTGCGATCCGGAGGCGCCGGGGCGCACCGTGAGGCAGCGGTTCAGGAGCATGACGCCCTGGTCGGCCCACGCGGTGAGGTCGCCGTGCGGCGGGGGCGTGAGGCCGAGGTCGTCGTGGAGCTCGCGGTAGATGTTGGCGAGGCTGCGGGGGATCGGTCGCACGTCGCGGGCGACCGCGAAGCTGAGGCCGATGGGGTGGCCCGGGGTGGGGTAGGGATCCTGGCCCACGACGAGCACCCGCACGTCGGCCAGCGGCCGTGCGAACGCCCGGAACACGTGCTCGCCCGCGGGCAGGTAGGGCCGGCCGGCCGCGATCTCCGCGCGGAGGAACTGCCCGAGGGCGGCGACCCGGTCGTCGATCGTCGGGTCGACCTCGCGCATCGCCTCCGCCCAGTCCGCGGCGACGAGGCCCTTCTCCACCAGTCCGTGCAGGCTCACGCCCCGATCATGCCCCGATGCGACCGACCAGCGTCGAGGGGTCCGCGCCGTCGGCGAGGGGCTGCGACGCGAGCACCTCGCGAGCGGCGTCCCGACGCTCCTCGACGTCCCACAGGAGCACGCCGACGACCGCGCGGCCGTCCTCGTCGAGGTAGTAGGCCACCGCCCGCTCGTCGTCGAGGTGGTCCTCGATGATCGGCAGGGACGCGTCGAGCGTGCCGACGGCCTCGAAGCGGGTGCCGAAGACGGCGGAGTAGAAGTACGGCGTGTGGTCGTAGGTCTCGTCACTGCCGGCGAGGATCCGGCCGGCCACGGTGCCCATGGTGGTCGCGTTGTCGACGTGCTCGACGCGGGTGCGGCCGAGGATGCGGTCGGTGTACGTCGCGACGTCACCCGCCGCGTGCACGTCGGCCACGTTGGTGGCCAGGTGGCGGTCGACCTCGATGCTGCCGTCGTCGGCGAGCACGATGCCGGCGTCGCCCGCCAGCTCGCCCGCGGGCTCGATGCCGAGGCCCACCACGACGACGTCCGCGGTCAGCGTCGATCCGTCGTCGAGGACGAGCTCGGCGCCCGTCTCGTCGGCGGTGCCCGAGCTGACCTTCGTGCCGGGGCGGAGCGTGACGCCGCCGTCGACGAAGAGCGTCTCGTAGCGGTGGGCCAGCGTCGGCGGCAGCATCGAGCCGCCCAGCACGTCGTCGGGGTGCACGAGGGTCACCGTGCAGCCGTTCTGCACGAGCGCGGCGGCGATCTCGGAGCCGATGTAGCCGCCGCCCACGACCGCGACGTGCGGGTGGCCCTCCGACAGCCGACGCAGGTGGTGGTAGTCGGTGAGCGTGCGGAAGTAGAGCACCCGCTCGCCCGGGTCGAGCCCGTCGATCTGCCGCGGGCGCCCACCGGTGGCGAACAGCAGCTTCCCGTAGCCGTAGACCTCGCCCGTCCGCGTGCGCACCTCCCGCGCCTCGGGGTCGAGCGCGACGACGGCGTCGTCGAGGCGCAGGGTCGCGCCCGTCTGCTCCTCGGTGTCGAGCGCGGCGTCGTCGAACGTGAAGTCGGGGTCGGTCCACAGCTTCTTCGACAGCGCCGGGCGCGGGAACGGCGCCGTCGGCTCCTCGCCGAGGATCGCGATCGAGGCGTCAGCGTCGAGCTCGCGGATGCCCTTGGCGGCGGCGTCGGCCGCCATCCCGCCGCCGACGATGACGTGGTCGAAGACCCGAGGTGCGTTCATGCCCCTCACGGTGACAGGGGCCCCCAACCCGGCGGCTCGCGTTTGCGCGGACGGCCGTCGGGTACGTCGCGGGCCAGCCCGTCGCCGTACCCAGGAGCCCGCATGGTCGTCTGCCTCAGCAAGCCCCGCCGCATCACCGCCGTCAGCTACCGGCTCGACGACGCCCCGGACTTCGAGACCAGCAAGGGCGGCTACCTCGTGCGCCCGCACAGCTGCGAGGTGAAGTGGTTCAACGGCGCCATCGGGAAGGTCGAGGTCACCGGCAACGTCGTCTCCCGCAAGACCGGGCAGATCGGCAACCGCCTCGCCAGCGAGACCTTCATGATCATCCCCGCCGCGGAGGGCGAAGAGGTGCCGGAGGGCAACCGGTTCGACGGGCCCGACTTCGTCATCGAGATCTACGAGGTGGCCAACGCCCTCGGGGAGACGCCGAGCAGGGACGCCTGAGCCACCGGAGGATCCGACCCACCCCGTGCGTCAGATCGTCCGCACCGGCCGCGCCAGCCGGTCGAGGAACGCCGTCAGCAGCGCCTCGCGCAGCCGCGGGCTCCCGACGTCGAGCAGCGCGTTGATCTCGCCCATCCGCTCGGGCAGGCCCGGACCTTCCTCGCCGCCGACCATGCCGACCGCGGCCAGCAGGCCGTCGAAGTCGGCGTCGGAGAGCGCCGCGGGGTCGAGCGCCTGCACGAACTCCACGATGCCCGGGTCCACCGCGACCGGCCCGCGCTCGACCGCGACGGCCACCGCGGAGCGCAGCGCCGCCAGGAACGCCCCGACGTCCGTCGCCGCGCTCAGCGACAGGTGCAGCGTCGGCGGCTGGCCGGCGAAGGTCAGCTGCGGCTGCGCCAGCCACCCCGCGGCGGCGAGCTCGTCGGCGATGGTGAAGACGTCGCAGGTGCCGTCGGTCGCGACCGTCACCAGGCTCGAGTCCGGCTCGGCGACGAGGTGGAGCCCGTCGATCGCGCGGACCCCCGCGACCAGCGCGTCGACGCCCTCCAGCAGCGTGCGCGTCAGCTCGAGGTAGCCCTCGTCCCCGATCGTGCGCAGCACCGCCCAGGCGCCCGCGAGCGGTCCGCCCGACTTCGTCGACTGCAGCGTCGTGTTGAGCATCGTGTAGCCCGGCCAGTCGGCCGACGCGAAGAACTGCGGGCGCCGCAGCTCCGGCGTCCGGTGCAGCAGCACCGACGTCCCCTTGGGCGCGTACGCGTACTTGTGCAGGTCCACCGAGATGCTCGTGACCCCGGGCACCGCGAACGTCCACGGCGGTACGTCGCGGCCCAGGCGCGCGGCGTACGGCAGCACCCACCCCCCGATGCAGGCGTCGACGTGGCAGCGGGTGCCGTGCTCCGCGGCGATCGCCGCGAGGTCGGTCACGGGGTCGACGACGCCGTGGGCGTACGACGGGGCGCTGGCCACCACGAGCACCGTGCGCTCCGGGTCCGCCTCCACCGCCGCCCGGGTCGCGGCCACGTCGGCCCGGTGGTCCGGTCCGACGGGCACGACGACGGCCTCGACGCCGAAGTAGTGCGCCGCCTTGAGGAACGCGGCGTGCACCGTCGAGGGCAGCACCATCCGGGGCGCCGCCACGTCGGGCCGCGCGTCCCGCGCCCCCTGCACCGCGAGCAGCACCGACTCCGTGCCGCCGGAGGTGACCGTGCCGACCACCGTCTCCGGTGCGCCGAGGAGGTCCGCGGTGAGCCCGACGACCTCGTTCTCCATCGTCAGCGTGCTGGGGAAGGCCGTCGGGTCGAGGCCGTTCGTCGCGGCGTACGCGGCCACCGCCTCCCGCCCGACGCGATCGACCTCGGCGAGGCCGGAGTCGTAGACGTAGGCCAGCGTGCGACCGCCGTGCGTCGGCAGGTCGCCCTGCTGCAGCTCGGCCAGCCGGGCGAGCACCTCGTCGCCGTTCATGCGGGACTCCCTTCGGGGGCGGCCACGGTGGCCGCGTCGAGGCGGTAGCGGCGCAGCCACAGCAGGCTCACGAGCGTGAGCGCCGCGGGCAGGAGCGAGAAGCCGAGCACGATGGCCGTGACGGCGGAGCCGGGCTGGCTGGTGCCGCCGTCCGTGCCCGAGACGTAGCCGCCGAGGGCCAGCACGACGGCGAAGACGCCGGGTCCGAGCGCGAGGCCGAGCGTCTCGCCGGCGGTCCACACGCCCGTGTAGACCCCGGCGCGGTTCTCACCGGTACGCCGCGCGTCGACCGCGGCGGCGTCGGGGAGCATCGCGAGCGGGAAGACCTGGCAGCCGGCGTACCCCACGCCGACGAGCGCGACCGCGCCGTACACGGCCGCTCCCGGCAGCACCTCCGCGCCCACGAGCACGACGGCGCCCGCGGCGAGCAGCAGCGACGCCAGCGTGTAGCCGCGGCGCTTGCCCACCCGCTCGCCGTACGCCGTCCACGCCGGCGTCAGCACGAGCGCCGGTCCGACGAAGCACACGAAGAGCAGCGTCGCCGCGCCCGCGTTCCCGAGCACGTGGCGCGCGACGTAGTCGACCCCCGCCAGCATCGTGCCCGTCGCGAGGGCCTGCAGCAGGAACGTCGTGAGCAGCAGCCGGAAGTCGCGCGCCCGGGCCACGACCCGCAGCTGCTCGCGCAGGCTCCCGACCCCGGCGGCGGGGGCGCGGACGGGCGCGCGCCGCGTGCCGACGTACGCCGCGAGCACGCCCACGGCGATGAGGAGGGCCATCGCGACACCCATGACGCGGTAGCCGTCCCGTCCGCCGACGGCGTCCCGGATCGCGGGTGCGCTCGCCCCGGCCAGCAGGATCGTCAGCGCGAGGAGCGCGACGCGCCACGTCATGAGCCGGGTGCGCTCGTCGTAGGAGTCGGTGATCTCGGCGGGCATGGCGACGTAGGGCACCTGGAAGAAGGCGTACGCCGTCGCGCACGCCAGGAACGCGACGAGCACCCAGACCGCCTCGAGGGCGCGGGAGTCGAAGCCGGGCGAGGCGAAGATGACCGCGAACAGGACGGCGAGCGGGAGACCGGCGCGCAGCAGCCACGGCCGGCGCGGCCCGCGCGGGTCGGTGCTCCGGTCGGTGATGCGGCCGGCGACCGGGTTGAGCACGACGTCCCAGGCCTTGGGGGCGACCACGATGGCGCCGGCCAGCAGCGCCGCGATGCCGAGCTGGTCGGTGAGGTAGGGCAGCAGCATCAGCCCCGGCACCGTGCCGAAGGCGCCCGTCGCGACCGAGCCGCTGCCGTAGCCGATGCGGACCGAGCGGGGGAGCGCCCCGGACACCCCCGCGGGGGAGACCTCAGCCGAAGGCACGCGACGACGCCGATCCGTAGCGGCGGGCGCGGTTGGAGCCGATGCGGTCGGCCCGGGGAGCGCTCGGGGACGAGGGGGCGCCACCCTCGGGACCGGGCCCGTCCACCGGGGTCGGCGTCGACCAGCGGTCGACCCACTCGTCCAGCGCGGTCCACGTGGTCGTGCGGGCCGCGCGACCCGTCAGCATCCCGAGGTGCCCGCCGGGCACGACCTCGAACTGCACCTCGGACGCGTTCGGCAGCAGCGTCGTCAGCGGCTTGACCGCGCTGATCGGCGCGATCCCGTCGTTCGCTCCGGCGAACACGAGCACGGGGCACGTGATCGCGTCGAGCGAGACCTCCGTCGAGCCGTCGGGGGTGTCGAGCTCGAAGACGCCGGAGAGGAGCGCGTTGCCGCGGTACATGCGGTGGTAGAGCTGCCCGAACGACCGGCCCGGGTAGGCGATCATCCCGGCGGTGAACCGGTCCACGGCCTCGATCTGGGCGAGGAACTCCGGGTCGTCGAGGTTCTGCAGGAGCGCCAGCGGCTTGGTGACGAGCTTCTGGAACGCCGAGAGCTGGAACGCCCACCGCACGAGCGGCCGGGGTGCGCCGCCGAAGGCCTGGTAGGCCCGCGTCACGGCCCGCAGCTGCGGGGGCAGCAGGTCGAGGTTGAGCAGCGGGCGCAGCGGCGCGATGAGAGGGACCCGGCTGAGGTCGAAGGGCGACCCGACGACCGACAGGGAGGCGACCGGCAGGTCGGGGTCGTTGGCGACCGTCAGCACGGAGAAGATGCCGCCGAGGCTCCAGCCGACGACGTGCACGGGACGTCCGCCCGCGTGCTCCGACACCTCGCGGATCGCCGTGGGCACGACCTCCGAGATCCAGTGCTCCATCCCGAGGTTGCGGTCGCGGAAGGACACCTGGCCGTACTCCACCAGGTAGGTCGGCCGACCGCCCCGCACCAGGTGCTCGACCAGGGAGCAGCCGCGCCGCAGGTCGAAGCACGTCGCTGGCGCGGCCAGCGGCGTGACGAGCAGGACCGGGTCGCCCGTCTCCGGGGCGGACGGGTCGGGCCGGTAGTGGTAGACCTCGCGCAGCTGCCCGTCGTCGATGAGCACGCGGGGCATCGGACGGAGGTCCGCCAGCCCGCCGTACAGCACCTTGTGGGCCACGTTGCCGGTGGCCGCGACGACCTGGTCGGGCTTCGGGAGGAGGTCCATGGCCCGAAAGGTACTCGCGAGTCACCCGCCGCGGGGAGGGTCCCGCAGGCTGTTCCTCAGGACTTGCGCGCGGGTCGCAGCGGCTTGCCGTGCTCGGGCCGGGTCGCGGAGAGCTCCTCCAGGAAGTGGTCGGCCCAGAAGGCGACGTCCTTCTCCCGCACCGTGCGCCGCATCGCCTTCATGCGGCGGTTGAGGTCCTTGGGGTCGGCCTCGTACGCCGCGAGCAGCGCCTGCTTCATCCCGTTGATGTCGTAGGGGTTGACGAGCCAGGCCTGGCGGAGCTCCTCCGCCGCGCCGGCGAACTCGGAGAGCACGAGCGCCCCGTCGTTGCCGAAGCGGCACGCGACGTACTCCTTGGCCACGAGGTTCATGCCGTCGCGGTAGGGGGTGACGACCATGACGTCGGCCGCGCGGTAGAGCGCGGCCATCTCCTCGCGCGGGTAGGAGGAGTGGAGGTAGGAGATCGCCGGGCGGCCGATGCGGCCGAGGTCGCCGTTGATGCGGCCGACGAGCCGGTCGATCTCGTCGCGGAGGATCCGGTACTGCTCCACCCGCTCGCGCGAGGGCGTGGCGACCTGCACGAAGACAGCGTCCTCGACGCCGAAGTGGCCGTCGGCGATGAGCTCCGAGAAGGCGCGGAGCCGGGCGTAGATGCCCTTCGTGTAGTCGAGCCGGTCGATGCCGAGGAAGATCTTCGCCGGGTTGCCGAGGGCCTCGCGGATGGCGCGGGCGCGGCGCTCCACGCTCTCCGAGCGGGCCAGCTCCTCGAAGCCGGCCGTGTCGATGCTGATGGGGAACGCGGCGGCCTTCACGGTGCGCCCGTCGGGCAGGTAGACGGTGTCGCGGTGCGTCTTGTGGCCGACGCGCTGGCGCACGAGCCGGATGAAGTTCTGCGCCGCGGCCGGCAGCTGGAAGCCGACGAGGTCGGCGCCGAGCAGGCCCTCGAGCACCTGGCGGCGCCACGGGAGCTGCTGGAACAGCTCGCTCGGGGGGAACGGGATGTGCAGGTAGAAGCCGATGCGGAGGTCGGGCCGCAGGTCGCGCAGCATCCGGGGCACGAGCTGCAGCTGGTAGTCCTGCACCCAGACGGTCGCGTTCTCGGAGGCCACCTCGGCCGCCGCCGCCGCGAAGCGCTCGTTGACCTTCACGTAGGAGTCGAACCACTCGCGGTGGAACTCCGGTTTGGCGACCACGTCGTGGTAGAGCGGCCAGAGGGTCGAGTTGGAGAAGCCCTCGTAGAACTCCTCGACCTCCTCGGCGCTGAGGCCCACGGGGACGAGCTGCATCCCGTCCTCGACGAAGGGCTCGAGGTCGTCGTGGCCCGCGACGCCGGGCCACCCGATCCACGCGCCGTCCCCCGCCCGCATCACCGGTTCGAGGGCGCTGACCAGCCCGCCGGGGGAGCGACGCCAGCCGCGGCTGCCGTCGGGATTGGTCGTGCGGTCGACGGGAAGTCGGTTCGCGACGATGACCAGGTCTGCCGTGCCGGTGCGAGCCACGACGTCCACCCTAGTGCGTCGCGGGAGACACGGCGCCACGCCGCGCAGCGAATGACACCGCTGTGATTCGGCGCGTACGATCGAGGGCGATGTCACCCGCCGGGGCGTCCGGAAGCCGCTGGCGGGACCGTATCCTCCGAGGGAGTCCTGACCATGGATGCCGCGAACGCCGTCGCCGCCGCTGCGCGGAACACCCCCGGGAGCACTGCCTTGTCCGAGCGCGACCTCGACATCCTCGAGTTCGAGCGGCACTGGTGGAAGTACGCGGGGGCCAAGGAGCAGGCGATCCGCGAGAAGTTCGCGATGAGCTCGACGCGCTACTACCAGGTGCTCAACGCGCTCATCGACTCTCCCGACGCCCTGGCCGCCGACCCGCTGCTCGTCCGTCGCCTGCGCCGCCTCCGGGCCGCGCGGCAGCGGCAGCGCTCGGCCCGCCGCCTCGGGTTCGACGCGTGAGGCCCCCGATGTCGCAGCGCGCGGGCGCGCGCCGTACCGGGGACCAGCGGGGCGCCGCCTACCCGGCCCCCCTCGTCGCGCTGAGCGTCGTCGCGGTGGTGATGGCCGGACTGGCGTTCGCCTTCACCGGGGGCGACGACGGCGACGAGGAGATCCGTTCGGCCGCGGCGCCCGCCGCGACCTCGACCACCGAGCCCCCCGCGACGGAGGAGCCCGAGCCCACGGCGCCGCCGACGACGGAGGAGCCCGAGATCGACAAGTCCCAGACGGTCGTGGAGGTCTACAACAACTCCGGCATCAGCGGCCTGGCGTCGCGCACGGGGGAGACCGCCTCGGCGGCCGGCTGGCAGGTCGTCGGCTCCGACAACTGGGTGGGCACGATCCCGAGCTCGACGGTCTACTACCCCGAGCGCCTCGAGGCGCAGGCCCAGCTGCTCGCCGAGGACCTCGGCATCGCGCGCCTCATGCCCGCCGTCGACCCGATGCGGGGCGACCGCCTGACCGTGATCCTCACGTCGGACTACTCCGCCTCCTGAGACCTGGCTCACCGCTGAGCCGTCACCCTGACCGTCCGTGCGGCGGATGGGCGCCGCGCGTGCTTCGATAGGCGTCATGCAGTTCACCTCGGCGGAGGCAGCGCGCCGCTACGACGAGCTCGTGCACGTGGCCGCGCGGTCCGTGATCGCGCTCGACTTCGACGGCACCCTGTCGCCGATCGTCGACGACCCCGCCGCCGCGCACATCCACGACGAGGCCCCCGGGGTGCTCGTCGACCTCGCCGTCCACGTGCGTGCGCTCGCGGTCGTGACCGGCCGTCCCGCGCGCCAGGTGCTGGCCCTCGGCGGCCTCGACGAGGTGGGCGAGCTGGTGCACGACGCGGGCAGCGACCTCTACGTCTTCGGTCAGTACGGCAACGAGCGCTGGGACACCCAGGACCGCCGCGTGCGCTCCCCGCGCCCGCCGCAGGGGCTGTCGTCGTTCCTCCTGGGTCTGCCGAAGGTGCTGCGCACCGCCAAGGCCGAGGACGCGTACGTCGAGGAGAAGGGCCTCGCGATCGCCGTGCACACCCGGCGGCTGGAGGACCCGCAGGCCGCGTACGACCGGTTGCTGCCCCTCGTCACCGAGCTGGCCGCCGCCCACGACCTCGGCGTCGAGCCGGGCCGCAACGTCATCGAGGTGCGCTCGCCCGGCATGCACAAGGGGGAGGCCGTGAAGGTCCTCGTGCGCGAGACGCGGGCCGGTGGCTTCCTCTTCGGCGGTGACGACCTCGGCGACG